>NZ_CP139286.1:2459160-2766555 GCF_034067285.1 Acinetobacter pittii
GGTTTTGCAAAATTGACTCCACAGTTGATAGCTGTATCGAGTAACTCTTCGGCAATCGCTGGGCTAATCGTATCAATTTGATCGAATTGAGGTTCAAGCCAATATTGGTGTTTATAAATAGATTTAGCCACGGCTAATGGTAAATCTTGCATATTGCCTTGATATCCATTTGATCGAGCGACGGCTTCGGTAATGCCAAATTTAGTGGCATGACCGTGATCAGATGGATGGTTAACATAGCCGCCTTCTCTTCTGATGAGCGATTCTAAGTATTGATCGATATTCATTTTATTTTACCTATGTGTATAAGTCATCTTTAGCTATTTTGAAGATCATCTTTCGCCTTTTTTAGGTCTTTCATGACCTCCACAATCGTTTTACCTTCTTGTTTATTAATAAAGTTAAATATCCATCTAACAATCGCCCAACCCGGTAATCCGCAAATGAAGAAGAATCCACATAGCGTGATCATTCCCCAAATATCGGATACCCATTCATGTAGATTCCATTTCATAATAATAAAGGAACCGCCTGTCAGACTTGAAACGACGGTGCAGATGAGACCAACAATCCATTCTTGTAGTGAACGTGGAAAACGCATCATTAATACCACTGCGACAACTAAGCTGACTGCAAAAGCCACCATAATGGCAATGCTATAAATATTTAAAAAAGTGGCTAACCCACTGGTTGAAACTGTTTCCATGACATTGTCCTGCTTTAAAGAGTAAAACTTAAAAAATCAACATAATCATTAGCTTGTTGTTTTTTATGTTTTGTAGTTACCCTTAGTTTTCTTTATTACAGTCAATAAAAAACACTAACGCTTTTAAACCGCGCCAAATCGCAAGACGAACTGATCCTTGACCCCATATTTCAGGGGTCCAAGAAAGAATGTTTGTATGCTAAAGCCTGTTAGTGTGCACTGCTTAAGGCCTGTTCAATCAACTCAATTACCGTGATTGCACCTAGCGCTTTTTGCATAGAGACTTGATCATCAAATATGAATGCTTCATCTTCAAGTTCATTGACAATCTGCTTTGCCTCCTCGAGTGCTCTTTTTATTTTTTGTACCTTATATTTGTTTACGTCTTTTGCAATTGTTGGGACATACCCTCCACGTTTTGCATTTTTAAGTTGTTTAGCTCTGTTCTGCATTGCTGTAGTCATTCACTATCTCCAACTCAACTCACTCGTTTAGTAAGGCGTCTTTATCGTTTGTTATTCTTGAAGTTTTCATACATTCTCTCAGCAATATAGCCAAGCTATTACTACAAATATGTGTCCGAAACGTTTCTTCTGGTACAACAATCATAAAGACCTAAACGTTATATATTTAAAGCCTTAATTTACAAATAAATATTTCCTTTTCGAAAAATGTAAAAAAGTATTAATTTTTCCAAAATTAAATATTTTCCATACTTTAATTTTTTGACCAAAAAGTTCATATAAGGCTTTGCCGTATATCGGAAACTTTTGTTAGCGCTCACAATCTTTGTTAAATTCTTCATGTTCTTGATACCCTTTATCGACGAACATTAAGCCTGATCCACGGAATCGGGCTTTTTTTATTCCAATTTTTGTTTTGATAGCCTCTTAGCAATAATCATTGAGCTATCTCCCTTTTATTCTGCTACCTATAGAAACAAAATAAATTTAGCTTTGATCTCAACACTTTGATAAAGCTATGAATAGTGACTTAAACACAATTTAAACTTTATCTATGCATCTGAAGATATAACTGATATTATAACTATAGTTATTACTAGTCAATAACTATAGTTGTTTTACTCGATATAACTTTAGTTATATATTTGTTATAAGTTTGCTGGTGTGACCATTATGGCTCTTAAAGACCGTTTGAAAGATTCTAGAATTAAAGCCAAAAAAACTCAGGCTGAAGTGGCAGAAGCAGTAAAGATGTCTCAGCCAGCCTATCAGGCTTTAGAATCTGGGAAAAATTTGAAATCTGCGTTTCTTCCTTTAATTGCTCAGTTTTTAGGTGTGGATGGTTATTGGTTAACAACTGGGAATACAGAAGATTCATTTAGAGAAAGCGACGTATTTAGCCCGACTGTGGTGAGTGCCGAATCTACCGATCAATATGTTTGGATTGAGGTGGTAGAAGCTAACTTTTCTTGTGGTACGGGTGAATCTATCGAGTTTCACTTTGACGCCATTAATGGAAAGATTCCTTTCCCTGCTTCATTCTTTAAAGAAAAACGCGTTGCTCAAGAATGCATGCGTATTATTAAAGCAAAGGGCGATAGCATGACAGACTACATTAAAGATGGAGATCTGGTAGGGATTGATATCTCTCAGACTGAAGTCATTGATGGTGAGATTTATGCGGTTTACTTTGCTGGCGAAGGAATGATTAAACAAATTTTTAAAGAAGCAGATGGTTCTTTAATTTTGCATAGTTTAAATGAAAAATTTAGAGATCGACGTGTAACTGAAGAGAACGGAAAGAACTTTAAAGTGATGGGCCGTCAGTTTTGGCGGGCAGGCTAATTGAGCTACTAAATATAGCTAAAATAATAATTTGATTGCTTTAATAGGGTTTAGCTTTATATAACTTTAATTATTTATATAACATGTAGACATAAAAAAACCTATCTCCATTAAAAGAGATAGGTTTTTTGCTTTAACGCCTAACATGATCAACAATACGTATTACTTAAACGATAAAGTTGATTAAATCCAGCGTAGAAGCTTTTACCATCTTGGTTTAACTCAATTTCTTCACCAGACTGAAGTTGAATTTTTTTACCAACTTCGACCCAACGATATCCATCGAGAGAGTTTTGCTTACGCACGTGAGGAACAATCCTCACATTAATTTCATTGCCATTTACGGCTGTGGCAATTAGCCACTCATTTACTATATTCACAATCATTCACTCATCACTGAGCTCATGTGATTTAACGGTATTTAATTAGAACGCTAGATTTAAGGTATGGACAGTCAGTCTAGAATTTAATATTTAGCTTTATATAGGGTTATTTATAAGCTAATTGCTTTTCATAATTTTGTATTATGAAAAGTGGTACATCACAGAGCATAATATTTTGGTTGCGGGGGCCGGATTTGAACCAACGACCTTCGGGTTATGAGCCCGACGAGCTACCAGACTGCTCCACCCCGCAATTGGAAGTAAGCTTTATACGCCCATATATTTTATAAAGCAAACCTTATTTTTTAATCGGTTGTAATTATTAAGAATTATCTTTTTATTAATTTTTCATTTTAACCATTCGGTCTAAATAGCCATATCGATTTCCAGCATTTAGTTGTTTAAATTGTTGTATTTATTTTAAACAGAACCTGATATTCATAAACAGCAATTGCCTTGGAGGGGTGGCTTTTATACTATCTAGTTTGGCCCTTTAATCTTTAGTTCCTATGTCTGAACCTCAGTTTTCCCTTAGTGAATATCTCGGCACAGTTCAGGAAGTTATTCGTCTGGCCTTTGATGAACCAGTTTGGGTAAAAGCAGAAATTCGAAATTTAAATGTTAAAGGTGGCCATTATTATCTAGAACTCGCAGAAAAAGATGCCGAGACAGATAAAGTCATTGCCAGTTGTAAAGCCACAATCTGGAAATTTTCAGCCAGTAAAATTGTTTTAAAGTTTGAACGTGAAACTGGTATCGAAATCTCAAGTGACTTAAATGTGCTTATTAAAATTAGAGCACGTTTTGATCCTCAATACGGATTTTCGGTCAATATTGAAGAGATTGATTCAAGCTTTACATTGGGTGAAATTGCTAAACGTTATCAGCAAATTATTGAACGACTCACTCAAGAAGGCTTAATTCATAAAAATAAACTCCTCCCTACTCCTTTTGATATCCAAAATGTTTTAGTGATTGCCCCTCAAAATGCAGCAGGCCTAGGCGACTTTAAAAAAGATGCAGATGCTCTAGAGAGAAATGGGGTTTGCCATTTTGTGTATCACAGCGCGACATTTCAAGGAAATACGGCTGCAACCAGCTTGATTGAGTCTTTAGGTTCAGGTTTAAGACAATGGGCTAGCACATTTACATTTCCACCAGATTTGATTGTGATTATTCGTGGTGGCGGTGCTGTCAATGACTTGGCTTATTTAAATGATTATGAGCTTGCCGCCCTGCTCTGCAAACGCAGTGTACCGATTTGGGTGGGAATTGGTCATGAAAAAGACCGTACCATCTTAGATGAAATTGCACACCGTTCGTTTGACACACCAAGTAAAGTGATTGCTGGTATTCGCAACCATATTGTTGAGCGTGTACAAGAAGCAGTAGATAGTCTACAAACCATTAAGCTGCTTTCTCAGCATCAAATCACGACCTATCAAAGCAAGAATGATCAGCTGCTTCATCACATTAAGTCATCCGCACAAAATCAACTTAACTCGGCGCATCGCCTGCTTGACCAGATGAAAGAACGGATTCAGTTCAGCTCACAGCAACAAGTTAAATTTTCATTAGCTCAAATCGAATCTTTAATGAAAGAAATTCTTTTGCAAAACCCAAAACAGGTCCAAGCCAAAGGCTATGCAATTGTCAGATCCGAAGGAAAAGCGATTCGCTCTATCCATCAAATTTCAGGCCCTGCCATTGCTATTGAAATGCAAGATGGTGTGGTTGAAGCCAACATTACACAGGTAATCCCAAATGAAGAATGAAGAGTTAACGTTTAAGGACGGCCATGACATTTTGAAGAAAAATGCCGAATTATTAGAATCTCAAGAAAGCCCAGATATTGATAATTTAATGAAAATTGTTGAAGAATCGATTACTGCTTATAAAGCGTGTAAGTCACGTATAGAAGCTGTTCAGCAAGCTTTAGATGAAACATTTAAAGAATAAATTGAATAGAAAAAGCCCATTCCTACTTCTCATTGAAGGAATGGGCTTAGTGAAATCCACTTAATCCTGAAATACAAAAGTGTGGATTAGGTCACACTTTTGCACAGGCATAGTCCCATAATCATTTTAGATGTTCAATATTTTAATTGTGTCTGTACGTTAATTTGACTTAATTTTCGCCAAATCTTAACTAAAATTTCTATGGTTAAGATCAAACCAGACATAAGCTCTACTCATGATTATCGTAAACTTAATTTAAGACCTATTCCTCGCTGAAAGGTCCAATTAATTGATAAATTTTGCCATCTTTTGGATTTTCATAGAGCAAATCCATATTAGGTAGAATAATATCGTCATTAATTTCAATATGTTCAACGCTCTTATGAAGTTCAAGTGCGTGATCATTCATTGGTCTAACTTTTGCCAAAGCAATTGATTCTTTATCAAACTGATCCTTGATAATTACTTTTAATCTTGTCATGAAAATCTCCTGAAAATTAAATTTTTAATATAAATAATGGGTTAAGTTTAAAATGAGCTAATCGCAGAATAGCCGATTGGCATAGCAAAAAAAGTTAAGATAAATGCAGCCGTACGTTGTAAATTACGTTGGTTTAACCAAGTTACTTTGTTTGAAATTAATACGGTTCCAAAAGCAATCCATAAAAATGCAATGGGTGTAATTAAAGATAAAAAAACAGCAATATGAACAAAATATACGTGAAGCACTTCCCATGCTGCATGTGGAAAAATAGCAGAAGCAAAGAGCAAAGCTTTAGGATTTAAAAGTGTTGCGACAAATAAGGCCTTAGGCGTAATCAGTGGGGTGTCTAATTTGATGTCATTTGTTGATGTTATCCAAAGTTTAAATGCAAGATAGAGAATAAAAGTTGCACTTATTAACTTTAATAAGGCAGGAAGCCAAGGGATAAAATGTGAAACTGACTCCAGCAAAATACCCCACGAAGTAATTGCAATGAGATAACCCATCACTTCAGCAGGAATAAGTTTAAGAGACTGCTTCACCCCTGCTTGTATTCCAGCTGAGGCTAACAATGTATTTGTTGGGCCTGGAGTCAACAAAATGGTGACCACAAGTCCAATAAACATAAATGACACCATAGGCAACGAACTCTTTAGTTATGCTAGGCGAAATATGTCAAAAAGGAATATCTATTGTCGACAAAATGGTTGTAACAAGAAATATTAATATTTAATTATTTATTTTTAAAACAATTAATTAAGTTAAATTGACCCTAAATTCACTTACAGTTTCAATAATTTTAAATATGCAAAATTGATCACAAAAATAGAAAATAACGAGCTATTTTTACTAGCTTATAAAAAAACTAACTCGAGATTTTCGCTCAAAAAAAAAGCTGTAATTTTTAATATATTGCACTCATTTAGTTTACTTAATAATCGTTTTTCTTACTTGAAATTTTCAAATTGATCAATATATAAACAACTAGAAATCGTGATTTTACTGAATATGATGTCTTGCTCCCCATCAATTCATTGATCGCCGCTTTCATCACATAAATCAGATGATCGAGGATGCATGATGAATGCTTATGTTCGCCCTCATCCAGATGGTTTTAAATCTTATTTAGGAAAGAATCAGAAAACCGGACTCTACATTGTACGAGTGGGTTGGACGATTTATGAAATGAATGGCAATGGCTCTGTTTTGTACATTGTCAAAAATGAAGATACGATTCCGTTGGATGTAGAAAAGTTTAAAACTGACCGTCCCAAAATTTATGCTGCTCTTCTAAGCGAAGTTCAGTTTCAACGCAAGAAACAACTTGCGATTGATCTCCAACAATCAAACATCCCTTCTTATGATCGTAAAGCCTACAAAAAACGCCGTGGCTTTATCAACTCTTAAACATATTTTCCTCTGTAAATTCATATAGAAAAAGCACCCTCGGGTGCTTTTTCCTTTAACGACCTGTTGCGATTAATACGAACATACTCAGTATTAGTGTGCTTAATGATCGTTTGCAATGTATGTGGACTTCATGCTCAGCTCCGTGAGCGTATTGATTAACGTTTTCCATTTCGTGTGCCCTTAAAGTTCACACTGATAATTTGCACAAATTTCAAACAATAAGAAATTAGCCAAAAGTATTATATCGAATCAAATTTTAAACCTAATTTTTTAATTGGTATTTTGCGTTTTATAAATCAACTCGAACCGATCTACACACAGGAGATGTAACATTCTTATACGAGGTTAACTGCCTATTGAGTATTTGTAGACCTTTCATTTCAAACTTACCTGCCAAAGAAATGATTTTATAAAATGAAAAAAGATAACAATATTCTATTTTTTAATAATAGTCTTCGACAGGAGAACTCTTATGGAAATGCAACAAGAAACCGATCCTTCTTTATTTTGTGATACCTCTACCTCAATCCAAGCCTGCATTGAATGTATGATTGCCTGCAAAACCTGTGCAGCAGCCTGTTTGCAAGAAGAACATGTAAGTATGATGCGTGAATGTATTAAGCATTGCATGACATGTGTAGAGATCTGCCAACTTTGTACGTCTTTAGAGTTAAGAAACTCTGAATTAGCAGAGCCAGCAATGCAACTTTGCGCAAACGCATGTCAACTCTGTGCAGCAGAATGCAGCAAACATGAGCATGAACACTGCCAGATCTGTGCAAAAGCATGTTTAGCGTGTGCTAAAGCTTGTCTTGCCTATCGTGCCTAAATAATTTTTCAGATATAAAGCCTACGCGTCTTTAGATCGTAGGCTAATTAAAATATTTTAAATAACAATAAATTATTTATTTTTTATTTAAGGATTACTTTTTTATAGGCATAAAAAAAACCCGCATCTTGGGGAAAATGCAGGCTCTTAGATCTCCCACAACGACCATGAGTTCATTATTAAACTTGAACTTTAAACCGTTAACTAAATGTACAGCGAATAAAAATAAAAAGCAATACAGAATAGTCTGTATATTTGAAATATTTTATTATTTTTACATTACTTTTTCATAAATAATTTAAAAATATAAGCTAACTCTACATAAGAACTAGTTTTTACAGGCATTAAAAAAGCCCGTTTCACGGGCTTTTCTGCAACGGTGAGCAATCTAAGATTTGTGTCTATCCATCTCTTGGTTTGCTCTTTGCTAGCTATATGTAAGGTCTTATCGTATCTTTTGCCCTGTCCCAAGTTTCCCTGTAGATCGAGGAGATATTACGATTACCTTAAGTACAGTTATAGCACATTATTTATTCATGGCTAGTGCTGTTCACGTTTTTTTACAAATGAATAAAATTCGATCTAACCTTAATATTTAAGGGTTTTCTACCCCATTTTGATATTGGCGAGCATTATCGCAAATTGGATACCACTTCACTTTTGAAGACACAAAAGCATGAGAAATTACCGATGTCGATACTTCTTCATTAATCAGCCCTACCCTTAAACGCACCACATCAGGTTTATCTAGACGTTCACTCCAGATCGGTGAACCACAGGTTTTACAGAACACTCTCTTTTTATTTGGCGATGCAAAATAAGCTTGTAAAAGATTTTCACCTTGCACAATATTTAAGTCAGTTTTTTGTACTTGGGTAATGGCAGCAAAAGCAGCCCCTTGCGCTTTTTGACATTGTGTACAATGACAAACCATGATGGGTTCTAATTCGCTATTAATTTGCAGTTGAATTCCATTACAAAGACAAGAAGCTGTATACGTCATCATTTTTCCTTTTTATTTTAATAAGTTTTAGCTTACACCCACACCTTTTTCAATGTGGTCTAAGATGGCACAAGAAGCTTGTTGGTTACCACAGCAATCATCGGCTGAAGCCTGCAAAATATTAACCATCTCTTGTAGATGAGCGATTTTTTGTTTTAACTCGGCAATGTGTTTTACGGTTAAGGCTTTCACTTCTGCACTATGCCGATCTGTGTTTTTCCAAAGCGAAATAAGTTCTTTCATCTGTTCTGATGAAAAACCTAACTCTCTCGCATGTTTTAAAAAGTTTAAAGTTTTAAGGTCTGTTTCTGAATAAATGCGATAACCAGAAGCAGAACGCTGGGCTGCTTCAAGTAAACCGATTTCTTCATAGTAGCGAATCATTTTCGCTGAAATGCCTGAATGTTTGGATGCCTGACCGATATTCATCTCACACCTCAAATATTAAATTTGGTTTAAGACCTGCTGTCATGATCTTAAACCAAAAGTTGATTTTCAGCACCCTTACTCTACTGGCGCATGAAAATGTTTTAAGCGTAACGCATTGCCTAAAACAAAAACCGAAGAAAGTGCCATCGCGCCTGCTGCAAACATTGGCGAGAGTAAAACGCCAAATGCGGGATATAGCGCACCTGCTGCAATTGGAATCAGGGCTACGTTATATACAAATGCCCAGAACAGGTTTTGACGTATGTTTCGCATGGTTGCTTTACTTAGCGCAATTGCGTTTGGTACACCTTTTAAACTGCCTGACATGAGCACAACATCGGCTGCTTCAATCGCAACATCTGTGCCCGTACCAATAGCTAAGCCCACGTCCGCTTGTGCCAAGGCTGGTGCATCGTTAATACCGTCACCAACGAAAGCTAAGCGACCATATTGTTTTTGCAGTTGGCGGACTGTATCGACTTTGCCTTCGGGTAAAACCTCTGCCACAACTTCATCAATTTTTAGTTTTTTGGCAATGGCTTGTGCCGTATGACGGTTGTCTCCAGTAATCATGGCAACCTTGAGACCTAATTGATGCAAGGCATCAATCGCGGCATAGGTTGTTTCTTTAATGGGGTCTGCCACGGCAATAATTGCTGCAAGTTGCTGGTCAATGGCAACATAGAGTGGTGTTTTACCCTCTTCACCTAACTGAGCCGCAATCGCTTGGAATGAGCTGGTATCTAAACCAAGTTGATGCATATAACGGTCTGCGCCAATCTGTACTTTTTGACCTGAAACTTCCGCCTCAATACCTGAACCTGTAATCGAGTTAAATGCTGTTACGGGTAATAAGTCTAGGCCTTCGCTTTCTGCTGCTTGAACAATTGCGAGGGCAATTGGATGTTCAGACTTGGCTTCGACAGAGGCAACTAAAGTCAGCACTTGTTTACGTTCAAAACCTGATTGCACATTAAAGTCTGTCAGTGTCGGTTTACCCTCGGTGAGCGTACCCGTTTTATCAACTGCAACAACCTGCGCTTCTTGTAAAAGCTGCAAAGCTTCACCTTTACGGAACAGGACACCTAACTCAGCACCACGTCCAGTACCGACCATAATAGAAGTTGGTGTTGCAAGTCCCATCGCACAAGGACACGCAATAATCAGTACCGCAACGGCATTCACTAAACCAAAAGTGAGCGCAGGCTCCGGCCCCCAAATAAACCAAACCAAGAAAGTAATTGCAGCAATAAGCATGACAGCCGGTACAAACCACATGGTGACTTTATCGACCAAACCCTGAATTGGAAGTTTAGAACCTTGGGCCTGCTCAACCATGCGTATAATTTGTGAAAGTACAGACGAAGAACCAACGGCGGTTGCCCGAATGTTTAGAGTACCGTTTTGATTGACTGTACCGCCCACCACCTGCTGTCCTATTATTTTTTCAACAGGAACAGGCTCACCCGTAATCATAGATTCATCAATGTAGCTGTGTCCTTCTACTACTTGACCATCGACTGGCACACGCTCACCCGGACGAATTTCTACAATAGTTCCACTGACCACTTCAGCAACAGCAACTTCCACTACTTGACCATCACGTTGAATACGGGCTGTTTTGGGCTGCATTCCCACTAAATGCTGAATCGCTTGTGAAGTGCGTCCTTTGGCTTTCGCTTCAAAATATCGTCCAAGCAAAATTAAACTGACAATAACGGCAGCCGCTTCAAAGTAAACATTGACCGTACCTTGTGGTAACACATGCGGCATAAAGGTTGCTACGACTGAAAAACTGTAGGCGGCCAAGGTTCCAACAGCAACCAGCGAGTTCATATCGGGTGCTAAACGCCATAAGGCTGGAATCCCTTTTTGATAAAAACGGCGACCCGGAAAAACAAGTACTAATGTGGTCAAAACAAACTGTAAAAGCCAGCTGTTATATTGACCAATGGTGTGCATGACCCACATGTGAAAAGCTGGAATAAGATGTGAACCCATTTCCAAAATAAATACAGGTAAAGCCAATAAAATCGAAATGATTAAATCTTTTTTAAGCTGATCTAACTCAGACGCTTTTTTGTCGAGCTGCTCATCTTGATTTTTTTCAGATGCTTTCGCGTCGTAACCTGCTTTTTTAACGGCGCGAATAAGATCTTCAATATTGACTGATGCATCTGCTTGTACCCAAGCCTGTTCTGTTGCTAAGTTGACGGTTGCTTCTTGAACGCCGTCTACTTTTTTAAGCGCTTTTTCAACACGTGCAACACAAGATGCACAAGTCATACCCTCAATAGACAACTCTACTGGTGCAGCTTTTGGAACATCATAACCTGCTCGTTCAACTGCTTTAACCAGTGCTTCGCGTTGAATTGGTTGATTTGAATAAACAACGGCTTTTTCTGTTGCCAAATTAACATTGGCAATCTCTACATTTTCAACTTTCTTAAGTGCTTTTTCGACACGACCTACACACGAGGCACACGTCATGCCTTCAATTAGAAGTGTTTCACTATATGCTGGCAATTTTGTGTTTTTTGAGTCCATCAAACACCTCTGCAAATCTGCAAAATTTAATATTCTGTATCGAGCATACAGATTCCCATCATGGGAAGGTCAAGCATATTTTTTAAAAAAATTGGTCTTGACCTTACAATCATGACAAGGTTTAGACTCAGTGTTATCCAAACAAATATCTCGTTCTTGATGGAGTATGAATATGAAATTACTTATTGAAAATATGACTTGTGGCGGCTGCGCTCGTGGTGTGACTGCGACGATTCAAGATGTCGATCCAAATGCAAAAGTAGATGTAGACTTAGCAACAAAAATCGTGACTGTTGAAAGCAGTGAAAGCGTCGATAAAATTACTGAAGCACTTGAAGAAGATGGTTTCCCAGCTCAAGTGCAATAAAATATCAATATTTTGCATAGCTTCAATCTTTGAGGCTATGCATTCACTTTATTTAAAAGTCGATACCGTTTGAATCATCTATCGGGTTCTGATCTAGCGTAAAAACGGTGCGTTTATATGGAATACCTTCTAAATCATAAACTTGATAAATACAGTCAAATAAAAGCTGTAAGTCTTCACTTCGGTCCATTGCGCGTGCAGTAATGAAAATCGGGCTGACTGCACCGTTATCTAAAATCGGAATGTAGTTTAAATGAGGAAAACGGATGGTGTCGGCACTTGCTGGAATAATACAAATCCCTTCTCCCGCTGCGACTAGGCCCAGAGCCAATTGAATTTCGCGTATTTCATGCAAATTTTTCGGAACCAAACTATGCTCGGCAAAGATGTTTAAAAGCTGAGTGGAAAAATTAGGTTTAGGCGATGTGGGATACATAAACATCTTTTCATCAATCAAGTCAGCTAGATATACCCCTTCCGTACGTTGAGCTATGGGATGACTCGTATGTGCAGCAACCACCAAACGCTCTTTACGTAAAAGAATACGTCTCACAGCAGGGTCGCTAATTCTTAAACGACCAAACCCGACATCAATACGTCCTTCCTTTAATGCCTGTAACTGTTCGGTTGTACTTAACTCCATGAGTTGAATGTTCAGATGAGGTTGCTGTTGACGAAATAAATAGATAATTCGTGGCAGTAAACCGTAGAGCAAAGACCCAACAAAACCAATGGTCATACTTCTTTCAATGAGACCAATACGCTTAGTCATACTTTTTATTTCTTCAGCATTCGACAAAAGTTTAACAGCATGCTGATAAAAGAAATGTCCGGCTGGGGTTGTCTGTAAAGGACGGCTTCCTCGCTCAAACAGTTGAATTCCAAGCTCACTTTCCAGATTTTGAATCTGTCGACTCAAAGGTGGTTGAGCAATAAATAGTTTTTCGGCCGCCTTTGTAAAGCTCTGTTCTTCAACAACCGCCACAAAATACCGTAAATGTCTTAGTTCCATCAGGTTTCCATACCTTTAAGATATAAAAAAATGCAAATTCAGTCTTAGACACAGTTTAACCATTCTTTTAAGGTATATACAAGCAACAAACCGATGAAGTGATGAATCGCTTGGTGAAAAAAGCCTTCTTGCCAACCTTCCCGTGATTCATCTTCATCAATTCACGGTTAAACACCCAGCGCACTCAGGCGCTTCATTGACAATATTAGGATATCAAGACCTTTAAGAGTAGCTAAGGCCTTGGTGACTTCCACACTTTTGGAAAGTCGGAGAACGGACATGCCACGTATTCCTGTAATCAATACTAGCCATCTTGACCGTATTGATGAATTACTTGTCGATAACATCGATACAGGTGAATTTAAACTTCATCGCTCAGTATTTACTGACGAAGCTCTATTCGACCTCGAAATGAAATATATCTTCGAAGGGAATTGGGTTTATTTAGCACACGAAAGCCAAATTCCAAACAATAATGACTATTACACCACGCACATTGGTCGTCAGCCGGTCATTATTGCACGTAACCGTAACGGCGAACTCAATGCCATGATCAATGCGTGTTCACACCGCGGAGCACAACTTTGCCGATACAAACGTGGTAACAAAGCAACATATACTTGCCCTTTTCACGGTTGGACGTTTAATAACTCGGGTAAATTGCTCAAGGTTAAAGATCCAAGTGAAGCAGGCTATTCTGACTGTTTTAACCAAGAAGGCTCACATGACCTTAAAAAAGTGGCTCGTTTTGAGAGCTACAAAGGCTTCTTATTCGGTAGCTTAAATCCCGACGTTCCGTCACTTGAAGAGTTCTTGGGTGAAACCACCAAAATCATCGACATGATTGTTGATCAGTCTGAACATGGTTTGGAAGTTTTACGTGGTTCATCTACGTATACCTACGAAGGTAACTGGAAACTCACGGCCGAAAATGGTGCCGATGGTTACCACGTTTCTGCGGTTCACTGGAACTATGCAGCAACGACCCAGCATCGTAAAGAAACTCAAGCTGCCGATAATATCCGTGCCATGAGTGCAGGTTCGTGGGGTAAACAAGGCGGTGGCTCATATGGCTTTGAAAATGGTCATATGTTGCTGTGGACACAATGGGCAAACCCAGAAGACCGTCCTAACTTCCCGAAAGCAGATGAATACACCGAAAAATACGGTGAAGCAATGTCGAAATGGATGATCGAGCGTTCACGTAATTTGTGTCTCTATCCAAACGTTTATTTGATGGATCAGTTTGGTTCGCAAATTCGTGTACTTCGCCCGCTTTCTGTCAATAGAACCGAAGTCACCATTTACTGTATCGCACCTAAAGGCGAAGCACCTGAAGCTCGTGCACGTCGTATCCGTCAATATGAAGATTTCTTTAATGCTTCAGGCATGGCAACACCAGACGATTTAGAAGAATTCCGTGCTTGTCAGGCAGGCTACGCAGGTATTGCACTTGAATGGAATGACATGTGCCGCGGTTCAAAACACTGGATTTATGGACCAGACGATGCAGCGAACGAAATCGGTTTAAAACCCATGTTAAGTGGGATTAAAACTGAAGATGAAGGTCTTTATCTTGCCCAACATCAATATTGGTTACACACCATGAAACATGCGATTGCATCAGAGAAAGAAATTGCTGATCAGGGAGAAACAGCATGAGTGCTCAAGACAAAGCAACTTTAGAAAATATTGCTCAATTTCTCTATCGCGAAGCTCGTTTTTTAGATGATGAACAATGGGATGACTGGCTTGAATGCTATGCACCGGAAGCATCTTTCTGGATGCCAGCTTGGGATGATGACGACAGATTAACTGAAGATCCACAATCTGAAATTTCACTTATTTATTATCCAGACCGTCAAGGTTTAGAAGATCGAGTGTTCCGTATTAAAACCGAGCGCTCATCTGCAACCATGCCGGACACACGCACAAGCCACAATATTGCCAACGTTGAAGTCGTAGAGCGTGATGGTGACAAAGTCACTGTTCGCTTTAACTGGAATACTTTGAGTTTCCGTTACAAGACAAATTACAGCTATTTCGGTATGTCACGTTATGTGATCGATTTTTCAGGTGATCAACCAAAAATCTTGAGCAAGTATGTCGTTTTGAAAAATGACTACATCAACCAAGTGATTGATATCTACCACCTTTAAGACATACCCCCTCAGTTAAACGGACTGTTGGCTGAGGGTAAAAGTTTCAAATATTTTGTAGGATACATGCCATGTCAAACCACAATGTTGCACTTCAATTTGAAGATGGTGTTACACGTTTCATTAACGTCGCTCAGGGCGAAACCTTATCTGACGCAGCCTATCGCCAAAAAATTAATATTCCTTTGGACTGCCGTGATGGTGCATGTGGAACTTGCCGCGCATTTTGCGAGTCCGGTAGTTATGACATGCCAGAAGAAACCTATATTGAAGATGCATTAACCCCAGAAGAAGCTGAGCAAGGTTATATTCTTGCGTGCCAATGCCGCCCAACTTCAGACGCCGTATTCCAGATTCAAGCCTCATCCGATGTTTGCAAAACAGAAATTCATAGCTTCCAAGGCACATTAGCCCGCGTTGAAAATTTATCAGACTCAACCATCACATTTGATATTCAACTTGATGAAGGTCAACCGGATATTCATTTCCTTGCAGGCCAGTATGTAAATGTTGCAATTCCTGAAACTGGCGAAACACGTTCATATTCATTTAGCTCAAAACCGGGCAATCGCTTAACGGGCTTTGTGGTACGTAATGTACCAAATGGCAAGATGAGTGAATTCTTAAGCAAGAATGCTAAAGCTGGCGACAAAATGACATTTACCGGTCCATTCGGTAGCTTCTATTTACGCAATGTAGCGCGTCCAGTGCTAATGCTGGCAGGCGGTACCGGCATTGCCCCATTTATGTCGATGTTACAAGTACTTGAAGAAAAAGGTTCAGAACAGCCTGTTCGTTTAGTTTTTGGTGTCACCAATGACTTTGATTTGGTTGCTCTAGAAAAACTCAATGAATTGCAGGCGAAATTCCCGTGGTTCGAATACCGAACTGTGGTTGCAAGTCCTGAAAGTCAGCATGAACGCAAAGGCTATGTCACTGGTCATATTGAAAGTGAATGGTTAAACGGTGGCGACGTCGATGTTTATCTATGTGGACCGGTGCCAATGGTAGAAGCGGTACGTGGTTGGTTAGAAGCTGAAAATATCAAACCTGCTAATTTCTTGTTTGAAAAATTCTCTGCAAACTAACTCAAGGTGGAGAAGTGTTCTATGTCAAACCGTCAAAGATTTACCAATAAAGTTGTGATTGTTACAGGTAGTGCCCAAGGCATTGGTCGTGGCGTGGCATTACAAGTCGCGGCTGAAGGCGGACAAGTCATCATGGCTGATCGCTCTGAATATGTTGAAGACGTTCTTAAAGAAATTCAGAGTGCAGGCGGTGATGCTGTTACAATTAATGCTGACCTTGAAACCTATGCAGGTGCGCAAGCGGTTGTTGCAAAAGCCATTGAACACTATGGTCGGGTAGATATCCTGATTAATAACGTAGGCGGCGCGATCTGGATGAAACCTTTTGAAGAGTTTTCTGAAGAAGAGATCATTAAGGAAGTAAATCGCTCATTGTTCCCAACGTTATGGTGTTGTCGTGCTGTGTTGCCCGATATGATTAAGCAACAGTCGGGTGTAATAGTAAATGTATCTTCCATTGCAACCCGTGGTATTAACCGTATTCCCTATTCTGCATCTAAAGGCGGTGTAAATGCTCTAACAACATCGCTTGCTTTTGAACATGCTAAAGATGGGATCCGAGTCAATGCTGTTGCGACGGGTGGAACCGAAGCGCCACCTCGGAAAGTACCACGTAACACCAATCCGTTAAGTCAAAATGAAAAAGACTGGATGCAGCAAGTGGTTGATCAAACCATAGATCGAACATTTATGGGCCGTTATGGCACAATTCAAGAACAAGTGAATGCAATTTTATTTCTTGCATCAGATGACGCATCGTATATGACTGGATCGGTTATTTCGGTCGGAGGTGGAGATCAGGGTTAAACCTGATCTTTTTGTATGATTGGGTAAATAATATGATTTGCATGGAGGCAATCAAATAATGGCAACCCTGTTAAAGACATTAAAAAATGACTGGTCCATATCAGCAACAGTTGCTGGCTTTCTTGCAGTTTTAATTTCTTACTCAGGCCCACTGATTATTTTTTTCCAAGCTGCTCAGCGTGCCCATGTGTCCACCGATATGATGGTGTCATGGATTTGGGGAATTTCAATTGGTGCCGCCGTTTCAGGTATTTATCTTTCGATTAAATATAAAACGCCTGTCATAACTGCGTGGTCTGCACCGGGTACTGCCCTATTGGTTACCCTATTTCCCAATGTCTCGTTGAATGAAGCGATAGCCGCCTATATTACTTCTGCCATCGTTATTTTTTTAATTGGCGTTACTGGTTACTTCGACAAGTTACTTAAATGGATTCCGCAAGATGTCGCTGCCGGCATGATGGCAGGTATTCTTTTTCAATTCGGTATTGGCCTATTTACTGCATCTGATAGCATGCCTTTTATTGTCTTTAGCATGCTCATTGTCTTTTTAATTGCCAAACGTTTAATGCCGCGCTACACCATGATTTGGGTGTTAGCTGCCGGAGTTTTATTAAGCCTCATGTTAGGCAAAATGAATCCGGTTGATGTGAGTTTTAGTTTAACAATCCCGCAGTGGATTAGCCCGGAATGGACATGGAACTCAACACTCAACCTCGCTATTCCCCTGATTTTAGTCAGCCTAACCGGCCAATTTTTACCAGGTATGGCGATTATGAAACTCAGCGGTTACGACACACCAGCTAAACCCATTATTACTGTTACCAGTATTGCCTCTTTAGCTGTTGCCTGTGTCGGCGGTATTACAATTGTGCTTGCCTCAATTACCGCAGCTTTATGTATGGGCAAAGATGCACATGAGCTGAAAGAAAAACGGTATATCGCAGGAATCGCCAATGGAATTTTTTATATTTTAGGAGGCTTATTTGCTGGCAGTATTGTCATGCTCTTTAGCCTACTTCCTAAAGAGTTGGTTGCAGCACTGGCTGGTTTAGCTTTGTTAGGTGCCATTGCCACCAATATTTCTGTTGCCATGAAAAATGACCGTCAACGTGATGCTGCACTTATTACTTTTTTAGCTACTGCATCAGGCATGCATTTTCTTGGCTTAAGCTCAGTTTTTTGGGGTATTTGTATTGGTGTAATCGCCCATTTCATTCTTACACCACGATCAGCTCCCATCTGAAATTAAGTTTTTTATCTAAATCCTCCAGCTAAAATAAAGCTTAAATCGCCAAATCAGACAGCAAATAATTTGCTAATTCTGATTTGGCGATTTTTTATTGAATATAGATTAAATTTCATTTTTAAGATCAATCTCTAAAATAATTAAATAATAGACTTTAGTATTTTATTTTTATATTTTCGCTTCAATTCATAATATAAACCTATCTATATTTTTAACTGTGATTCTCATCAATAAAATCTATAAAAAAACATCTATAAAACCCTTAGAATTCTCATCATACAATATTCACCCCATTTTAAACATTGTAATAAGACCAACTTGACCAATTAAAATAAATTATATTTTTCAATTAATTAAACCAATAAAAATAAGATACCTAAAAGACATAAAGATATATCAATTAGGTTTTTGACTCTAATCCAATAACAAAATAGTTTATTAAAAAATAACGCATGCTTCACAAATTGGAGGTGAAGAAAATGGATACGAGCAAGGTTAATATTAATGAGTTAATTGATAAAGCCAGTTTTACATCTTTTCATTGGAAAGTTTTAATCTGGTGCTTACTTATTATTATTTTTGATGGATATGATTTAGTTATTTATGGGGTTGCTCTTCCTCTGTTAATGCAGCAATGGTCATTAACTGCGGTAGAAGCTGGTTTACTCGCCAGTGCTGCTCTATTCGGGATGATGTTTGGTGCCATGATTTTCGGCACGCTTTCAGACAAACTGGGACGTAAAAAGACTATTCTAATTTGTGTCACCTTATTTAGTGGATTTACCTTTATGGGTGCCTTTGCTAAAGGGCCAATTGAATTTGCTATTTTGCGCTTTATTGCAGGTCTTGGGATTGGCGGTGTCATGCCAAACGTTGTGGCACTTATGACTGAATATGCCCCTAAAAAAATCCGCAGTACCTTGGTCGCAATTATGTTTAGTGGCTATGCAATTGGCGGCATGACATCTGCTCTACTCGGCGCATGGCTCGTTAAAGATATGGGCTGGCAAATCATGTTTTTAATTGCAGGTATTCCCCTGTTATTACTGCCATTCATTTGGAAATTTTTGCCAGAGTCTCTCGCCTTTTTAGTGAAATCTAACCATAGCGAACAGGCAAAAAGTATTGTGAGTAAAATTGCACCACAAACTCAGGTAAACGCCAATACTCAACTGGTGTTAAATGAAAGTACAACGACAGATGCACCTGTCCGTGCACTTTTCCAACAAGGCCGTACTTTCAGCACATTTATGTTCTGGATTGCTTTCTTTATGTGCTTACTCATGGTGTATGCCTTAGGAAGCTGGTTACCTAAACTCATGCTGCAAGCAGGCTATTCATTAGGTGCGAGCATGTTGTTCCTCTTCGCGCTCAATATTGGCGGCATGGTCGGTGCAATTGGTGGTGGTGCTTTAGCAGACAGATTCCATTTAAAACCTGTTATTACCATTATGTTCATTGTGGGATCAGCCGCTTTAATTCTGCTTGGCATTAATAGTCCACAATTTATTTTATATAGCCTGATTGCAATTGCTGGTGCTGCCACAATTGGTTCTCAAATCTTACTCTACACTTTCGTTGCACAGTTCTATCCAACAGCACTTCGTTCAACTGGCATGGGCTGGGCATCTGGAATTGGACGTATTGGCGCAATTATCGGACCAGTTTTAACCGGAGCTCTACTCACCTTTGAGCTTCCTCACCAAATGAATTTCTTAGCGATTGCAATTCCTGGTGTGATTGCTGCACTTGCAATATTTATGGTCAATCTAAAAGCCTCTGTTGCTGCACAAACTCCATCAACTTTTAACCCTCAAAACACACTTACCCAGCAGTAAATATAAATGCGCCGAGGACTGGCGCATCTTTTTGGAAATGGATTATGGAATTATTACACCGCTTTAAACCATGTGCTTTGACTTTCGCAACCTTATTGTTGATGTGTGGCAATTCATTCGCTGCAAATCCAAATCAGCAGCCCGAAGATGAATGGAAATTCACTTTAAAAAACGCCTATATCAACCGTAATTTTGATAATGATGCGCTCAAAGATACCGGCAGCTGGTCTCAGGCAGCGTCATTATTTTATAAATCAAAAATGCATGACACTCCACTGCAAATTGCAGACAAACCGATTACCATTGGTGCAGATGCTTCTGTTCAATACGCTGTGCGCTTAAGTTCAGACAAACATGTTGCTGACACAGTTTTGCCTTTTAATAAGGAAACTCAGTCACAAGCATCCGACTTTTTAAAATACGGAGCCACTTTAAAACTGGGCTATGACAAAACCCTTTTAAGTGTCGGTGAACTTTGGTTAGATCTGCCTGTAACGGCTGTCGATGCTAGCCGACAATTACTTGCCTCTTATTGGGGAACTAATCTTAAGTCGCAACTTTCAGACCAGCTTTATGCTGAAATTGGTCGAGTTGAAAAAGTGTCGCCACGAAATGAAGAAGACTTTAAAAAGTTTTCATTTACGGCAAATGGAATTACTAAAGAATCTGATGGCTTAAATTATATTGACCTGCGCTATCAATTTACCCCGTCACTCAAGGGCGAATATTACTTTGGTAATTTAGAGGACCTCTACAATAAACACTATGTAGGGCTTGAGCATAATTGGAAACAACCTAATTTCGCTCTTACCTCTAAGTTTAAATACTTTAATGCAAAAGATGACGGCAATACTTTTGATATTGATGCACAAAACATTGGGGTGCTAGAAACTCTTAAAATAAAAAACCACACCTTTGGTTTGGGATACCAACAGATTATGGGTGAATCGGCTTACCCTCTACCGGATGGTTTCTTGCCAGAAACGTATTTCATTAACTGGAATGCAACGGGTTTCTTTAAAGAAGATGAAAAGTCTTACCATGTGATGTACGGCTATGACTTTAAAGACTTTGTACCGGGCTTAAATGCGATGGTGAAATATGTTTACGGCCATGACTTTAAAGCAGCCAATGGTGAGAAAAACCATGAAACTGAGTCGAATGTGATTTTAAACTATGCATTTCAACAGCCGTTCTTAAAAGGCGTTGCCCTGCAATATATTCGGATTGATTACAACGTTAAACACGGCAATGACTTTGGTGAAGACCGCCTATTTGTAAACTACACTAAAAAGTTTTAATAACTTTTGATTCAATCTAAGCGGGCCAATTTTGGCCTGCTTTTTTATATGATTTCGCTCATAAAAAACGCTCTTACGAGCGTTTTTAACTAATCTTGTAACCTACGCAATGTGCTTTTGTACAATGATCGAACCGACTGAATAACCAGCACCGAAAGATGAAATCACGCCATATTCGCCATCATCCACTTCGTGGCCTGTACGGTGTAAAGCAATAATCACACCTGCTGAAGATGTATTGGCAAACTCATCTAAAATAATTGGCGCACGGCTTAAATCAGCTTCTTTACCAGCCACATATTTCAAGATTAATTCATTCATGTTGGCATTGGCTTGGTGTAACCAGAAGCGCTTAATATCGTTTGCCGTTAACTGCATTTTTTCCAACTGCGCATTAATGATTTTAGCCACTAACGGACAAACATCTTTAAATACTTTACGGCCATCTTGACGGAATAACTTGTCATCAACCACTGCATCTTCACTACGGTTTAAGAAACCGAAGTTATTGCGAATGTTGTTTGAAAATTGAGTAAATAAATGAATATCTAAAATTTCAAAACCAGTTTTAGTCGTGGTTTCTTCAATAATAGAAGCCGTTGCAACATCACCAAAAATGAAGTGACAATCACGGTTACGGTAGTCTAGGTGACCCGATGTAATCTCAACGTTCACCAATAAAACACGGCGAGCACCCGAACGAATTGCATCAGCCGCTTGTTTCAAACCAAAAGTAGCAGCTGAACATGCTACGTTCATGTCGTAGGCATAACCTTGAATACCAAGAGCCGACTGAATTTCAATCGCTACTGCCGGATAAGCACGCTGCATGTTTGAACATGCCAAAATTACAACATCGATATCTTCAGCAGTTACGCCTGCATTTTCCATTGCCTGCTTCGCAGCAATCACGCCCCACTCTGCTTGAAGTGAAATTTCATCATTTGAACGTTCAGACAAACGAGGACGCAAACGATTTGGATCGAGAATACCTGATTTCTCAATCACGTAACGACGCTTAATACCAGACGCTTTTTCAATAAATTCAGCGCTTGAACCGCGTAATTCTTCGAGCTCACCTGCTGCAATTTTCTCTGCATTCTCTTGGTTATATTGTTCCACATAAGCATTTAAACTGTCGGCCAGTTCTTCATTAGAAATGATTTCTGTTGGGTGAAATAACCCAGTACCTGTGATACGAATGCCCATGTAAAACTCCTAAAAAAATGAATAGGGTCTGTTAATCTTTCATTTATAAATTGCGTTGTAGGCTAAACAACAACATAAACAGACCCCGATCTATCTTAACTGATTCCCAAACGATCCCATAACTTTTGCAGTCGAGTTGGCGAAATAGGCATCTTAGTTTTCATCGGTTGAGAAAATAAAGAAATGCGGAATTCTTCCAACATCAAATACAATTCTTTGATTTTTGGATCGTTTTTGAATTTAAATACCTTGTCCATCCATGGATCGACATCGTCAATAGCAGCATGATCTCGCTGTAGATTATTTGGCAATCGATCTAAACGCAATAGCAATGCTTTTAAATAACGCGGGTATTCCTGCCAAAGATCAACCGGTTGGCGGTAAACAAAATTGCCAAGTGACATTAAATCGAGTTGATCTTCAATATCATCAATACTGCGTCCAAACACATCTGGATCAAGCACTAAAAGCTGACGACGGATTTGTTGCCATTGAATATAAATATCACTTAATTGCTCAAGTGCTTGCTGACCATAACTCAAAAATTGCTTTTTGACCTGATCTAGCAGCTTATTAAATTCATCAGCGTTAATGGGCAAAGTCGTAATTGCCATTTGCAAGGTTGCATAGACCAACATCTGCTCAAGCTTAGCTTTATCTCCTAAAGGTGAATAAGCCAACGCGAGCGGTTTCGAAATCTGCTTTTTCAACTGGCGAACCAAGTCACCAAGCTGCATATGGACCAGACGAATAATCCCTTCGCGATGCTGTTTAATCGCCTCAGCTTGATCGTTAAACGTTTGAATAACAATGCCTGACTCATCTTTAGCTTCGAGCTCAGCAAAAGCCTTGGTCGGTACTAAAGCCTGATATTGTTTGACTACAACACCCGTAACTTTATGAGAAGCCTCGAAAGTAAAGTTTTCAGGAAAGTCTTTAAATTCACCCTTTTGCTGTTTAACTGGACGATGTGTTTCCACGCGGCAACGCGCTTTTAATTCAGGTAAATCACGACCTTTAGCAATGAGCTTGCCTTTTTCATCAATCACTTTAATGAAAGGCACCAAATATGGATCAATGCGTTCAAACGAAAAATCTTTTTCGGTAATTTGCTCGCCACGTAAGGCAAAAGCTAAATAACTGAAAATATGTTCACGTAAATGTACTGCATCAACCCCTTGCATGAGCTTACGGGCTGTATCAGGAATTGGCACCACATTACGACGCTTGTCTTTAGGTAAAGCTTTAAGTAAAGCCTCAATTAAATCTTGGCGCCAACCCGGAATTCCCCATGACCATATATTTTCATCAACTTGAGGCAACGCCTGTACAGGAATTTGAACAGTTGCACCATCTTCGTCATGGCTCGGGTCAAAATGATATGTAGTTGCTAAACGTAGCTGACCATTGTGCAAATGATCTGGAAATTGCTGCGTTGTTGGTCGGTCATTGAGCCAAAGCGCGTCATCGTCAATAAATAAATAACGTGGATGATTTGCTTCTACTGTGGCACGCCAGTCTTCAAAGCTACGACGGCTCGCAATTTCTTCCGGAATCTTAGAGGCATAAAACTGATAAATCGTTTCTTCATCGACCACTAAATCACGACGACGCAATTTATCTTCAACTCGCTCTACTTCTTCAAGCTTAAGTAAGTTGTGTTTTAAAAATGGCGGAATCGTACCCAAGTTACCCGTGGTTAATGCATCGCGTAAGAAAATCTCATGAGCAGCAGGCTGATCAACTTTCTCAAAATTAATTAACCGTTTTGGCTCAATAATTAAACCAAACAGAGAAATTTGTGCATATGCATTTACGATTCCCGCTTTCTTGGACCAATGCGGCTCAAAATAGTGATATTTCAATAAATCACGTGCAGCTAGCAAAATCCATTCAGGGTCAATTTTGGCTAAAGTACGTAAGTACACTTGAGAGGTTTCGACCATCTCAAAAGCCATCACCCAAGAGGTATTGGTTTTATGCAAAGTACTCGCAGGGAAAACTTTAGCCTTTTGCTGACGCACTGCCATAAAGGTATTTCGTTCATCAGTTTTATTGGCAATGAACGATAATAAACCTGTCAGCAACGCACGATGCAAGTTTTCATAATTTGCAGCTTTTTCATTAAAGCTAAGTTTTAAGCCTTCAGCTAACTCAACCAATTGCTGGTGTGTCTGTTTCCATTCACGTAAACGCAACCAGCTTAAGAAATGCTGCTTGGCAAATTGACGTCGTTTATTTTCAGACATCCCTGCTTCACCTTTAGGATTTAAAGTCTCCCAAAGTTTCAAATAAAACAGAAAATCTGAATCTGCCTCGCGGAATAATGCATGTTTTTGGTCAGCTTGCATCTGTTTATCTGCCGGACGCTCACGCGGGTCCTGAACAGCTAAAGCACTCACTACAATTAAGATTTCTTTGAGCACGCCAAAATGCGCACCACCAATAATCATACGAGCAAGTCGCGGGTCAATTGGCATACGTGCCATCATTTGCCCAACTTTGGTCAGCTCATTTTTCTTCTCGTTAAGGGCACCTAACTCAATCAACAGTTTACGGCCATCATTTACAAGGCGGAAATCTGGTGGCTCAATAAAATCGAAGTTTTCTAGCTCACCTAACCCTAAGCTCTGCATTTGCAAAATAACCGAAGCCAAGTTGGTTCGTTTAATTTCAGGTTCGGTAAACTCAGGGCGACTTAAAAAATCTTCTTCACTATATAAACGAATACACACACCTGGAGCAATACGACCACAACGCCCTTTACGCTGATTGGCTGCGGCTTGAGAAATTGCTTCAATGGGTAAGCGTTGTACACGTGAACGGTAGTTATAACGCGATATACGAGCAAAACCACTATCAATCACATAACGAATATTTGGAACCGTAAGTGCAGTTTCGGCTACGTTCGTCGCAATAATAATACGACGACCTTTTCCACCCGGACTAAAAATCTTTTGTTGTTCAGAAACAGCTAAGCGTGCATACAACGGTAAAATTTCAGTATGTCTTGGTCCGTACTTTTGCAACGTTTCCTGCAACTCACGAATTTCTTGCTCTGTGCTTGAGAAAATCAGAATATCGGCATGTTCTGGATGACCTTTTGCTTCTGCATCCGCAAAGCATTCTTCAACTGCTTGTACAACAGCACGAGGAAGGTTTTCTTCAAAATCATCAAACTCGTCGTCATCACTGCCGCCAATATTCATTTCTGAAATTGGGCGATAAAGCACTTCGACCGGATAACTACGCCCTTCTACTTCAAAAATAGGTGCGTCATTAAAGTAATTACTAAAGCGATTTACATCTAAAGTGGCCGAAGTCACAATCACTTTTAGATCTGGGCGTTTTGGCAGTAACTGCTTTAAATAACCCATAATAAAATCGATATTGAGTGAGCGTTCATGCGCTTCATCAATAATGATTGTGTCATATTTAGACAAGAAGCGGTCATTGCCTAACTCGGCAAGCAAAATACCATCGGTCATTAACCGTACAATTGAATCTTGCGAACCTTGTTCATTAAAACGAATTTTAAAACCAATCGATTCGCCAAGCTTTTCGCCAACTTCTTCTGCGATACGTTGAGAAACACTACGCGCAGCTAAACGACGTGGCTGGGTATGACCAATCATACCTGTTAAGCCACGGCCTGCTAACATTGCAATCTGAGGAAGCTGTGTGGTTTTACCCGAACCCGTCTCACCCGCCACAATAATGACCTGATGCTTTTGAATTGCATCAATTAAACGATCAGCATATTGAGAGACAGGTAAATCCTGATTCAGTTTAATTTTAGGGAGACGTTCAAAGCGCTGTCTTACTTTGGCATTAGATTGTTCAAATAATTTTTCAATCTCTGCTGCATTGGCTTTTTTATCTTTACGCAAACGATTTAAACGGTAACGATCTCTTGCCATCACCCACTGATCAATATTTAAATCATTCTGCACAGACAAATTTTCCTGAAAATACAACAATCCTCTATTTTACGCTCTAATGACCATAAGGTAAAACAGTTGGGTTTTTATATATTTTTAATTTTTTAAAATTTTGCCCTTGAATTTTGTCTCACTAGACTTCATGTTGTTAGGCAAGTTTCTTTTACGATAACTGTCATTTGATTTACATGTTTTTGCAGTCAAATCGAATACAGTGTTTGGGGACTTAAAAATCGTAAATTTATCACTTATTCAATTTTCCGATTTTAGTCATGTAAAAATACTATTTCCCCAATAAAGAATTTTTATTTATTCTAGATCTCGTAAACAAGTTTAAATATAAACCTCAATCATGGAGACAATGATGAGCTTGATTAATACTGAAGTTAAACCATTCCAAGCAACTGCTTACCACAACGGCCAATTTGTTGAAGTTAACGAAACTAACCTTAAAGGTAAATGGTCTGTTGTATTCTTCTATCCAGCTGACTTCACTTTCGTTTGTCCAACTGAACTTGGTGACTTAGCTGACAACTACGCTGAATTCCAAAAACTTGGTGTTGAAATTTATGCTGTATCTACTGATACACACTTCACTCACAAAGCTTGGCACGACACTTCTGAAGAAATCAAAAAAATCCAATATCCATTAGTTGGTGACCCAACTTGGACTCTTTCTAAAAACTTCGACGTTCTTATCGAATCTGAAGGTTTAGCTGACCGTGGTACTTTCGTTATCGATCCAGAAGGTAAAATCCAAATCGTTGAACTCAACGCTGGTGGTATCGGCCGTGACGCATCTGAACTTCTTCGTAAAGTAAAAGCTGCTCAATACGTACACGCTCACCCAGGTGAAGTTTGCCCAGCTAAATGGAAAGAAGGCGAAGCAACTCTTGCTCCATCTATCGACTTAGTTGGTAAAATCTAATCTCTTATTAGATTTTAAAAACTCAAAGAACCACCCCTCATCGGGTGGTTCTTTTGTTTTGAATAAGCACATCACATTTTCTACTGATACTTTTACAATTATGCCCTTCCCCATTACATGAAGTTTGAGTAATGTCGAATAAATAACCGATGTTTTTTGAGCTTAAATCATATGAAATAAAAGGGGAAAAATTTATGCCGAATACTGTGGCAGTCACTTCATGGAAATACAATGCGACTTCACGTCATCTAAAAATATTTTATAGCGATGGTTCGGGCGAACTTTATCATCCTGTACCAGAATTTATTTATGACAACTTATTACGCTCAACAGACAAAGCTGCTTTTGTACATAAATATTTAGAATTCGACTTACACTTTACTCGCCTATCTTTAGTCAATGCGTCATAACCTAATAAAGTAAGGCCTGCGTTGAACAGGCCTTTATGAACGACTAAATCATATTTTTAAATAGTTTATCTCGCCACCACAATACATAAACCAGCGCCTACGGGTAAAATACTGCTCATAAAATTTTCATCTTTTTTAATTAAAGACAAGAATGAACTGACCTCAGCCGCATGTGAAATGACATTATCAATAATGAGTACGCCACCTTTTGGCTTCATTAAACGCTTTAAATCTGGCCAATAATTTTCATAAGCAGGACGCTCAGCATCTAACAAAATAAAATCGAAATTTTCCTGAGCTTCTTTTAAATAGTCGGCTGCATCTCCTACCCAAAAATCAACCAATTCATCTAATGCCAGTTCAGTCGCATGGCGTTTCGCCTCATTACTCCGATTGGCATCGATTTCAAGCGTGGTTACTTTACCGTGTGTTGCTTGTGCTGCCTCAGCAAGCCATAAAGTAGAATAACCTGTTGAAGTCCCGATTTCTAAAATTGATTTGGCTTGCTGCATTCGAATAAATTGCGATAGCAGTTTCGCAGACTCAGCCTCAATATTGCGATACCTTAGCAAACGATCTGCCTGCTGGGCATCATGTCGTTTAAAGGTGTCATATAAATCGGCAACTCTTTGTAAGAAAAAAGTATTTGGCATATATTCACCCTTTAAAATCGTTATTTTATATGACAGCCGTTTGAATTAAGTGCTTTGAATTAACTTAAAGCGCGGCACGATACTTCCATCAGCCATTTGAACCGTTTCAGTAAACATATCTAATGGACGTACCCAAGTTGAATAGTCACCATAAAGACACTGATAAACGACTAATTCTTCTTCAGTCTCGCTATGTTTTGCTACAGAAAAAACTTGATAGAGATTACCTTTATAATGCTGATAAATGCCGCGTTGCAATGACATGAAAGTACCTTTTAATGTTATGACATAAAATCTTTACAGCCCTATAACATATATAAATTTTTAAATACTTTCACTTTAAAACGCTACAAAAGATAAAAAAGCGTGTTTTAGAGATAAATTATTGATCTTATTTATGAATGCTTTTTTTAATTCAAAAAACCGATTGAATATATAAAAACATACTGTTTTACCTATTCTATGTTTTAACGTACTATGCATCTATTGAAAGAATTTGGATGCATTGGAGTAAAAAACAGATGTTAGATCAAAACATTAAAACTCAATTAAAAGCTTATTTAGAACGTTTAGAAAGTCCAATCGAATTAGTTGCTGCTTTAGATGAGTCAGATAAAGCTGCTCAAATTAAAGAACTCGTCACTGAAATCGCCGAGCTTTCTGACCAAGTTACAGCCCGTTTTGATGGCAACAATACACGTCGTCCAAGTTTTGGTGTGGCTAAAGCAGGTGAACAGCCTCGTGTGTTCTTTGCAGGCTTACCAATGGGCCATGAGTTTACGTCTTTGATCTTGGCACTGTTACAAGTCTCTGGCTATGCACCTAAAGTGTCAGATGAAGTGCTCAACCAGATTAAAGGCTTAAACCTCAAAGCAAACTTTGATGTGTTTGTATCATTAAGCTGTCATAACTGTCCTGATGTAGTACAGGCGCTTAACCTGATTGCGATTTATAACCCGAACACCACAGCAACCATGATTGACGGTTCATTCTTCCAAGACGAAGTCGAACAACGCAAAATCATGGCTGTACCGATGGTATTCCAAGACAACGAACACATTGGCCAAGGTCGTATGACCCTTGAAGAGATTGTGGCGAAACTTGACACTAACTCAGCTGAAAAAGATGCAGCAGCACTGAATGCAAAAGATGCATTTGATGTATTGGTGATTGGTGGTGGGCCTGCGGGTGCAACAGCTGCGATCTATGCGGCACGTAAAGGCATTAACACCGGTATCGTGGCTGAACGCTTTGGTGGTCAGGTCATGGATACTATGGACATTGAAAACTTCACATCTGTGCAAAAGACGCAAGGTCCTAAGTTTGCTGCCGAGATGGAAGCACATGTCCGTGATTATGATGTCGATATCATGAACCTGCAACGTGTGAGCAAAATCACGGGTGCCAACCAAACTGAAAACGGTCTGGTTGAAGTTGAACTTGAAAACGGTGCAAAACTTGAATCAAAAACCGTGATCCTTTCAACAGGTGCACGTTGGAGAGAAATGAATGTACCGGGTGAGCAAGAATACCGTACCCGTGGTGTCGCGTACTGCCCACACTGTGATGGTCCATTGTTCAAAGGCAAACGTGTTGCCGTGATTGGTGGCGGTAACTCAGGTGTTGAAGCTGCGATTGACCTTGCAGGGATTGTTGAGCATGTGACTTTGGTTGAATTCGATACCAAACTTCGTGCTGACCAAGTGTTGCAAAACAAACTGCATAGCTTGCCAAACACAACTGTGATTATGAATGCGTTAAGTACAGAAGTGCTGGGTGATGGCTCACAAGTGACTGGACTTAAATATAAAGACCGTGCCACTGACGAAGAGCATGTGGTAGAACTTGCAGGGATCTTTGTACAGATTGGTTTACTGCCAAACACTGACTTCTTGACAGACAGTGAAGTTGAGTTAACCAACCGTGGCGAGATCATTGTCAATGACCGCAACGAAACCAATGTTCAAGGTGTGTTTGCTGCAGGTGACTGTACGACTGTACCTTACAAGCAAATCATTATTGCCACAGGTGAAGGCGCTAAAGCATCACTCTCTGCGTTTGATTACATCATCCGTTCTGGGCAGTAAAATCGGTCAAATCATTATGGTTTAGTTCAAGCCTAGCATTACAAAATGCTAGGCTTTTTTAATAATAGAGTTACAACTTCTTAACAATTTTCGATCTTTATTAATCATTTACTTTATGTTTATATTTTAGACATCCATATTTGGATGCCATGAATTAGAAGGAAAAACACAATGAATAAATTACTTGTTGCTTTAGGTCTTGCTGCGACTGTTGCCCTTGTTGGTTGTAATAAAGATAAAGCTCCAGAAACTGGCGCGACTACAGGTGAACATTTAGAAAATGCTGCTCAACAAGCAAGTGCTGATATCAAGTCTGCTGGTGATAAAGCTGCTGATGATATTGCAACTGCAACAGACAACGCTTCAGACAAAATTGATGCTGCTGCTGACCATGCTGCTGATGCAACCGCTGATGCTGCTGCGCAAACTGAAGCGACTGCACGTAAGGCAACTGCTGATACAGCTCAAGCTGTTGAAAATACTGCTGCTGAAGTGAAAAAAGACGCTCAACACTAATCGTCTTTAGTATAAAAAAGCCCCTATTGATTAGGGGCTTTTTCATGTCTTTAAAATCTATTATGAAATTAAGCCTTCATCACGCATCGCAATTTGTACAGATTGACGTTCTGCAACTTTATTACGTAATGCAATAATGTGCTTATATGGTGTTAAATCATGCTCAATTGAGTTTGACCAATTTGTTAAAACAAATAGATAAGCATCTGCTGGCCCGAAATTATCATTTACTAAGTAATCGTAATCAGATTCAGACAAATAATTATCGATATATTTTAAAAGACGATCAATTTCTGCATAAGCTTTGGTTTTTTCATCAGTGGTTAACGGCGCCCCAAAGAAGACTGCATAAGCATCATGTAATTCAGAGTTCAAATATCCCAACCATTCCAATACTTTCGCACGGCCCATTCCTGATGGCGGAATTAAATCCTGCTTAGGATCATGCTGAGCAAGGAAAGGTAAAATCGCAACATTTTCAGTTAACATTAAACCCGGATTAATTTCTAATGCCGGTACATATCCCTTTGGATTAATTTCGTAATAGTCGGCGCCTTTTTCTGTTTTATGTGTTTTTAAATCTACTCGTTCTAAGTCAAAATCAACATTAATTTCATTTAAAATAATATGTGCTGCTAAAGAACATGCGCCTGGCGAATAATATAATTTCATATCTGATCCTTGTTATCTCATATTAACGTTTTAAATTGCTTCTAGAAAACCTGCAAGGTTTGCACAATTCCTTAATTGTAAAAAAGCGTAAACTTATAAAATACTTACACCATCTAATATTCTTGAAAAACTTATTCCTTGCAAGTTGTCTTGCGTGACGATTGTTTAAAATATGATAAAACACATTTGCATCACGCAACTTTTCCGTTAATTACGCTTAAAAAGCTGACTAAGCCAATTCATTAATTCAGTTAAGAAATCAAAAATACCGTTTTTCTTATCATCATCAGGATGGCTTGAGTCTTTTCCATTTAAATCTAGATCGACAATTACAGGGTCATGATCTGAAGAACGATAAGCATCTTCACCATAGAACAATGTCTTTTGCTCATCAGTTTTATATTCTTCATTGTAGTCTAAAGCTGTTGGCTCATCTGCATTGATATGCCATGCAAAAGTTCTTACCACTTTTGGATATAAAGAGGCATCTGCAATTGCATGGTCTAAGTTACCTGCTCCACCATTACCATTGGCATCACTTGCAACACCAAAAACATAGCTATATGCCTGAGCCCCTTGCCCTACCTTGGCGTCATTCAGCAAAACTTTGTAGTTCGCTTTTTCAAATGACAAAATAGGCTCTTCTTTTGCGTAACTATTCATATCCCCGACAAGTAAAGCATTTTGCTTTTGCACTTGAGTTGGATTTTTCGCGAGCCATTGCACAATTTGATCAACAGCTTTCACACGAGTTGGGTTCCAACAGCCTTGACCATCTTTTTGGTCTGCGTCATTTGAGTTAGCATCAACTCCGCTACAGCTTTTCGATTTTAAGTGGTTTGGAATAACAGTAAACGTTTTATTGCCACGAACGGCTTGGAAACTTTGCGCTAATGTTGTTCGGTTCTTGTCACCTAAATCCAGCACAACAGCTTTATTTAAAGGCTTAACACGTTTGCTGTTATAAATAATAGCAACCGCAATTGCATCACCACCTAAACGGTCTAAGTTTTCAGGAACAACGTACTTCCAATCGCTACCTAAAGCACTCGTTAAATGAGCAATTGCACTGTTAGGCCCATAACCATTGTTCGCAATTTCCATTAAACCGTACACATCGGCATCAATCGCTTTGAGCGCGCTCACAATTTTACGATGCTGTTTATCAAACTCAGCTTGTGTTGTCGCACCACGCTCTGTTGGGAAACCCGTTGCACCATTGTCATAGTTCAAAACATTAAATGAAGCTACGCGAATGTGATTAGCATTTTTGGTAATGACACTTTGACGTGGGTTTGTTTGAGTAATCACTTCAGGTTGATTGCGCCCAAGTACAGGTTGCACACGCCAACCATTAAAACGGTATTCCAAAATACCTTCAGCATTTTTAATTTGATAACCCGAACGTAGCGTATTGGCAGCGCTAAAATTTGTCGGTAACCACGGAGTACGGTTTTGATTGTTATAGCCGTCATCAAAAATAATTTTCGACAGTAAGTTTTTCTGGGCTAGAGCTTTAGCTTCAGGAGATAACGCTGGGTATAAATTGGTTGGAATATATAAGCGACCTAGGCTTAGAGATAGTTCACCATAACGACCATAATTGTAGTTCTCGCTCACCGTTAAAGTCTGAGGTAATTTGACCAACATGCCTTGATAACGCTGCGGTGAATTAATTGAGCCACCCGTTAAACTAGCAAACGGAAGTTCAAGGTTAATCGGCTGAACTTGATTTGCCATATTGCTATTACAGGCTTGAATATCTTGTTGTAATTGATCTATTTGTAGCTGATTTTGATAAGACGTTAAACGACCACGCAAAATAACCTCATCGCCAACTTGCCCACCTTTCACGGCACTACTATTCGGAATATAAACAAAAATGGCATTGCTGACATTTGCACGTGCTTTCGTATCAGGTGTTTGAACATAAAAACCTGAAAAACCATTGGCATAACGATAGTCGGCAGTAATCACCCCACGTACGGTATAAGTTTGATTTTGAGCTGCGGTTGCTAAATCAGCAATTGGTGTATCGGGGCTTGAACAACTCACTGTTTCAACAGGTGGCTGTGTTGTTGAGCCAGATAAATTTGAAAAGTCATTTCGGTTTGCCCAAGCCGACCATGAATGGTCCAAATCAAATGCTGCGGTTGCATCCACACTTAAAGCTGGATTTTCTGTTTCAATACGCTTAAAACTATTTCCGAGGCTTGAAACTGCCGTCCCCCATCCCGCTGCTGGGCGTTCACCAATACGGCCAAAACGGTCTACAGGCGTACCTTTATAAACAAGTACAACCGCATCATCTCCATTAAAAGATAAAGCAGCGACCTGATTTACTTTACTTCCAAGCTCAGTTTGCAACTCTGAGCGCCCCACTAAAAACTTCTGCTTACTCGCGAGTGTGCCTTGTAAACGAAAAGCCACAGTCTTTGCTGTACCACCATTATTAAATTGTTGAATCTCATAATCGGCTAAATTAACAGTCGTTCCGTCCGGATTATAAATTTCCAAGCCTTTTTTATTGCTGCTGCCGTCAACATATTGACTAAACATGAGCTGTGCTTGAGCAACTGAGCTATATGAAAATGCACCTAATGCACTTAAAAAGACCGAAAGTGTTCTTAATTGAAAAGTTTTCATGAGTAAAAGTGTTCATATGAGTTTTAATTAGTCTCTTAGAGTAAATATTGATCATGACATCTACATGAAGAAAAACACCGAAACATTTGACTTGATCACCTGAAGACTTAAAATACCGCATTTGAATTTCAATATTGCCAAGGTTATGTCGATCGATCAGTTAGAAACGCAAATTGCAGACTTAGACAATTTGCCTGAACACCGTGAAATTGTGACGTTTATGCGTCGTTCAGCACCACTTAATACGTCTCAACGCACGGCATTAGAACAACATCGCGATTTAATTTTGGAATATCCTGTTGGCGACTTACGTCAACACTTCGAACACCCAGAGCGTCCATTAACTGTTGAAATCGGTTTTGGTATGGGTCGTTCGTTAGTACTTATGGCAAAAGCAAACCCTGAACGTAACTATGTGGGTATTGAAGTCCATGTGCCTGGTATTGCTCAATGCCTATATGAAGCGGGCATAGCTGAAGTTAAAAACTTACGTGTACTTGATGCAGATGCGATTCAGGTTTTACGTGAAATGCCAGACAACAGCATTAACTGCGTACAACTTTACTTTCCAGACCCTTGGCAAAAGAAACGTCATTTCAAACGCCGTTTTGTTGCTCATGAGCGTATGCCATTGGTTGAACAAAAGCTTGAGCTTGGCGGTACGTTCCACGCAGCAACAGATTGGGAACCGTATGCTGAATGGATGCTAGATGTATTAGATAACCGTCCAGACCTTGAAAACTTGGCGGGTAAAGGCAACAGCTACCCACGTCCAGACTGGCGTCCAATCACTAAGTTCGAACGTCGTGGTATTGAGTCAGGTCATAAAATTAATGACTTTATCTTTAAAAAGATTAAGTAAATAATAAAAAAAGGCTTAGTAATAAACTAAGCCTTTTTATTTTAAAACCAATCTAGTGAAAAAGTAGAATTAAAAATTAGCTGAGCATAAAGAGTTAAATGAAAATAACTTTTGAATTATTAGTTATATAAATATAATAATAACCATCATTTTAACCAAACAGAAAATAACAATGAAGCTTTTCACATTTCTAATTTGCATAATTGTCTCAAGTGGCTGCTTTGCCTCAACTCAAGAAGACTTTGAACTTAAATATTACAAGTTAATGGAACGATACATTCAAACACAATCGGACAGAAATCAAATCATTTCCACAGAAGCAAAAACTGAGCAAGAAGATCTTGTTAGGTCTAATAAACTCAAAGCTCTTGATTGCAAAGGATGGAAAGAAAATATTGAACTTTTTGACTTTATCTTAAGTAGATTTAAAGAATATGAATCAGCCTCAGAAGAGGTTAGAACAATGGGATATACTAAAGAAAATCTACAGGAGGATTCTGAATGGCTGCGTGAGCAATTACACAAGCCAGAGAACCAATGTAGATAAACCAAAATTCAAAAAACCGCCGAAGTGCGGTTTTTTATTACCTGATAAAAGCGGATACAGACAACTTAAGGAGCGGATGCTCATTTTGTTTCCAAGTAACTCTTGAGGTATGTTAAATCCTTCTTTAATCCACCCTCAAAACAAAAAACTCACAAGCAATATAATTTTCTTTAAATACCACTTTATTTATTCTCTAGACTTATTAATATTCATAAATCATGTTAAAGATATAAGAATGAACGCTTCACTAACTAATTACTTAAACTCACGAAAAGTCAGAAAACAATATGTTAAAAATTTTAGGGCGCGATAACTCCATTAATGTTCGCAAAGTCTTATGGCTGTGTGAAGAACTAAATCTTGAATATGAAAGAGAAGATTGGGGACGAGGCTTTCGCTCTGCTCAATCACCTGAATATTTACAATTAAATCCAAACGGTCAAATACCTGTGGTTTTAGATGGCGATTTAGTCCTTTGGCAATCCAACAGTATTATCCGTTATTTAGCAAATGCTTACGATAAAGAGCAGCAGCTTTACCCTACTCAAGCAAAAGAAAGATTCTTTGTTGACCAGTGGATTGATTGGCAAGCGATCGAGCTGAATAACAGCTGGACCTATACGATTATGTCTCTCTTGAGACACTCACCAGATCATCAAGATCCAAATTTATTACAACAAGGTATTGATGACTGGAATCATCATATGCAGATTCTTGATCAACAACTCGCAAAAACTCAGGCTTATGTTGCAGGCTCACAATTTAGCTTAGCCGATATTCCAATTGGGCTGTCTGTACAACGTTGGAAAGCCACTCCTTTTGACCATCCAACGCTTAAGCATGTCGATCAATATTTTGAACTGTTAAATCAACGTGCGGGTTTCTTAAAATGGGGCAATAACGGCGAACCTTAATTTTGAACAAGCCTTAGTCCGAGTGATGGCGCTTTACGATGCCATCACTTAAAAGTTGATACACCTGTTTTAAATCATCCCGCTCTGCTTGAGCTAATAAATCTTGATGCATTGCTAAGATGTTTTGATCGCCTCGCATTGCAGGCCCTGTTTGCATTTGCTTTGGATCATTTTCAGTGGCTTTTTTTGCTGTTTCCACAATTAAAGGATAAAGCAAGCTAAAGTCGACCTGCTCTTTATCTACAATCTGCTTTGCCATGTCAAAACAATAATTACTAAAATTACAAGCAAACACAGCTGCCAAATGCAAAGTTAAACGCTGTTTTGAGGTGTATTGATACACTCGACCACTTAGGCTATTTGCTAAATCTACAAGTATTGCTTGATCCGCATCTGTTACCGCTTCAACAAATAAAGGCGTTGCCGACCAATTAACTTCTCTTTCAAAGCTAAATGTCTGTAATGGATAAAATACCCCTGCTTTTTCATGCACATGACTGATGACTTCAATATCTGTGCTACCAGAGGTGTGCACTATAAGTGTTTCAGGAAATAACTCATGAACCTGTTTTGCAAGCTCTGCAATTGCGCTATCTGAAACTGTCAGAATAATTAACTCAGTCTGTTGAAATTCGCGAAGAGACTGGCAGGCTTTTGCTTGGATTTTCTCTGCAAATTTCTGGGTCTTCTCAAAATCACGCGCATAGACTTGTACGATGTGATGACCTTGAGCCAAAAGTACTTTTGCCAAATGAAAGGCAACTCGCCCACTTCCCACCAAACTGATTTTCATATCAATCCAACACTATTTGTTTCAACAAAAAAGCTTCTCAAAATGAGAAGCTTTTTTCAAATTAAAATAACTAATTTTTAATTCATCAGAGCATTATTGAGCTACTGAAAACTCGATACGACGGTTTTTAAAACGCCCTTCTTCTGTCGTGTTCTCTGCAACTGGTTGATCAGAGCCATGACCTTGTGCAACTAATTTAGACCCATCTACACCTTTAGATGTTAAATAGTCGACCACAGCTTGAGCACGGCGTTGTGATAAAGCTTTATTTGCCGCAGCATTACCAGTCGAGTCAGTATGACCGCCTACATTTAATTTCACACCGCTTACTTTATTTAAAAGTGTTGCAGCTTGATCAAGAATAGCTTTGTTATCTGCCGGAATGTCACTAGAGCCACTCGCAAAATTAATGATTTGCAAGTTAAGCGCTTTCACTAACGCATTTACATCGACATTGTTCGGGTCAATTGAGCCCAAAGCAGTTTGCGAAGCAGTTAAGCTATTACTTACAGACTGTTCAGTTGTTTCTGGTGCTGTAGAAACGACTTCAGTGTGAGGAACAAGTGCTTTTACTTTTGCGGTTAATGCTGCTAAAGCTGCTGCATCACCTGCTTTCAAAGTAATTTTGTCACCTATCCATTCTAAAGATGCATTTGGCACACCTTTTAATGCACCAAGTACGCCCGCCAGCGCATCTTTGTCTGTAAATCCAGCCGCATAAGTTTGACTAGTATCCACATTACAATCTTGAGTTGATGAGAAAACTTGCTTAACTTGGGTTTGTAATGTTGCTAAGAATCCTTGATCACCAATACCTGCCTGACACTGGCTCACAGCACCTTTATCATCTGTACTTAAAGTTAAACTCGCAGGCGCGGCTGCAGTAGTTGCTTCAACACCACTAGCAGCCGTAGGTTCAGGTGCTGGTACAGCTTCTTTATGCTGGCAAGAACGCCATAACCAAGCAATGATAAGACCCAAAATAATTAAGGCAATAATAGGGAGGAACCCACGAGATTTGCCTGTTTTTTCACTGGCTGCAGCTAATGGCGGGGCTGCTGAAGTTGCATGTGGAACTGAAGATAAACCTGCACCAAGTCCTAAAGGAGCTAAGAGACCTACTGCCCATCCCGGTAAATGCGAACGAATGGTTTCTGCGTGCTGACGTAAATAATTCACAATACTCTGTTGATCATTTCCGGCAACATCCGAAATTGCATTAAGGCTAGGTTTAATTGCACTGTTGAGTGTGCTTTCGATTTCATTATTTGGTGCTGTACCACTTAAATGAGTCAGTACAGTATTCTTGATTTGGTCATTATGAGAAAAAAGGTCTGATAACGAGGGAGCCAAACTGTTTTTTAATTGTCCAATAAGATCAGGTTTAGCAGCTAATAATGAAAGTAAAATGGGATAAAACTTAGATAAAGCATTCGATTTTTCGCCTAGGTATCCGTCCTGGTTATTTAATAATGTTGATGATACTTTTTCTTTAAGCAGTTCTATAGGGTTTATCGACATTGATTATTCTCCCGAATCTTATAAGTCGTAACCAGCAACTTTTGATTATTCAAATACTTCTCTTTGCTGATAGTTTTTTATTCTAATCCGTGCTCAATCTTTTGTTGTTTTTTAAATAATTTATATACAAATTTCCATCTATTATTTACAAAACAGGTAGACCTCATTGATCTACCTGTTTATATTTTAAATTTAATTTAACTAAGCGTTTGATCAGTTAGCAAAAGTTTGAAGTACTTTACCCGTAAGGTTTTGACCCAATAATGGGGTGTTTTTCCCTTGTGATAAAATAGTTTCTTTACTTACCGTCCAGCTTAATTCAGGATCTACTAATACCCATCCTGCTTCATCTTTCCAACGCGTAGTCATATTAGCCACCTGCGCAGGCACGCTGGTCACTTTTTCAACCCACTCTAAAGGTTCGAATAAACCTTCATTAATAAGCTGAATACCTAAAGATACATAGGTATCAAAAGCGGTAATGCCCGGTTGAGTTTCAGCAAACGGCGCCATTTTTGCAGAACTGCTTAAAGGCTCATGATGCGTACAAATCGCATCAATCACGCCTTCTTTTAAGCCTTGACGTAAAAGTTCTTTATCTTGCTCAGAACGCAATGGTGGACGAACATGCGCAAGCGAATTGAAACCATCCGTTAAATATTCAGTTAAATGCAACTGATGCATTGCGACATCGGCAGTTACAGGTAAACCTTTTGCTTTTGCTGCACGAATTAATTCAACTGATGCACCACAAGACAACAAACCAAAGTGCGCTTTCACACCAGTTGCTTCAATCATAAGCAAATACTTTGCAATTGCCACAGTTTCAGCAATTGCCGGAATCATTGGCAAACCTTGGCGAGAAGCAATAAAGCCTTCGTGCGCACAACCGTCTTTAGCAATTTGAGGCTCTTCGGCATAAAACACGACTGTTAAACCAAGACCCGCTGCATATTCCAAGGTACGAATAACGACATCATCATTTTCAAAAGCAGCATTTGCGTTAGAAACAGCAGTACAACCACCCTTTTTCAAGCCCGCCATATTCGCTGGTTGTTTACCATTTAAGCCTTGGGTTTGAGCACCAATAATATGCATGTGAATGCCACCATCATGCCATGCTTTTTCAATCAAGCCATGAATAAGCGCACCATTGTCTTGTACAATCGGCTTTGAGTCAGGTGGAGTAATGACATGCAAAATACCATTGCCACGTGCTGCCTTGCCTTCCGACTTTAATGTCCCATGCTGTTGTTGACCCGGTTCACGTAAACGCGCGCACAAATCAACCATGGTTGGCATTAACCATTTACCTTGTCCATCAATAGTTTGTTCAACTTGCTCTACCGGAGCAACCAACTTGCCATTTTCAAGATATACAGTTTGTACGCTGTCTGTTTTCTGGATTGGGTCTAACACACGTACATTTTCAATTTTTACAATACTCATGTGATCCATTCCTTACAACGTAATCGCTTCAATTAAACCTTGCTCTTGGAGTTGGCCTTGCATTGATAACGCCAATACAGCCATACGAACTGCAATACCATTAGTTACTTGTTTCAAAATAACCGACTGGTCTCCATCAGCAACACTTGAATCAATTTCTACACCACGATTCATCGGTCCCGGGTGCATTACAATACAGTCCGGTTTAGCTAAACCAAGACGTTCTTTGTTTAAACCATACATTCTGTAAAATTCAGACTGTGAAGATAATGCCGGAGAGTCAATACGCTCATTTTGAATACGTAAAGCAATAATCACATCACAATCTGCAATTCCAGCATCCATGTTGTTAAACAAGCGAACATGCTCGCCATATTCAGAAAAGCCCACCGGCAATAATGTATTCGGTGCAATCACACGAATATCTTTACAGCCCAATGTTTGCAGTGCAGCCACATCTGAACGAGCAACACGAGAGTGTTTAATGTCACCAATAATGGCAACGCTTAAATCTTCAAACGGTTTTTTAGTTTCACGGCGAATAGTCAGCATATCGAGCATCGCTTGCGTTGGATGTGCATGACGGCCATCCCCTGCATTAATAATTGCGACTTTTGGACATACATCTTTAGCAATGAAATGTGCAGCACCCGAAGATGAATGGCGAACAACAAAAATATCCGCTGCCATTGCTTCAAGGTTCCAGAGCGTATCACGCAGAGTTTCACCTTTTGAAGTACTTGAACGTGCAATATCAATGTTCAATACATTGGCAGACAAACGTTTAGCTGCTGCTTCAAAAGTAGTACGGGTACGAGTGGAGTTTTCAAAGAAGAGATTCATAACCGTTAATCCCTCTAAGAGCGGACGGTTAATTAAATTATTATTATCATCTAAAAAGCTTTGTGCGGTATCTAAAATCTTGGTGAGGTTTTCTTTTGAAAGTCCCTCAATCGTTAAAAAATGTTTTAAATTTCCGTCTTGATTGAGCTGAACCTGGCTCGGTTGATGCAACGCTGCAATATGCATAATGGATTCCTATGGGTCGAATCGCGAAAACGTGCATAGTGTAGCTGAATTCCGCTCTTTTCGCAGAAGAACTTTACAGAATAAGGCCCTAAATTGACCAGAAAATTTAGAACCTTATTGGCAATTACCTTAATGCACCAATGTAATGGTGTGGAACTTGTGCGCGATAAATATCTTCGGCGGTAATTTCCGACTCTTCTTCGACTTTCACAACAGCAATTTTTTCTTTTTGAGAAGGCTCAGATATTGTATCAAGCAACGATTTCAATCGCTCAACACATCGTTTTAATTCGTCATCTTCAGTTTCTAGTGCAAGCGCAATGACATATTTGGCATAATCTTTATTTTGAACCATGTACATTGCATCTATTACCCGCCCCGTCACTCTACGCATGCGCACATAGACCTGTGTGGCTACCGAGAAAGCATCGGCATTGGCAATAAAACCATTCCCCATCATGTCTTTCATTTATTATTACCCCATCACTTTAAAATAATAAAATGGTTAAAAAATAGCTTTGTTTGTTAAATAAATAACCATTGATGGGATAGAGTTAGCAAAATACATACCACTTTTACTGTATTAATCTATAAAAATCAGTTTATTGGTTGGTTTGTGATAGGTTGCAATAATTTAAAAACCTTTACACATCAAAATAAGTTAAACTTTGCATCGTTAATATTTATATGTTTTGGTCAATCGAGTTTATGAATACCTCTTTACGTTTAAACCACTATTGGATTACTTGTGCTGATGGTTTAGAAGCCCTCTTACAAGAAGAAATAGAACAGCTTGGCACCAAAGTGACAGAACGTAAAGCAGGACGTTTAATCATTGAAGGAACGCTTGAACATGCTTACCGCATCTGTATGTGGTCACGTCTTGCTTCTCGTGTTTTACTTCCAATTCATACTTATGAACTTGAACACACACATGATGCACGTGATGTCGCTGAAGAGCTTTATGAAGGTGCAATTAGCTTTGACTGGTCACTTATTTTTGCACCACAAAGTACTTTCGCTATTCGTTTACATGCAGAGCGTGAAATTAAGGTTAACACTCAATTTGCCACACTTAGAGCAAAAGATGGTGTTGTCGATTCCTTTATGGAAGCTGTAGGTCGTCGTCCAAGCATTGACACCAAACAACCAGAAATTACGCTCTATGTTTTAGCAGGTAAAACTGAACATACCTACTGCCTAGATTTATCTGGTGATTCATTACATAAACGTGGTTACCGTCGTTATATGACGGATGCGCCAATTAAAGAAAACCTTGCTGCGGCAATCTTACAAAAAGCTCAGCTTCAGCAACGTAAGCCAGAGATCGTGCTCGACCCAATGTGTGGTTCAGGTACATTTATTATTGAAGCATTAATGATTTTGACTGACCGTGCACCAGGACTTGTTCGCCGTTTTGGTTTTAATGGTTGGCATGGTCATGACCGCGAACTTTGGCTTTCACTTAAAGCTGAAGCAGCAGAACGTCATGAAAAAGCGCTAGAATTACCTTTACCTAAATTTTATGCCTACGATGCAGATTGGGAAGCGGTAAAAGCGACTCGTGAAAATATTATTGCAGCGGGCTTTGAAAAAGTATTAGGTCAAATTCAAATTGAAGAACGTACTTTAGCTGACTGGCCTGATTTTTCTGCTGAAGGCAAAACTGCATTTATTGTGACAAACCCTCCGTATGGTGAACGTTTAGGTGATAAAGCATCTAACCGCTCTCTTTACTTAGGCCTATCTGCACTTTTACAAAAACATTTCCCAAATCAGTATGCAGCTATTATTGCAGCCCAAATTGAACAAGCCGATGTTTTAGCATTTGAAGCGCCTGAAACCTTGCGTTTAATGAATGGTAAGTTACCGATTTACATTCGTTTTGGTTCAATTAAGCCAGAAAAAGTAACTCAGCCATTTTTAGCAACTTGGCAAGCTCAACCTATTGAAATGGAAGAAGCTCAAGATTTTGCTAACCGTCTGCAAAAAAATATGACTGCCTTGAAAAAATGGGCAACCAAAGAAAATGTTTATTGCTTACGTTTGTATGATGCGGACTTACCTGACTTTAATGTCGCTGTAGATTTATATGGTGATCGCTTACATGTTCAGGAGTATGCACCACCAAAAACGATCGATCCTGAAAAAGCAAAAAAACGTTTTAATTTGGCACTCGCTGCGATTCGTGCTGTTACCGGTTTAAACCGCGATGCCATCTTTATTAAGACGCGTGCGCGCCAAACAGGTACTAATCAATATACGAAACAAAGCACAGCTTCAAAACGCTTTATCGTTCAAGAAGGTAAAGCTAAAATTTTAGTGAATCTAACAGATTACCTAGATACAGGTTTATTCCTTGACCACCGTCAAATGCGTTTACGTATTGCTCAAGAAGCTCGTGGTAAGCACTTCTTGAACTTATATAGTTATACGTCTACAGCAAGCTTACATGCTGCTTTAGGCGGTGCTGCAAGCACGACAAGTGTAGACTTATCTAATACCTACTTAAACTGGTCAAAAGAAAACTTCGTTTTAAACGGTCTTACTGTAGATCATGCAGATGAACAGCACATGTTCTTTGCGAGCGACTGTTTTGAATGGTTAAAAGAAGGTCATGAACAATACGATCTTATTTTTATCGATCCACCGACATTCTCAAACTCTAAAAAATTCTATGGTACTTTCGACGTCCAACGCGACCATGTTTCACTCATTAAACGTGCAATGAACCGATTAAACAGTGAAGGAACGCTCTATTTCTCAAACAACTATCGTGGTTTTGAAATGGATGAAGAGATTGAAGCTATTTTTCAGGTTGAAGAAATCACTTCTGAAACGATTGGACTTGATTTTAAACGTAATCAGAAAATCCACCGTGCATGGAAAATCCAGCATCCTGGTCTAGATCAATATTAATAAGATTAGAGGTTATTATTACTTCACGGTAATAATAACCTCACCATGAACATTTTTTGATTCAAAATCATATTTGGTAAATCGGTCTGCTCTTTCCGGTAACGCAATCATTTCCAGTTTCTTCTTTTCTTTACTATCTAGCACATGATTCTGTTTTTGTTCTTGATAAGGAGAAAGTACGCTCGTTCTAAGCGCATCCCATCGAACTTGCTGTAAATAATTATCGCCCAATGCCTGACGTGCTTGTTGTTGTTCTACCACAGGTTTTTTAGCATCGTCTTGAGCTTTTGCAATAATCACAGGTAAAGCTGCATTTACCGCTCCAGTCTGTGTCGCTAATGCCCCTTCACTCAGTGGCTGCGCTGCCAAAACATTCATTGGTATCAGCGTAATAAGGCCTAAAACACACAGCGCAGATCCTTGTTTATTGTTCATTGCATCTATCCTAAATTGTTATTGTTCGTTATATCGAACAAAATTAACAATTTTTTAAACATGTCGCAATCTTATAAATAGACTTCCCGACCATTAACATTGATCATTTTAAAACCTGAAATATTTCACACGTATTTTGTGAAGATTCACGTTGTTTTATAGATTTTTAACTCAGACCTGTACATCAGTGCCAACTCTATAGAAAATAAAAAAAAGAGAATATGTTTCCATATTCTCTTTTCGGTTTTAGCAGAAAAAGCTTAGCTGAGTTTCATTTTATCGAAGACCAAATGCCCATTTTCGCCTTTAACTAAAATGGTATCACCTGCAACAAAATCACCCGACAAGATTTTTTGAGCTAATGTGTTTTCAATCTGTTGCTGAATCGCACGTTTTAATGGACGCGCGCCATAGACAGGGTCGAAACCAGCATCAATCAATAAATCAAAGGCAGTATCATCTACAGTTAAACTCATGTCACGATCAACAAGACGTGAACGTAATCGATCCAACTGAATATCGGCAATACCACGAATTTGTGCTTTTTTGAGTGAATGGAAAATCACAAGCTCATCAATCCGGTTAATAAATTCCGGACGGAAATGCTGACTTACCGCATTCATTACAATAGTACGCACTTCATCGTCTGTTGCACCCTCACCTAGTTCACGTACATCTTGTGAACCTAAGTTCGAGGTCATCACAATGACCGTATTTTTAAAGTCAACTACTCGACCTTGTGAGTCTGTTAAGCGTCCATCATCCAACACCTGTAGCAAGATATTGAAGACATCTGGATGCGCTTTTTCAACCTCATCAAACAACACCACACTATATGGTTTACGGCGAACAGCTTCCGTTAAAACACCACCTTCTTCATAACCCACATAACCCGGAGGTGCACCAACCAAACGGCTCACCGAATGTTTTTCCATGAATTCACTCATGTCGATACGAATCATGGCATCATCGCTGTCAAACAAGAAGTTCGCCAATGCTTTGGTCAATTCTGTTTTACCAACACCTGTTGGACCTAAAAACAAGAATGAACCACTTGGACGATTCGGGTCAGACAAGCCTGCACGTGAACGACGAACCGCATTCGATACAGCTACGACCGCTTCATCTTGTCCAACAACACGGTCATGTAAAAACTCTTCCATATTAAGAAGTTTTTCACGCTCGCCTTGCATCATTTTAGCAACCGGAATTCCTGTTGCAGCACTAACAACTTCAGCAATTTCATTTTCAGTTACTTTAGTACGAATGAGTTTTGGCTCTTCGTTCTCTTCTGCAACTTCATCTTGCTCCAGTTGTTTTTGAAGCTCTGGAATTACGCCATACTGTAAACGTGCTGCCTCAGCCAAATCACCTTCACGCTGAGCTTTCTCAAAAGCAATACGGGCTTTATCAAGTTCAACCTGAGCCTGTTTAGTACCTTCTACCAAAGTTTTTTCAGACTTCCAGATTTCTTCAAGATCGTTGTATTCTTTCTCGACTTCAGCAATCTGTTTTTCCAGATGAGTGACTTCAGCTTTGCTGCCGACATCTTCATCTTTTTTCACCGCTTCCAATTGCATTTTTAACTGAATTAAACGGCGATCAAGTTTATCAAGCGCTTCAGGTTTAGAGTCAATCTCCATTTTAATACGAGAAGCTGCCTCATCAATCAAATCAATTGCCTTGTCCGGTAATTGACGGTCGGTGATATAGCGATGAGACATTTTCGCCGCAGCAATAATTGCAGAGTCTAAAATTTGCACACCATGGTGAGTGGCATATTTCTCTTTTAGACCACGCAAAATCGCAATCGTATCTTCAACACTTGGTTCATCCACCAGTACTTTTTGGAAACGACGCTCTAAGGCCGCATCTTTTTCAATATATTGGCGATATTCATCTAAGGTTGTTGCACCCACACAGCGCAATTCTCCACGAGCCAACGCAGGTTTTAACATATTCCCTGCATCCATCGCGCCATCACCTTTACCTGCACCTACGAGTGTATGTAACTCATCAATAAACAGGATGATTTCGCCTTCGTGTTTTGCCAAATCTTTTAAAACAGCTTTTAAACGTTCTTCAAACTCACCACGATATTTAGCACCAGCCAGTAATGAACCTAAGTCGAGGGATAAAACACGTTTATTTTTTAATCCCTCTGGCACTTCGCCATTCACAATACGCTGTGCCAAACCTTCAACAATAGCGGTTTTACCTACACCCGGCTCACCAATAAGAACAGGGTTGTTTTTGGTACGACGCGATAACACCTGAATGGTACGGCGAATTTCATCATCACGCCCAATAACAGGATCAAGTTTTCCAGATAGAGCCCGCTCAGTTAAATCAATCGTATATTTATTAAGTGAGTCACGTTGGTCTTCGTGATTATTGCTCATGACTTTGTCATTACCTCGAATATGTTCAATTACTTTGCGTAAGCTGTCGGGAGTTACACCTACCGCACTTAAAATATTTTTAGTTTCGCCTGTCTCTGCCAAGCCTAATAAAACCCAATCAGTTGATAAAAATTCATCACCTGCTTTTTGCGCATATCTGTCTGCCAAATTAAGCGCTTTAACCGCTTCTGGGTTTAAGTTGACATCACCCGTTGGATTGGCAATAGTCGGCGCATCTTTTATAGCTTGCTCAAGCTTTTGTTTAAGTTCAGGTAAGCGCGCACCTGCTTGTTGCAACAAACTAATATTTGATGGCTCTTCTAATAAGGTAGACAAAATATGAATACCTGCGATAGCAGTATGGTCTTTACCCATCGCTAAAGATTGAGCATCTGAGAGGGCTTGCTGCAAGCGGTTTGTAAATTTTTCAAAACGCATTCTTGTTATTCCTCACAACAAATTTGTACTTGTCTAATAGATGGGAACACTTCTTCGGATTTCAAATAAATTTTTATATATTTTTCATAATGTTATTTAAATAACAACGAGTAAAACTCCATTATAATATGGGATTGTTTTGTATATATTTCAAGTACAGTTCAGCTACATTTTATTAAAATGCTTGATTATTTAAATTCATGCTTATTCATACTACACTTTTCACAAAGTCTTCATTGAGAATTTAATAATTAAGCTTTAGTTTATCTGGCTAGTTTCCTACTCGTTTTGAAATGAAAAATGCACTTTAAACACATTATATTAACAACAACTTGTCTTTTTACTTCGGCACTGGCAATCGCTCAGCTTCCACAAGATTCCAGAAGACCCGGTGGAATTGCAGTTGTTCCTCTAAGTGCTGATATTACTCAGGTCACTTTTCAACAAAAGCCAGTTTTAATCAGTCAAGAAGATCAGCAACGTTATGCTGTATTTGGCATTCCGTTGTCTACTCCAATCGGCAGTATTCAGCTCGACACGAATAAAGCTCCGATTCAAGTAGAAGTTAAGTCTTATCCTTACGCTGAACAACGAATTAAAGTCACTAATCAAGATTATGTGAACCCTAATCAAAGTCAGTTAGACCGTTACGCTCAAGAAGCTAAAGAACAAAATGATGTATATACCTCATTTACACAAAGTTCATGGCAAACCCTACCAATATTTATACGCCCGACTTCAGGGAAATTTACCAACTCTTTTGGCAGAAAACGCTTTTTTAATGGTGAAGAACGCGCGCCTCACTCAGGGTTAGATATTCCAGCACCAGTAGGACAAAAAGTAGTTGCTCCTGCAGATGGTGTGGTTATCCAAACTGGATCTTATTTTTTTAATGGACAAACCGTTTTGATTGACCATGGTCAAGGTCTAATCAGCATGTTCTGCCATTTAAGCGCAATTAAAGTAGAGAAAGGCCAACACATCCGCCAAGGAGAAACACTAGGTTTAGTGGGCAAAACTGGACGTGTGACAGGCCCTCATCTGCATTGGGGCATGAGTCTTAATAATGCTCGGGTAGATCCTCAGCTTTTTCTAAATACAGCTCGTTAATTTAAAGCTTTACGAAAATACTTTGGCGCCTCGATATAGCCTTCTCTTAGGTAAAATTGATGTGCCAAAGGTCTTTGCATACCAGAATGAAGTTCCATTCTGTCACAACCACGTTGTCTTGCTAACCTTTCTGCTTCTTGCACCAGTAAATGTCCCACTCCTTTGCTACGCATCTTCTCGTCAACGCATAGATAACATATTTTGGCAAAGTCACCTTGCAAAGCTATTTGCGGAATAAAGTAAAGAGATAAAAAACCACAAATTTTATCCTCCTCTTCAGCAACTAAAATTTTTGAGTTAGAGTCATTATTTAATAATTCAAATTTTTCTTGAATAAGAGCGAGAGGTTGTAGATATCCCATCTGTTTGAGTAAGTCACATATTGTTTGAGTATCTTCCGATTTCGCAAAACGAATATTCACTTTTATTCTCCTTGTTATTTTTTAGTTATTTTTGACAATAAAAAAGCCAACTCTTATGTCAGCTTCTTTTAATTACTAGCTATCAAAAAACTGCCTTATTCTGCTTCAATAATTTCGAAGTCATGTGTAATTTCCACACCACCATCAGAAAGCATTTTACTCGCTGAACAATATTTCTCGGCAGACAATTCAACTGCTTTTGCGACCTGCTTTTCTTTCACAGCTTTACCAGTTACCACAAAGTGTAAGTGGATTTTAGTAAAGACAGCCGGAATTGCGTCAGCGCGCTCAGCTTTTAAGTTACACACAACATTCGTCACATCTTGACGAGATTTTTTTAAAATGGTCACAATATCAAACGAAGCACACCCACCAAGTCCCATTAATAGCAGCTCCATAGGACGTGGGCCACGGTTTTCACCACCATACTCAGGTGAGCCGTCCATGATGACACTATGCCCACTATCCGATTTCGCTTCAAAAGCAACATTCTCTAGCCAATGTACACTTGTTTGCATTGCAACTACCCAAAAAAAATTATAAATTTAAGCAGGGTCTGTTGACATTTCATCTATGGATTGCGTTATAGCTAAAAATTAATCCAAATAAGACGCAAAACCCAGACAATGGCAATCCTTTGTCCAGTTTTGTAATAAAGTTTGTGAAATTTCAGCCATAATCTGAGTTGCAATTAAAGCAGCGCAGGCATAGCGCAAGACCAAGTTATTTTGTACGTTCCATTGTTAAGATCTATTTATTTAGAATGGCTAAATTTCATAGTTCTTATTTGGTACGTCTAAAAGAATTGTCTTATGTCGCAACCATCTGTGAAATGTCAACAGGCCCTTGTTTTGTACACTAACATAAAATGAGTTGATAAGGAATTTCATCTCTTCTGTGTAATAGCTCATCTCGAGCTTGTGTGAATTGTTTACCCTATTCGGAACATATTAAGCATGACTTCAAATTTTTCACAACTCAGCACAGATGCTTTATCTCCGGGGCAACTACCTGAATCCGTTAAAGCATTGTTAAAACGTGCTCACATCAACAGATATCCAAAACGAACCACAATTGTTGATGCCGGAACAGAGTCAAAATCTTTATATTTAATTTTAAAAGGCTCAGTTTCAATTATTTTACGTGAAGATGATGAACGTGAAATTGTTGTCGCATATTTGAATCCGGGCGATTTCTTTGGGGAAATGGGGCTTTTCGAACCGAACCCTCAACGTACAGCCGAAGTTCGTACTCGTGATGTCTGTGAAATTGCAGAAATTTCATATGACAACTTCCACGAACTTAGCAAACAATATCCAGATTTAAGTTATGCTGTTTTTGCACAATTAGTTCGCCGTCTAAAAAATACGACACGTAAAATGACAGATCTTGCTTTCATTGATGTGTCTGGTCGTATTGCACGTTGTTTAATCGATTTATCTTCTCAGCCAGAAGCAATGATTTTGCCGAATGGTCGTCAGATTCGTATTACTCGTCAAGAAATTGGCCGTATTGTTGGATGCTCACGTGAGATGGTTGGCCGTGTACTCAAAACCTTAGAAGATCAAGGTATGATCCAAACTGATGGTAAAGCTATTCTTATTTTTGATGCTTCATTAGAAGAAAACCCTGTTTCTGATGATGACTACGACGATGAAGAATAATATTCTTTAAATTTTTAATAAAAAGCAAACTTCGGTTTGCTTTTTTTATATGCAACAATGAGTTAATACACAAAACTTACAAACTATTCTAATTTTATGATTTAAGTTGAATACATATTCTCCGTTAGGCTAACTCAAAATTTCCAAGGATTTCGCTGTATGCAATTTAACCCACTTAGTCGCACAGGCCTTAAACTTCCAGAAATTTGTTTAGGCACCATGACATTCGGCGAGCAAAACTCCCAACAAGAAGCTTTTGAACAACTCAATTATGCCTTGGCACATGGTTTATATTTTTGGGATACGGCAGAGATGTATTCTGTTCCACCCAAACCGGAAACCTACGGCGCAACTGAAACGATTATTGGCAATTGGTTTGCTCAGCACGGACAACGTGACAAAGTCTTTCTTGCATCTAAAATTGCAGGCCCAGGCTTTGGAGGAACCCACATCCGAGAAGGCCATACCCGCTTTAACAGCGACCATATCACCAAAGCCCTAGATGGGTCACTTAAACGCCTCCAAACGGACTATATCGATCTTTATCAACTGCATTGGCCTGAACGTCATACCAACTTTTTCGGTACGCTCGCTTATGGTAACCAACAAGCACAAAATGATTACGACACAACACCTCTAGAAGAAACATTACTCGCTCTACAAGAAGAAATTAATCGCGGACGCATTCGCTATATTGGTTTATCAAATGAAACCCCTTGGGGCACTATGAAATTTTTACATTTGGCCGAAAAGCTAGGTGTCAGTAAATTCGTAAGTGTTCAAAACCCGTATAGTCTTCTCAACCGCACCTATGAAATAGGTATGGCAGAGATTGCTAAATATGAAGATGTCGGCTTGCTCGCCTACTCTCCTCTGGCTTTTGGTTACTTAACTGGCAAGTTTAGAAATGGAGCCCGCCCTGCTAATGCTCGTGTAACACTATTTCCGCGTTTTAGCCGCTACAGTAACCCTCAAAGCGAATGGGCAACTGAACAATATGCGCAACTAGCAGAAAAGCATGGGCTAAGTTTGACTCAGATGGCTTTAGCTTTTATTAAACAACAGTTCTTTGTGACCAGTACAATTATTGGTGCCACGAATTTAGCCCAACTTAAAGAAAATATTCAGGCATTTGAAATTGAGTTACCTAGTGAAGTTCTAAAAAGTATTGAAGCTATCCATACCCAACAGCCCAACCCTGCACCTTAAATAAAAAACGGATGCTGAAGCATCCGTTTTCTTAATCTATAAAGAATTTTATAACTTATCTACGGCTATTATAAACTGCCATTGCTGCAGGTAAGTTTTTACGCATATCACCAATACGTTGAGCGTTTGATGGGTGAGTAGACAAGAAAGATGATCCACTGCCTTCAAGTTTGTTCATTTTTTCCCAAAGCGTAATCGCTGCATTTGGGTTATAGCCTGCACGCGCCATTAACATTAAACCGCCTTGGTCAGCACGGCTTTCCAAACTACGAGAATATGGCAGCCCCACACCCACTTGTGTGCCTAACTGAGCCGCAGCCGTCCCTAGTTGACCCACATTCCCACCATTAATCTGACTTAAGCCAATATTTAATGCTAAATCAGTTAAAGCTTGAGCACCAATTTTACTTTTCGCATGCTCTTCCAAGGCGTGAGTCATTTCATGGCCCATAACAGCTGCGATTTCAGCATCTGTCAGGTTCAGTTTATTCACAATACCTGTATAGAACACTACCTTGCCACCAGGTGCAACGTAGGCGTTAATTGTATCTGATTTCAACACCGCTAACTGCCAGCTAAATGGCTGACCAGTCTGATTCATCTGGTTTGCATATGGTTTTAAACGGTTGAATACAGCATTAATACGGTTATATGTACTAGAACTTGTATCGAGAGCACCCTTACCACGTGCTTCCTGCACCATCTTATTAAAACCTTGAGCAGATTGGGCATTTAAGGTTGCAGTATCTGCACCGGCCATGTCTGCTACTGTTGCACAGCCAGAAATGGTCATCACACTTGCTGCACACAAGCTTAAAAAGAGTTTTTTATTCATAATATGGATCACCTAATCGATAAAAAGCTGTTTATTCTTTTGCACTTATTATAAGAAATACCATTCATCCTTTGAATGTCTGATTTCTTCATGATCATAGTATTTATGTAACGATCAAGTCGATAAAGTCATTAAATAAATCCAGAAAATTAAACAGATTATATTTAAACCCAGATAAACATGACTTAAGGTCTTAACTTTGTCTTCAAGATTAGAACTTTGCCTTTTCCAGAGTAAATAACTATTTTGTATGAGGACGACAGGAATTAACACGCATGCGAACAAAACTGACAAGCTCATAAAAGCAGTCATAAAGAAATCTTCATGATATTTTTGCCCATAAATCACCAACATCGCTAGTGTGGGTGAACCTCCGATAGCAAATAAAAAAGAATAGAAAATTGTTTTTGAAATAGTTGGTTGCAGCTTCATCCTGAGCCCATCATTCCTTATCTATATAGAACGTTTTAATCTGAATCTGATAAAACGAAAACTGCACTTTAGTCGGGTATAAAAAAGCCCCCTGTTAGGAGGCCTTTTTAATCTTTGCTAATTAAGCAGAGAATGGATGACGTAAAACAATTGTTTCTGCACGGTCTGGACCAGTTGAAACGATATCAATCGGACATTCGATTAATTGTTCAATACGCTTAACGTAAGCCAAAGCATTTGCTGGTAATTGGTCGATACTAGTTAAACCAACAGTTGACTCACTCCAACCCGGCATAGTTTCGTAAATTGGCTTCAAGCATTCAAAAGAAACCGCATCTGAAGAACCTACACAACCTGAATCTGTATTTTCATAACCCACACAGATTTTCACTTCTTCTAAACCATCTAAAACGTCAAGTTTAGTTAAGCAAATACCTGAAAGAGAGTTTACATCTACAGAACGGCGAAGAATTTCAGCATCAAACCAACCACAACGACGTTGACGACCAGTAGAAGCACCAAATTCATGACCAACTGTACCTAGGTGTTTACCAATTGGGTCACCAGAATCAGCCGCTGCATCGTAAACCAATTCAGTTGGGAATGGACCAGCACCTACACGTGTTGTATAAGCTTTAGTAATACCTAATACATAATCAAGATGTAAAGGTCCCATACCTGAACCAGCGCTCACGCCACCAGCAGTTGTATTTGAACTTGTAACATACGGGTAAGTACCGTGGTCGATGTCTAGAAGTGAGCCTTGAGCACCTTCAAACATTACCGCTTTACCTTCTTTGCGATAGTCATGCAACACCTTAGTCACATCAATCACTAATGGAGCAAGAACTTCACGCCACTGGTTGCAAAGAGCTAATACATCTTCAAATTTAACTGCTTCTACACCGTAGAACTGAGTTAATTGGAAGTTATGTAACTCAAGCATTTCTTGGAGTTTTTCTTCTAATGCTGCACCACCACGAACAAGGTCAGCAACACGCACTGCACGGCGAGCTACTTTATCTTCGTACGCAGGACCAATACCACGACCAGTAGTACCGATTTTAGCATTACCACGTTTCTTTTCACGTGCCTGATCAAGTGCAATATGGTTAGGCAAAATGAGTGGACAGTTTGGAGAAATACGTAGACGTTCTTTAACAGGAACACCTTCCGCTTCCAAAATTCCCATTTCTTCAATTAACGCGGCTGGTGAAAGTACTACACCATTACCAATTAAGCACAATACGTTTTCACGTAAAATACCTGATGGAATGAGGTGCAAAACAGTCTTTTTACCACCTACGACAAGAGTATGACCTGCGTTATGTCCGCCTTGATAACGTACTACCGCAGCCGCCTGGTCTGTGAGCAGGTCGACGATTTTACCTTTACCTTCGTCGCCCCATTGGGTACCAAGTACCACAACATTTTTGCCCATAATAGCCTCATTACATCATGCTGTTAAAATTGAAAACCACCAGTAAAAAAAACTTACCGTTGGCGATTAAATCTTTTCAATATTCCATTGTCCATTTTGCGACACGAATTGATGGGTCGCATATGGAATAGAACTTAAATCATCATTACCCAACAATTGAACGACACGTAAACCTTGAGCACGTGCATTCGAAATTGCTGAGAGTAAATCTTGTTCTGAACCTTTTGGAGCAACAACAGTTTCGATTTCGGCGAACTGATTTGCACCTAAAGCATATAAATCACAACTGAAGCCAGTAGCAGGACGTGCGCGGCCAAAGTGCTCACCAATACCATCGTACCGGCCACCCTGTGCTAAAGGTGCAGCACGGTTCGGTGCATAGACTGCATACATTAAGCCAGTGTGATAGTGATAACTGCGTAGCTCTACAACATCAATACCGATATTGAGATTTGGCCAACGACCTTTAATTTGCGCAAGCGTTGTTTTAAGTGCATCTAACGCTGACTTAAATTCAGCATCTTGTAAGATGTTTGCACTTAAATTCGCCTGTAATGCTTCTAGATCACTAGAATAGCGGCCAAGCGCATAAAAATCAGAACCCATATTAAGGTTTTGAGTAAATTCAGCTAACTCTGGTAATGCTTTTCTTTGGTAAAGATCTGAAAGCTCACGCTCTTCATTTTTTGACAGGCCAGCATACTTTACTAAACTGCGGAACAATCCTACATGGCCCAAATCTAGATGCGCGCCTTGTAAAGTATAGATGTTCTCAATCAACCCCAGCATAACATCGACCATTTCGACATCAGCTTCGATACTGTCATGCCCGTATAACTCTGCACCTAATTGTAGAGGCGCACGTGTGGCATTAAAATTTTGTGGTTTAGTATGTAATACAGTCCCTGAATAACAGTAACGTGCAACGCCTTCAACTGGTCTTACATGTGCATCGATACGTGCAACTTGTGGCGTCATATCAGCACGAACACCGAGTAAACGGCCTGAGAGCTGATCAATGACCTTAAAAGTTACTAAATCCAAGTCTTGATTTGATTCTGATAATGAAGACAACGATTCGATGTATTCAATAAATGGTGTATATACCAATTGATAACCTCGTACCGCGAGGAAATCTAAAGCTTCACGGCGAAGTTTTTCAATGACTTGTGCCTGTTCCGGCAATACATCTGCTACCCCGTCAGGCAGCAACCATGTCTCTGAAATGGTCATATTTCAAGCCTAAAATCTGATCAACGTGGAACGACCCCACATAAAAAAATCGGGAACACACCCGATTTCTCTTAGTGTAGCATGATACTTTCTGCCATGCACCTGACAATTTGCATAAATCTTTCTTAATAAACTCTAAAGTCAAAAAGAAGATTTTATGAATTAACAAGAATATTCAATACTTTATTCTGCTTCACTCACATTATAGGCAAAAGTTCTTCGACCAAAGAATGGGCCAATATCTGAACTATCACCTGGTTGCCAGTTAACTAAATTTAATCTTTGAATAGCTTGAGCTGCTTGAGTATTAAAAGCAAAACAACCTTTTTCAAGATTTGCGATTTTTAGCTTTTGTTTGAAAGCAATTAATGAGTGCACCTCATTAAGCGGGTTATCATCGGCAGAATATAGATGAGACTTCTCATAAGCTAAATTTCTATCAGCATCCCACCGACTACTTGATATAAAATTAATAAAAAAAGCAGACTGGTTATTATTATTTCCCAATGCGCTTTGAATATCACCTGTTTCTAAGTTTTCTAAAACAGTTAAGTTATAGCCGTACCACTGTGAATTTAGAAGCCTAAAATACTTTTTATCTGAACCTAGGTTATTATATCTTTCGATAATTTTCTGCTTTTTCTCACTAAATGATGGATTTGAATCAAAACCAGATATATCTGAAATATAAGATTGATTCCATTGAGTCTCTTTTAAACGATAACAATAACTATTTTTTGGAAATCTAACATTCTTATAGTTTTGATAAAATTCAATTAAATTTTTATCAAGTTGATTATGAAGACCAGTTTCTAGATTTTTATTTTCTTTATAGCCCGGCAATACACGGTCAAAGATATTTTCACTATCCAACTTCACAATTTCAAACTTTAAATTCTTTTTCAAATCAGGTGTTAACTCATAAGTCCAACTGCTAGATGTTAACCTTTTCACAATATTGGTTTGTAAGGTCCCTTTATTTAAAACTTTCTTTTCAGTTAAAACCTCAGTTTCTAACGGCTGGTTATGTGACTTTGCAAAGAAGATTTCATTATTCTTAATTGGATATTGAGTAATTTCAAAAGAATCACTAAAGATACCTGAAGAAATATCAGAAGGTTGATAATAAACTTGGTAAATTTTGTCTTCCTTTTCTAAATTATTTTCAACTTGATCATGGGTATTTTGATCTGAGCCTTCACCACCACAAGCAGATAAAATAATAGTAGATGTAAAAATTAAAAAACCACTTATTCTTTTTGAGTTAAATTTCATATGAACTCTATAATTAAAATTTTAATGTTTGCGAATCATACAAATAGATATAATTTTATACAACATGAATATATAGAATTTTAATTATTTTTAAATTAGAAATTAATAATCACTTAAGGATGTTAACTCAACACCCTTAAATGATTTAAATTTACATTTAGAAAGAGTCACACAGATCCAATAATCGATTTGCATAGCCCCACTCATTATCGTACCAGGCGAATACTTTAGCTTGATGTCCAACGACCATAGTTTGGGTTAAATCAACAATGAGTGAATAAGGTGAATGATTAAAATCACTTGAAACCAATGGCTCATCTGTTACTGCCATAATTTCTGCATAGTCTGTTTGAGATGCTTTAATGAGTAACTCATTAATATGATGCACAGTAATTGGAGATTGCGCGATAAAAGTTAAGTCAATTGCAGCCACATTAATAGTTGGCACTCGAATTGAATAACCATCAATACGGTCTTCCATTTTAGGCATAACACGTTTTAATGCTCCGAGTGCACTAGATGTGGTCGGAATAATATTTTGTCCTGAAGCTCTAGCACGGCGTAAATCACGGTGCGCGTGATCAAGTACGGACTGGTCTGCCGTTACTGCATGAATCTCGGTCATAAGCGCCGTTTCAATACCAAAAGCATCATCAATGATTTTTACTAATGGCACCAAAGCCTGCGTAGTACATGACACACTCGATATAACTTGATCAGTCACTTTGACTTCATTATGGTTCACACCATAAACAATAGCTGCATCTACATGATCAAAAGGTGCTGCCCCAATAATGACACGCTTCGCCCCTGCTTGTAGATGACGTGTTGCATCTGCATGAGAACGGAACAGTCCAGTACACTCAAGCACCACATCAATATCTAAACTAGACCATGGTAAAAGTTCAGGTTGTTTCTGCTTTAAAACCTCAACTTTTAGTGTTCGTTGATTTGACTGAATATTCAAAAAAACTTTTTCATTTTCAATCAATATTTCTACATTTCCATTGAAACGGCCATGTGTAGAATCATATTTAAATAAATGCACTAATGTCTGGACATCTGCTATATCGTTAATCGCCACGATTTCAAAATGAAATTGTTTTGGGCTCTCGAACCAGGCACGTAAAACATTACGTCCAATTCGACCAAACCCATTAATGGCGATACGTTGCATGACCTATCCTTATCAACAAAACTACAAACTAAAGAAGGCATATAGTAAAGCACGTCACAGCCAATTGAATATAGATTTTTAGCCAAATCACAGTTTTGTAAGATATTCCTTTTAAAATCGTTGGTTCGGTGGGGTTTTTCCGCTACAATTTAGCGTTTTTAAAAAATAAGCCCCGTATCACATGCTAAGGTTTTGTATAAAACAAACAGGCATTGATACTTTTAGCCAAATTCGAAAATATGGAGTGACTTGGTTGTGAGTACTCGTTTAATGACATCTGCTGAAATTCGTGAAGCATTTTTGCGCTACTTTGAAACGCAAGGGCATACACGTGTCGCGTCGAGTTCTCTTGTTCCTGCCAACGACCCAACTTTATTATTTACAAATGCTGGGATGAACCAGTTTAAAGACTGCTTTTTAGGTCTTGAGAAGCGTGACTATGTACGTGCAACCACATCACAAAAATGTGTACGTGCTGGCGGCAAACACAATGACTTAGACAACGTTGGCTACACTGCACGTCACCATACATTCTTTGAAATGTTAGGTAATTTCTCATTTGGTGATTATTTCAAACGTGATGCACTTAAATTCGCATGGGAATTTTTAACCAGCGAACAATGGCTTGCTTTACCAAAAGATAAACTTTATGTCACGGTTTACCATACTGATGACGAAGCTTACGACATCTGGAACAAAGAAATCGGTTTAGCGCCAGAACGTATTATCCGTATTGGTGATAATAAAGGCGAAAAATACGCATCTGATAACTTCTGGGCAATGGGTGATACTGGCCCATGTGGTCCATGTTCTGAAATTTTCTTTGACCATGGTGACCACATTTGGGGCGGTTTACCAGGCTCACCTGAAGAAGACGGTGATCGTTTCATTGAAATCTGGAACAACGTTTTCATGCAGTTTAATCGTACTGCTGATGGCGTACTTCACCCTCTCCCTGCTCCATCTGTTGATACAGGCATGGGCTTAGAGCGTATCTCTGCTGTATTGCAACATGTTAACTCGAACTACGACATTGACCTGTTCCAACACCTATTAAAAGCTGCTGCAAATATTATTGGTATTGAAGACCAAGGTCAGCCTTCTTTACGTGTTGTTGCAGACCATGCGCGTTCATGCTGTTTCCTTATTGCTGATGGTGTAAACCCAAGCAATGAAGGTCGTGGATATGTACTTCGCCGTATTATCCGCCGTGCTGTGCGTCACGGTAATAAACTTGGTGCAACTGGTACGTTCTTCTACAAAATGTTGCAACCTTTAATTGAAGTTATGGGTGATGCATATCCAGAACTTGCAGCTCGCAAAGATGTGATTGAAGCAACTTTGATTCGTGAAGAAGAACAGTTCGCTAAAACACTTGAGCAAGGCTTAAAGCTACTTGAAGGCGAGCTTGCTCAATTAAAAGATAAGACTATTCCTGGTGCGACTGTATTTAAACTTTACGACACTTACGGCTTCCCAACTGACTTAACTGCTGATATTGCACGTGAACGTGACTTTATTATTGACGAAGCTGGTTTTGAAGTAGAAATGGCTGCACAGCGTCAACGTGCTCGTGATGCTGGTAAGTTTGCAGTCGACTACAACAACATTGTAAAAGTTGAAGGCGAAACTCAGTTTGATGGTTACATCAACACGACTGGTCAAGGTCAAATTGTAGCGATCTATAAAGATGGCGTACAAGTTGACGAAGTTTCTGAAGGTGATGAGGCGCTTATCGTTTTAAACCAAACTCCTTTCTATGCTGAAAGTGGTGGTCAGATTGGCGACACAGGTATCTTCAAAAACGAAACTGGTATTTTTGAAGTTCAAGATACTAAAAAGTCAGGCGGTGCCTTTGTTCATCAAGGTATTGTGACCGTTGGTAGTCTTAAAGCCGATCAAAATGTTGAAGCGATTGTTAAAGCAGATATTCGTGAAGCAACAGCTCGTAACCACTCTGCAACTCACCTATTACATGCTGCCCTTCGTCAAATCTTAGGTTCACATGTACAACAAAAAGGTTCTTTAGTTGCAAGTGATATCTTACGTTTTGACTTTGCTAATGACCAACCTGTAACTTTTGAACAGTTACAACAAGTTGAGCGTTTAGTGAATGCAGAAATTATTGCAAATAGTGCTGTAACAACCGAACTTCTTGACATTGAAGCTGCAAAAGCTAAAGGTGCCATGATGTTGTTTGGTGAAAAATACGGTGATGAAGTGCGTGTACTTTCTATGGGTTCAATTATTGATGAGAAAAACTTCTCAATTGAACTGTGTGGTGGTATTCACGTTAAACGTACAGGCGATATTGGTTTATTCAAAATCACTTCTGAAGGTGGTGTAGCTGCTGGTGTACGTCGTATTGAAGCCGTTACAGGTACTAAAGCGCTAGATGTAGTACAAAAAACTGATGCTGATATCCAGCACATTAATGGCTTATTAAAAGCACAGAAAGACCAAACTGTTGAGCGTGTACAAGCCAATGTTGAATTGGTTTCTGCATTACAAAAGCAGATTGAACAACTCAATCAGAAATTGGCAAACTTCCAAGCGTCAGAATTGATTGATCAGGTACAAACCATTGCTGGTCGTCAAACGCTTATTACCACTGTCCAAGGTGTAGATGCAAAATCACTTCGCAATTTACATGACAGTGTTAAATCAAAATTAGAGAATGCAGTTATTGTGTTAGCTGGTGTAGAGGGTGACAAAGTTAGCCTGCTTGCTTCAGTTGCATCACAATACACTGCAAATCTAAAAGCAGGTGACATCATCAAACATCTAGCAACCGAGTTAGGTGGTAAAGGTGGTGGTAAACCTGACTTAGCACAAGGTGGCGCGCCACTTAACGAGAAGTTTGGACAAGTGATCGCAGCATTGCCTGCATGGCTTGAACAAAAATAAGACTTCACTTTTTGTGTAACTGACCCTGAAAAGCCTCTCAGGGTCATGGCTTATATGGAACAACTATGGCATTAATCGTTCAAAAATATGGCGGTACTTCTATGGGTACCCCCGAGCGCATTTTAAATGTTGCTCGTCGTGTGAAGCGTTGGCATGATCACGGTCACAAGGTTGTTGTGGTCGTATCTGCAATGAGTGGTGAAACAAACCGCTTACTTGCTCTCGCTAAAGCCATTACCGAAACACCTGACCCACGTGAGTTAGACCAAATGGTTTCAACCGGTGAACAGGTGACGATTTCCATGTTAGCTATGGCACTTAATTCGATTGGTGTGGAAGCTAAATCCTATACCGGACGTCAAGTCGGTATTAAAACTGACAGTGCATTTACCAAGGCGCGTATCGAGTCTATTGATACAGATGTCATGACCAATGATCTAGATGCAGGCCGTGTTATTGTGGTTGCTGGTTTCCAAGGTTTTGATGCCAATGGAAATACTACAACACTAGGTCGAGGTGGTTCAGATACTTCTGGTGTTGCCCTTGCTGCTGCTTTAAAAGCTGACGAATGTCAGATTTATACTGATGTAGATGGCGTTTACACCACTGATCCTCGTGTTGCTCCTAAAGCCAAAAAAATCGACCGTATTTCTTTTGAAGAAATGCTAGAAATGGCATCATTAGGTTCTAAAGTTTTACAGATTCGCTCAGTAGAATTTGCCGGAAAATATCAGGTTCCTTTACGCGTATTATCAAGTTTTGATAATGATGACGACGGCGCATTTGACGACGAATTTAAAGAAAATGTAGGTACACTCATTACTACTGAGGCAGAAGACACTATGGAACAGCCAATCATTGCAGGTATCGCTTTTAACCGTGACGAAGCAAAATTAACAATTTTAGGTGTACCTGATGAGCCAGGTATTGCTTCTAAAATTTTATCACCAGTAAGTGATGCCAACATTGAAGTGGATATGATAGTCCAAAATGTTGAAGAAGATGGCACAACAGATTTTACTTTCACTGTAAACCGTGTTGATTTAGCGAAAGCTGAAAAAATCTTAAATGAAACTGCCAAAAATATTGGTGCACGTGAAGTTTCAACACGTGATGACATCGTTAAAGTGTCTATTGTTGGTGTAGGTATGCGTTCACACGCAGGTGTAGCGAGCAAAATGTTCACTGCCCTTGCTGATGAAGGTATCAACATCCTTATGATTTCAACTTCTGAAATTAAAGTTTCTGTCATTATCGACGAGAAATACCTTGAGCTTGCAGTTCGTTGCCTACATACCGCTTTTGGTTTAGATCGTGAACATGGTGAAAGCAGCGCACGCGCTTAATTTTACCAAACGGTCAAGAATTCATTAAAAAATGTTTACTTGTCCGACAATAATCAAAGAAAACACAGAGCCGCTATAGTTTTTTTTATAGCGGCTCTGTTATATTAAACGGAAAGTTTTTTGGCAGAGATTATCAAAATATGACTTTGTTCTCATATTTCTGTTAGAATCTGACTGAAAACTGAGGTTGAGCTTTTTATTTGGGTACCAATATTGCAGTTTTAAGCGTTTAGCAAGGAGATAAACATGCTGATTCTGACCCGCCGTGTCGGGGAAACATTAATGATTGGGGATCAAGTCAGTGTTACTGTGCTTGGCGTCAAAGGAAACCAAGTTCGAATTGGTGTGAATGCACCAAAAGAGGTTTCTGTTCATCGCGAAGAAATTTATCAACGTATTCAACATGAACGTGCAATGCATGAACACCTTCAACATCTTGATCAAGATTATCAAGTTTCTTATGAAGATGATAATTATGCACAGAAAAACTTCAATCGTTAGTATGAAGTTGTTCTCTCCCTAATTAAAGCGACTTTATAGTCGCTTTAAATTTTTTAAGTGTTTGTATTTATAGCCCTAAAGCACGTTTAACAGGTGCATAACTACGGCGATGCTGATCAATCACGCCATGCACAGCAATCGCTTCAAAATGCGCTTTAGTTGGATATCCTTTATGTTTGGCAAAACCAAATAACGGATATTGCTGATCTAATTCTGCCATTTGTCGATCTCGTGTTACTTTTGCCAAGATACTTGCTGCACTAATTTCAGCATGGCTTGCATCTCCACCAACAATCGCTTCACAAGGAATAATAATTCCTTTAGGAATTTGGTTACCATCTACAATTACTTTTTGTGGTTGGGTTTTTAAACCATCAACAGCACGCTGCATAGCCAAAAAAGTTGCCTGTAAAATATTTAGTTCATCAATTTCAGCATGTGTTGCTTCGGCAATTGACCAAGCTAAGGCTTTTTCTTGTATTTCAATAAACAACTTTTCACGTTTCTTTTCAGTTAATTTTTTAGAATCATTCAATCCCAAAATTGGATTATTCGGATCTAAAATCACAGCTGCTGCCACAACCGAACCTACTAAAGGCCCCCGTCCTGCCTCATCTACACCAGCAATAAACATCGACTCACTACCTTTAAAAACAAAAGAGGCTGATCAATAGTAATCAGCCTTCTTTAACACAAAATTATTAATTACTTTTGTAAAGCTTCTGCCACACAAGCGTTTACAGTTTTAGAAACCACTTGGTTTACGATTGTAGCACGTGTGTTTACATCAAGTGCAGCTGCTGCTAATTCTACTGCAGTCACACTGTTTGGAGCTTTTTCGCTCACACAACCACATACATTAGTTTGGATACTATCACGTTGCTCAGCAGTCATATATTTTGTTGCTGTTTTCCAAGCGGCAACATTATTAATCTCTGTAATACATTTTGCATTTACAGCAACTTTTAACGCAGCAACGCCTAATTGTTGAGTTGTCGTTTGTGCAGAACCTGTGTCAGTGCCTGTAGTCGTTGCGCATGCTGTTAAAGCTAAAACAACTGGTGCTAGAGCGAGCATCAATTTTTTCATCATTTTTTCCTTTTGATTGAACCTTGGCAGCGCGTATTGTGCCTAAACTCGACTTTAGAAGAAACAAATAATTTGATGCATTTATGCAAATTCTTTTCCGAAACGAAACTCAGCTCATCAATTGCTTTTTTAGCTTAATACGTTCTGTTTTTAGCACGCTCCGTTACATTTAAAATATTTCTCAAAATCTGCGATTTCCCCTAAAATCACAAATCAAAACGACAAAAAAAGGGTCTTTTATGCCTGCTGTTTCCTCTCAGTATTACACCCGTACCGCACAAATCCTGCATTGGGTGATGGCAATCATTTTCATCACAGCATGGGTTATTGGCTTTTATAGTGGAAATTTTTTAAGTTATGACGTTGATGGCAGCTTTAAAGGCGATGTCATTACATTGCACAAAAATATTGCAACGACTATTATCTTTTTAGTCATTATCCGGATTTTATGGCGCTATACTCATCCAGCTCCAAAACTACCTGATACCATGTCTCCAATGATGAAAACTCTGGCACATGTGGGTCATCTATTCTTGTATGTAATTTTGGTGGCTTTACCTATCACTGGTTGTTTGTTTAGTTGGAGTGCTGGTCACCCTGCTCCAGTTTTATATTTATTTGAAATTCCGCGTTTAGTGCAAGATAACCCAGAGCTTTTAGCTGTTGTTAAACCATTACATATTTATATTTCTTGGTTTGCAGGTTTTCTTATTGTTGGGCATGTACTTGCAGCTTTAAAACATCACTTTATCGATAAAGACAATATTTTAAATAGCATGACCAAACAACCTAAATAAACCTGATGTATAAAAAACCGCCTGAGATAGGCGGTTTTTTTATTTAGATTTTTTGGATTTCTGCAATCCACTTTTGTTTCTCTTCATCTGAAATGAAAGAAGCTTCAAAAGAATTAATTGCGAGTTGCTTCAACTCATCATTGTTTAAATCTAAAGCTTGCTGGATGGCAAAGAAATTATCATTCATATACCCACCGAAATATGAAGGATCATCTGAGTTAACCGTCACGTGTACGCCTTTTTGCAATAGACGACGGATATTATGATCTTTCATATCTTTAACAACACATAGCTTTAAGTTACTTAAAGGACAAACGGTTAAAGGCATTTTTTCGTTAATTAAACGCGCCATTAATTGTTCATCTTCTTCAGAACGCACACCATGATCAATACGGTTCACTTTAAGTAGATCTAAAGCTTCCCATACATATTCAGGCGGACCTTCTTCGCCAGCGTGAGCAACGATTAAGAAACCCTCTTCACGTGCCTTAGCAAAAACACGCTCAAACTTAGCTGGTGGATGCCCTACTTCACTTGAATCGAGGCCTACTGCAATAATGTCTTGCTTAAACGGCAACGCCTGTTCAAGTGTTTCAAATGCAGCTTCTTCGCTTAAATGACGCAAGAAACACATAATCAGTTGAGAGCTGATACCAAACTTAGCTTTAGCATCTGCACAAGCGCGTTTTAAACCATTGATCACAGTTGAGAACGCAATACCACGGTCAGTATGAGTTTGCGGATCGAAGAACATTTCTGTGTGAACAACACGATCTTCTGCACATTTTTCAAAATAAGCCCATGCTAAATCGTAAAAGTCTTGTTCATGTACAAGAACATTCGCACCAGCATAGTAAATATCTAAGAATGATTGAAGATTATGAAAGTTATAAGCTTGCTTTACTTCTTCAACAGATTTGTAAGGAATCTGAATCTGATTGCGCTGGGCAATTGCAAACATTAATTCAGGTTCAAAAGTCCCTTCAATATGTACATGCAATTCGGCTTTTGGTAAGGCGCGAATCAGCTCGACTTGATTCATATTAACTCCACGTCTAAAGAAAAAAGGGTGTGGTCAAAATCACACCCTTTTATAATTTTCTTCTTATTGAAAACTATGTCTAAGATAGCTCAAGAAGAAAATTATAAAAAATCATATTAACCGCCAAACGCGATAAATTTAAATACCCAAAGCGCAGCAATAATCCATACCATGTACGGTACAGTTTTTGCCTTACCCGTGAATAATTTAACTAATGCATAGCTAATAAAGCCCATTGCAATACCATCAGCAATTGAATAGGTAAATGGCATAAATACAATGGTTAAAAATGCTGGAACAGCTTCAGTAATATCATCCCAATCAATGTGAGTGATCCCTTGAATCATCAACACACCAATGAACAATAAAGCTGGCGCAGTTGCAAAACCTGGTACAGATTGAGCAAGAGGTGCTAAAAATAAACAGCAGATAAATAAAACAGCAACGACAACAGCGGTTAAACCAGTACGGCCACCTGCTGCTACACCTGAAGCTGATTCAATATATGGCGTAGTTGAAGATGTACCTAATGCAGCACCAGCAACAATTGCAGTAGAGTCTGCAAATAATGCTTTTTTCAAACGAGGTAATTTACCGTCTTGTAAAAGACCAGCACGGTGCGATACACCAACCAACGTACCCGTACTGTCAAACAAGTCGACAATAAAGAATACAAAGATGACACCGACCATACTTGCTGTAAATAGACCTTCAAAATCCATTTGCATGAACGTTGGTGCAATTGAAGGAATTTGTCCCACTACACCCTTAAATTCGTTTAGACCTAAAGCAGTAGCAATTGCAGTAACAACTAAAATACTAATGATGATTGCGCCGCGAACCTTTAATTGGTGTAAAACCACAATCATTAAGAATCCGAATAACGCTAATAGTACTGTTGGTTGTTTGATATCGCCCAAACCAACCAAAGTCGCTTGGTTATCAACAATAATTCCGGCATTTTTTAGTGCAATCAGTGCTAGGAATAAACCAATACCACCGCCGATTGCAAACTTAAGCGACATCGGAATCGCATTGACAATCGCTTCACGAATTTTAAAGAAGCTAATTGCAAGAAAGACAAGGCCTGAAACAAAAACAGCCGCTAAAGCTGTTTGCCATGGCACGCCCATCCCCATACAAACCGAATAAGTAAAGTAAGCGTTTAAACCCATACCAGGGGCCAGTGCGATTGGATAATTAGCAATGATCCCCATCACTAGACATCCGATTGCTGCTGCCAAACAGGTCGCAACGAATACGGCACCATGATCCATGCCGGTTTCAGATAAAATGAGTGGATTGACAATAATGATGTAACACATCGTTAGGAATGTAGTTACACCAGCAAGAACTTCAGTTCGGAAAGTGGTTTTATTGTCGCTTAACTTAAATAAACGCTCTAACCAGCCTGCCGAAGAATTGGGCGCCGCCATAAGTAGCCTCTATGCAAAATCTGAACTGTGGAATATTTACGTCTATGTAGGTCACTGAACAATATTGTTTTTCTGTTCAGCCCTATAAACAAGAATCACAAACTTATGAAGCAACAAATATGCCACTCATTTGATGTCTGTTTTCATGCATAGAAAATAACCACAGCCCCTCTTGAAACACAAAAAAGCTGCATAACCCCTATGCAGCTTTTTTACTATACGTTCAATAAGTTTAACAGATTCAACAGAAACATGATCAAAATTTATGAAAAGATATGACCAATGACACTGTAAAAGTTAGAAATTTATAGCTCAATACTGCTAGAAAATAATTTTTTGTCACCGATATATTCTTGCATATTATAAGAAGCTAAATTGCTGTGATGAGCATGGTTTGGATTACGTTCGATACTTTGTAGGTTTCTTTCAGCTTCTTGTATGATCCGCATGAGCTCTTGATGTCTTTTATTTTGACTATCCAAATAGGCCCAATATCCTAATACAAAGACAATACTCACACACAACACTATTAATACTTTATTGATCATTATTATTATCTCTATGTTTTTAATGTTAATGATCTTAACAAAAAATTATAGCTTTGTGAATATTTTCACATTTATTTACAATAACGCCCTCTTACTCAAATAATTGAAAAGAAAGGCGATTTTTTAATTATTTATAATAATCTTAATAATTATTAAACTTTTCAATTGAAAAGTAACTTTATTTTATATCAGCTTATTTTAGTTATTTTTAATATTAGCTTTTTATCAGTTTTAATTATTAAGTTATTTTAAAGATAGAGCATAGACAAATGTGTATATAGCTTAAAATTTCTTTGTATTTATTAAACCTTAAATAAAATAAAAAGAAGTTATTTTTGTCGTTGAGGTCTTCTTGAAAATTGTTTCTTTAGCGACTAATTTTTTGTGTTTCCTGTTTAACTTATAAACTAAAAACTTCTATCCAAAGAATTCCACATATCGTTTAAAAATAATTTTTTATTTCTTTGCTTTTCTGTCTATAAGCAAAACTACGTCCTATTTTTATCGTTCCATAAATCGCACCAAGCTTTCTATTTTCAGTGCTTCGCTCCTATAAACGCTACGATAAACTGTGCTCAGATAAAAAATTAAATGAGGAGAATACATCATGTTTGATATGCGTTTATCTCACGAACGTGGTGCAGCACATCATGGTTGGTTACAATCAAAACATAGCTTTTCATTTGCTAACTATTGGGACCCTAAACAAGTTGGTTTTTCAGACTTACTTGTAATTAATGATGATAACGTTGCTCCATCTAAAGGCTTTGGTACCCACCCTCACCGTAATATGGAAATTATTTCGTATGTGCTTGAAGGTGCATTAGAGCATAAAGACTCAATGGGTACAGGCTCTGTGATTGTGCCGGGTGACATTCAGCTCATGAGTGCAGGTCGTGGTGTTGCACATAGTGAATTTAATCATTCAGCTCAAGAAGGCGTCCATTTCTTGCAAATTTGGGTTGTCCCGAATGAAGTGAATACAGATCCGGGCTATCAACAAGTTCATATTGATGAAGCAGACAAACGCGGTAAATTGCATTTGATCATTTCACCTAAAGGTGGTGAAAAAACTTTATCCATTAAACAAGATATTAATATTTACTCAGGTCTTTTTAATGGTGAAGAAACTGCTGAATTTGTGATTCCTGAGGGTCGATATGTTTACCTACACGTTGCTAAAGGTCGTGTCGATGTAAATGGTAAAACCTTTAACACTGGCGATGCGGCACGTATTCGTGAAGGTGGAAGCTTATCTTTTACCAATGGTGATCATGCCGAAATTTTGATTTTCGATATGCGCCCAGAAGAAGTTCCAACCATGCCATAATGCAACTAAGCCCTCGCATAAAACTTATGCGGGGGCTTTTTATTGTTGATCGGACTTATAAAAATACTATCTCTGCTCAATGTTCTTCTGAACGAGCCATCTCTGTATTGATATAGCTCATAATCATAGTCGTTAATCCCTGCACCATTTCATCAAAACTAATATAAGGGTTTGGCAAAATAAGATGCCGCGCGACGTTAAAAATTCCACTATTGATACAAATATAGGTAATTACAGGCAAATTATTAATTTTTAGGTATTTAGGATTATGCATCATATATTTCATGATCACTTCCATTAAAGCCTGTTCAATTTTGGGAATATATTTGTCGTACTGTAACTCTCCTGCATAACGTAGAACAGTCAAATAGCGGTCGTTATTTTTCTTTAATAAATCACTAAAAGTATAAAAAATCATTTCAATGACAGGCTCTAACTCCAACTGTAAAATCGTCGGGGTAAGCTCTGTAATCATGTCCAGAATTTCCCGAACAAAAAAGTGATTCATCGCATCATAAATTTCTTCTTTATTTTTAAAATATTCGTATAAAGACCCGACACTCACACCTGCAATCTCTGCAATATGACGTGTTGTAGTACCACTTGGTCCATGAAGTGCCACTGCAATAAAACCTGCTTCAATAATCGTGTCGACAGTGACTTTGGCTCGAGTTTGACGAGGTTTACGCGTAGTCATACGATCTAATCAATAATCCGAACATAAAGTCAGATTAGCATGTAATTTGACTCGGTAGAAATAAAAAAACAAAATCCGAATAGTTGTCAAACTTAGTAAGAAAAACTCAGAAAAGCAGAGCCTAATCTCTCAATCAATGTATAATTTAATTTATTACTTTCGAAGAAAGAATATAGTTATAAAGTATTATTTTTCAATTATATAAGACAAAATCAATTAAAAATCTTATCGCAAAAAATGTCTATAAAATACTTTTATATATTTAAAAATTTACCCGAATTGAATCCGAACATAATGTCAGATTAATATGAAAAAATTAAAGAAGACTCATTAAGTAGCTCTTGTCTACATCGGCTCTTCTTTCCGTTATTCAGCCAAATAATCAAACAAATAACGGAGCAACAACACCGTAGTCAATGCAGAGAATCATCTGCTTTTGAAAATGGAATTTTATAGTGCTTTGTTGATCATTGAGTTTATTCATTTTCATCAAAATGCACCACTACTTTGCCTCAGGGTGTCGCCATGATCTCGACCGCAGTTAAAAAATCATTCAAAAAACTTACATTTCAGCGTGAAATTGAGTTACCCGATTTTGCTAGCAAAAGTTCAATTCCAATTCGTCATTTAAATATTGGTTTTGATGGTAAGGAAATTGATGTCAGATTCTATATGGACAACCAATTTGCCACGATGTTTTTTGCCACGCTTTCGGTGTTTTTAACCTATGGTGAAGATCTAGTGATTGAAACCGCTCGTCACCACCGTGAATTTATTAAAGATCCAATTTTAAAACAGCGCGTTACTTCGCTGATTGGCCAAGAGGCAATTCATTCAAAATTACACAATGAATATAACGATGCCCTTCAAGATGCCGAATATCCTGTTGCGCTCTATCGTTTTCTTGGCTCGAACTTCTTTAAATATGTTTTCTTAAAGTTTCCACAACCACTCAAACTATCAATGATGGCGGGTATTGAGCATTTTACTGCGGTACTTGCTGAATACATGATGAAGCATGAAAAGAATTTCTATTATTCAGATGATGCAAAAAGCCGTGCGTTGTGGATGTGGCACATGCTTGAAGAATCTGAACATAAAGATATTGCCTACGATGTCTATCAACTTTTAAATGGTAGTTATCCACTGCGCGCATCTGGTTTCTTCCTCGCTTTAATTACCATTTTAGGTTTAATCCCTGCGACTACGTTATTTGTGCCAGTATTAAGAAAGCCACAAGAAATGCTGACTTTAAAATTCTGGAAAGATGCTCGTCGCGGTGTAGGCTTAATCTTTGGTCCAAAAGATGGAGTTTTCGGTAGTACGATTGGTCAAATTCTTGACTACTTACGCCCAGACTTTCATCCAAATGATCATGATACAACTGAGTATCTTGAGTATTACAAAAAGAAATTGCTGACCGAAGGCGGTGCAATTGCTCCTTATTTTGTTAAAGAATTTACCCCACCAGTACGCATGTCTTAATCGTCCTGTATTTCCAGCTATCAAAAGGTAGCTGGTATCTCTTCAAGCTATTTATGGATGAATCATGATTTTATTTGGCAAAAAGAAAGTTAAACCAAGCCAAAAAGCTTATGCCGTAGTGACGGGTGCAGGCAGTGGGATTGGTCGAAGTTTTGCAGTTGAACTGGCAAATCGCGGTGGCAGCGTAGTATGTGCAGATATTAATCTCGAAGCTGCTGAAGAAACTGTAAAGTTAATTGAACAGTTAGGACAAAAAGCATTTGCTGTAAAGTGCGATGTTGGGCAAGCAGAACAAGTACAGGCTTTGGCTGATCAAGCAGAACAGTTACTTGATCATCCGGTAACACTCATCATTAATAATGCGGGTGTGGGATTGGGTGGTAAATTTGATGAACTCAGTCTAGAAGACTGGAACTGGGTCATGAATATTAACCTTTGGGGTGTCATTCACGGTTGTCATGCTTTTGTTCCAAAATTTAAAAAGTTAGGTTACGGCGCGATTATTAATGTGGCATCTGCGGCGTCCTATACGGCTGCACCAGAAATGACTGCTTATAACGTGACTAAAGCGGGTGTACGCGCGCTTTCAGAAACGCTTTCTGCTGAACTGTGTAAGTTTAATATTAAAGTGAATGTACTCTGCCCTACCTTGGTCCCTACCAATATCATTAAAAATGGTCGAATTCCTGGACGCTATTCAAAGCTTGCAGATCATGCACTGATGAACTATGCCTTAACGACAAGTGATGATGTTGCAAGATTAACGCTTAATCGCCTTGATCAAGATGAGCTTTATACCATTCCTCAAATTGATGCGAAGTTATTCTGGCTCATGAAACGTGCTTCTCCAAGCTTGTATACCAAGTTCCTTGGCACATCGTACAAATTATTTAAATAAGAAATTTATAGGTAGTACACATATGACTGCTCAAATGAAAACAAATGCTTCAGCAAAAAAAGCTGTCAAATCACCAAACCATATTTTCGATACTTTTATTGTGGGTGCTGGCATTTCAGGGATCGCTGCTGCCATTCGCCTAGATCAAGTTGGTTATACCAATTATAAGATTATTGAAAAAGCTGGCCGCGTGGGTGGAACATGGCGTGAAAACACCTATCCAGGTTGTGGTTGCGATGTACCGTCTGCTCTTTATTCTTATTCATTTGCACCAAGTGCAAAATGGAGCCATTTATTTGCGCGCCAACCAGAAATCTTAAGTTATCTGGAAGATGTGAGTAACGAATTTAATGTGACGTCTAAAATCGAATTTAATAATGAATTGCTGAATGCGGCATGGGATGACTCACGTCACGTGTGGGTACTGGATACCACGACTGGTCAATATTTGTCTAAAACCGTTATTTTTGCCACAGGTCCAATTACCGAAGCTCAAATTCCACGTCTTGAAGGACTAGAAACATTTAAAGGCGAAATGTTCCATTCGGCTAAATGGAACCATGATTATGATTTGACAGGTAAACGTATTGCCGTGATTGGTACTGGCGCATCTGCCATTCAGTTTGTGCCACAAATTCAACCAAAAGCGAAAGAACTTTTTGTATTCCAACGTACAGCACCTTGGGTATTACCAAAACCAGATACGGACTTGGGCGAATTTAGTAAATCAGTCATTGCGAAATATCCAGCTATTCAGGCGAGCTGGCGTAAAAGTGTAGCGTTAACGCTAAATGCAATTAACTTTGGTTTACGTAACCCCCTTGCCCTAAAACCAGTAAATGTTTTGGGTAAGCAATTACTTAAATTGCAGATTAATGATCCTGTGCTACGCAAAAATGTCACGCCAAACTTTGATATTGGCTGTAAACGTATTTTATTCGCTAACAATTACTACCCTGCGCTACAAGCACCAAATACGACTCTCATTCCTCATGGTTTAGTGAAAGTTGAAGGCAATACGGTGGTTGCTGCCAATGGTGAACGTCACGAAGTTGATGTGATTATTTGGGGTACAGGCTTTGAAGTATCTCACCCGCCAATTGGTAAACGTGTCCACAATGAAAAAGGTCAATGTTTACAAGATATATGGAAAGATAGTTCGCCAGAGGCTTACTTAGGTACCAACATTGAAAATGTACCAAATGCATTTTTAATTTTGGGTCCTAACGTATTGGTCTATGACTCTTTCATTGGTCTAGCAGAAGCGCAGTTAGACTATATCGTAGATGGCTTATTGAAAATTAAAAACAAAGGAATTAGCAAATTAAATGTTAAATCTGATGTGATTAAAAAGCATAACGATTTAGTGCAAAAACACTTGCAAACGACCGTATTTAATAGCGGCGGATGTAAGAGTTACTATCTTGATGCAAACGGACGTAACTTTGCCGCATGGCCTTGGTCATTGAAAAAGCTGAAACAACGTTTGAAAAAAGTAGATTTGAAAGATTATGAAGTGACGTATCAAACGACAAAAACTCACTAATTTGTAATTTCGATCAAATCAGTTGTAAGAAACAGGCAGTGTATTTTAGGTTTTCATGAAATACACTGCCTTCTTCGTTGAATATCTTCAAGAAATAAAAAAACAGGATAAAGATGAAAGAAGGTCAATCAAGTCGTACCGCCGAAGCTGCCGCTGCATTACGGGCCAATCATTTTCAAAATGCAAAGAACCCTGTATTTTCAGACCCTTATGCTTTTGAGCTAACCAGTAAAGGCTGGAAAAAACTGCTCTCTAACCCACTGATTGTTAAAGTCATGAATTCTTCGGTTTTAAACCGCACTTTAGGTTTACTTACTGGGCAAGTGGTCGGACGCTCGCGCTATGCCGAAGATTTACTTGATCAGGCAGTTCAAAAAGACACTCAACAATATGTGTTAGTGGGTGCTGGCCTAGACTCTTTTGCACTACGTGAATCACTCCATTACCCTACTTTGAAAATCTTTGAAGTAGACCATCCTGACACTCAAGCAGCCAAACAAGCCAAGCTAAAAAAGTTAGGAAATATTCCTGCTACCGTTGAGTTTGTCGCGATTAACTTTGAAAAAGAATCCATTTCGGAAGCTTTGACTAGAAGTCTCTATGAGCCAACCGCTCCTGCATTTTTTTCGTGGTTAGGCACAACGCACTATTTAAACCCGCAAACTACCCTAGAAACTTTAAAAAGTATTGCTAACTTTGCTGCAAACGGTAGTGAAGTGGTACTCGACTATTCAACCGATTTTCAGGAATTAAACGGTATTGAGCGACTTGGAAGTATGGGCGTAGCACAGTTTACCCATTTGCTGAAAGAGCCTTTACTAGGTCAATTTAAACCAATAGATTTACATCATGCAGTGGAGCAGATGGGATTTGAAGTAGTCGAAGATCTTTCCGGTGAAGCCATTACTGAACGATATTTTAATGCGCGAATTGATGAAATTCGCCACACTTCAGCCACGCGTTTATTACATTTGCGTTTAGCGAAATAAAATTTGACTATTGATTATTTAAACGCATGGCATGAGGTGTTTTGCCATGCCATCTTTTATAAGCATGAATAAAACTAGCTGTTTCTGCATAGCCTAACCACTCTGCAATCTGTTCAACTGAAGCCTTAGGCACGGTCAAATATTGCTCTGCTAAAACCTGTCTAACTTCTTCACGAATCTGGATAAACGTCATCTCTTCTTGCGCTAAATGGCGACGTAAAGTGCGAGCATTTAAATGCAGTCGATTGGCAACCACTTCCATGGATGGCATTTCACCGCGAATATTCATCAATTGTTGTTGCACCAATGCCGTGAACTTCTTTTGTGACTGACGTTTATCAAGAATTTGCCGACATTGCTCTTCAGCTGTATGTAAAACCAGATCATTCGCCATCTGCAATTTCTGGTCGACTTTGTGCGCATCGAGTAGAACAAAATTCCGGCCTGCGCCAAACTCTGGCAAGATGCCAAACAAATCTATATAAGGTTGTACATCATGTTTAGGCTGAAAAGAAAAAGCCAAATACTGGCAAAAATTATCTTGTACTAAGTCGCGTTGCACCGTAATAAGCGCGGCAGCATCACGTTGAATAATAAATTGTCTGACCGAAGATGGTATATCTTCATCTGTGAGTTCAATAAGGGTACCGTCTTTAGTGTCTGAAACAATAAAACGGGTAAACGCAAACGTTAATGAAAAATAAGTCAGTGCAAAATCAAGCGCTTCACGGATGCTAGCACTACTTATAAGCGCCATGCCTAAAGGTCCAAATGTGGTGAAATGATAACGTGTACCTACTTCTAAACCTAAAGTTGGCCGATCTTCAAAGAGTTCAACTAAATTATGGATGAGCTTTAATTCTTGGTGCCCCGAGACCACCATATTGGGATCAAGCAGTTGCTGCTGGCTAATTCCAGTCCCTTTTAAAATCGTTTGATAAGAAACGCCTGATTCAACCGCAAAATCAGCCATTAACCGAACACTATGTATACTGCGTTCAAAAGCCCATGCATACGTCACTATATTGCTCAGAATGTCCTCGAATCACAATATTTTGTCCTCATCCATCCTCTAAATCAAGTTAATAAACGTCTATTCTGCATACAGGAAATTGCGATTTCTTCGCCCACTGTTTTTAAGGATTTTAGAGCAGCCTATGTTTAATTCGACGTCTAATTCAAATAAAAATGTACGCATCGCTATTATTGGCACTGGCTTTGGTGGTCTAGGACTTGCCATTCGTCTCAAACGAGCAGGTTTTGAACAATTTACCCTATTTGAAAAAGCTGCCGATGTCGGCGGTGTCTGGCGTGACAATACCTATCCAGGTGCTGCATGTGATGTGCCTTCTCATTTGTATTCTTTTTCTTTTGAACAAGAGCTGGGCTGGAAAAATCGCTACGGAACATCTCAAGAGATTTATCAATATTTACGCCACTGTGCCGACAAATATGATATTCGCCCGCATGTTCAATTTAATACTGAAATTGCCAGTGCCGAATTTGATGCTCTACAGGGTGTATGGCACATTCAAAGTACGACTGGTGAACAGTTTGAAGCTGAATTTTTAGTCGGTGCGGTGGGTCAGCTTAACCGCCCTGCCTATCCGAAACTTAAAGGTATTGAAAACTTTAAAGGTAAAGCATTCCACTCAGCGCGTTGGGATCATGACTATGATTTAACTGGCAAACGTGTTGCGGTAATCGGTACAGGTGCAAGTGCAATTCAGTTCGTACCTGAAATTGCAAAACAGGTTGCCCATCTCGATGTTTACCAACGCTCTGCACCCTACGTGATTCCTAAACCAGATCGGGTTTACCAACCTTTAGAGAAAAAGGCTTTCCGTAAATTGCCAATTTTGCAAAGTCTGGATCGAGCTTTGCAATATGGTCATCATGAAATTCGTTTGCTGGCCTTTACGACTTCTTTAAATGAAATGCCTCTGGTGGAATATTTATTCCAGCGTCACATCCGTAAAGTCGTCAAAGATGGGAAGTTACGCCATCGTTTAATGCCGGATTATCCTATTGGCTGCAAGCGTATTTTAATTTCAAATCATTGGTATGAAACCCTGACTCAGCCTCACGTAGACGTCATTAATACAGGCATTCAAGAAATTACCGAAAACGGCATTTTAGATACGGAAGGAAATCTGCGTGAAGTCGATACCATTATTTATGGTACGGGCTTTGCCGCAACAGAGTTTATGGCGCCAATGCAGATTACAGGTCTTGATGGTCGTACCTTAAAAGTCACATGGAAAGATGGTGCAGAAGCTTATCTCGGCTTAACTGTGAGCGGCTTTCCAAACTTCTTTATGCTCTATGGTCCAAACACCAATCTTGGGCATAACTCAATTGTGTATATGATTGAAAGTCAGGTGAATTATATTTTAGATGCCATTCAAACAACCCTACAAAACAAACTTCTGTTCACCAATGTTCGTGCAGAAGTTCAACATGAGTTTAATCAAAGCATTCAAGAAAAAATGAAAAAAACTGTCTGGGCACAAGGTTGTACCAGTTGGTATCAAACTGCTGATGGCAAAAATACCAATAACTGGCCGGGTTTTACCCTCGAATATCGACAACGTACTCGTCGCTTCGATATTGAAAACTACACTCAGGTTTCGGCTATTTCTTAAACAAGCTTCACCATAGGAAATGAGAAAAATAAACGGAGAATTTTATGAAGTCTTTTAAAAATAAAGTCGCAGCTGTGACAGGTGCAGGTTCTGGGATTGGACAAGCAATTGCTATAGCACTCGCAAAACAAGGTTGTCATCTAGCACTTTCTGATATCAGTGAAGCTGGATTAGCTAAAACAGTCGAGCTGTTAACGCCTTATTCAGTCAAAGTAACCACACAAAAAGTCGATGTGGCTAAGCGTGATGAAGTTGCAACTTGGGCAAAGGCAGTTGTAGATGAACATGGCCAAGTTAACCTGATTTTTAATAATGCTGGTGTCGCAATAGGCAGTACGGCTGAAGGTGTGAGCTATGAAGATCTTGAATGGCTCATTGGTATTAACTTTTGGGGCGTGGTTTATGGCACCAAAGAATTTTTACCTTACTTAAAGCAAAGTGGTGATGGGCATATTATTAATATTTCCAGTATGTTTGGCTTAACAGCTCAACCGACCCAAAGTGCTTATAACGCCAGTAAATTTGCTGTTCGTGGCTTTACCGAGTCTCTACGCCAAGAACTCGATATGCAAAATGCTGGAGTGAGTGCGACCTGTGTGCATCCGGGTGGTATTCGTACCAATATTGCCAAAGCTGCCCGCATGAATAATAGTGTCCAGTCTTTAGGAATGGATCCTTTAAAAAGTCAGGATGCTTTCGATAAATTACTTCGCACCCCTGCTGACGATGCCGCTCAACAAATTTTAGAAGCTGTTCGTAAAGACCGTCGCCGCTTACTGATCGGAGCCGATGCGAAAGCCGTTGATGTGATTCAACGTATTCTTCCACAGGGTTACCAAAAGATTTTTGCAACTGCCACTGCCTTGCAAACTCGCCTACTCAACAAATCAGCAAAATAAAAACAGTGGTCAGCATACGCTTAATTTTAAGAGATGCTGACTGATATTAAATGCTTAGTATGAGTCCTTATTATGAAGCAGCTTCTTGCATGGACTATTCGTACCACACTACGTCCAGCTTTATCCCCTAAAACACCACTAAAGCTACAACGTTTTTGTAGCGATGCAGCCAGTGCAATTGTGCTTGGGCCACGTGGCTATAAAACAAAAAAGCAAACCATCGCTCAAGTACCGACAATCCATATTCAGCCCAAAACGACTCAATCAGGCCTCGGCATCTTGTATTTACATGGCGGTGGCTATGTGGTTGGTAGCTCAAAAAGTCACACTAAGCTTGCTGCTCAAATCGGACATGCAGCTCAAGCACAAGTCTGGTTACCTGAATATCGCCTAGCCCCTGAACACCCAAGCCCAGCTGCTCTTGAAGATGTAATTGCGGTTTATAAAGCCTTACTTGCTCAAGGGCAAGACCCGAAAAAACTCATGATTGCTGGGGATTCTGCGGGCGGTGGATTAAGCTTAATCACGGCAATTGCTTTACGGGATGCAGGTTTACCGTTACCAGCGGCATTAGTTTTACTTTCACCTTGGGTCGACTTAAGCCTTTCTGGAAGCACGATGAAAACGCATGCTACTCAAGATGCAATGCTGTCCAAAGACTGGTTAGCTTGGTGTGCAAATAACTACTGCGGCCAAAAATCGCTAACCGATCCAACCTGTTCTCCACTCTATGCTGACTTAACTGGTTTACCGCCTATTCTGATTCATGTCGGTACCGAAGAAGTTTTATTAGATGATGCAAAACGCCTCGCTGAACAGGCTAAAAATTACGACATTTCGACGAATTTACGGGTTTATGACAAAGTCGGTCACGTTTTTCAATTTCATGCAGGTATACTAAAAGAATCCGATGACTCAATTGAGCGCATTGGGCAATTCATTGATAAACATATGCAGTCAATATAAAAAATATCACTAGACAGGAGCCTTTGGCATGGCATCAAACAGTTATGATTATGATTATTTAATCATTGGTTCAGGCTTTGGCGGCAGTGTTTCTGCCTGCCGACTAACCGAAAAAGGCTACTCAGTTGCTGTAATGGAAATGGGGCGACGCTGGAAAGCTGAAGATTTTGCTAAAAACAACTGGAATACCCGCCGCTGGATCTGGCGCCCGGGCATGAAACTTTTCGGTTATTTCAATATGCGATTTTTTCGCCATGTCACCATTATTTGCGGTAATGCTGTAGGCGGTGGCTCAATTACCTATGCAAATACCCTGCTCGTTCCACCCGAACATATTTGGGATGAAGGTACGTGGGCGGATGCAGCAGACTGGAAAAATGAAATGCCGCAGCACTATGCTGAAGCAGAACGTATGCTTGGAGTGACGGATAATAAAATTTTAGGTCCTGCCGACCATATGCTAAAGAAAATGGGCGATGCAGTTGGTGTGGGGCATACATTTAAACCCACTCGTGTTGCAACGTTCTTTCCACCCGAAGGTGAAGAAGGTGGCAAGACCTACCCTGACCCTTATTTTAACGGTGAAGGACCAGACCGCGGAACCTGTACCGCATGTGGCGGCTGTATGACAGGTTGCAAACACAACGCAAAAAATACTTTAGATAAAAATTATTTGTACTTTGCCGAAAAAAATGGCGCCAAGGTTTACGAAGAAACCAAAGTTGTTGATGTTAAACCTCTCAATGGTAAAGCAGATGGCAGCGATGGCTATGAAGTCACTACCGAATGCTCAAGCTCATGGTTCAATAAACAACGTCGTACATGGCGTGTTCGCAATGTCATTTTCTCGGCTTCCTCTTTGGGCACCCAAGAGATGTTGTTCCGCTTAAAGCAATCAGGTTCGCTGCCAAATATTTCTGATGATTTGGGTAATCGGGTACGTACCAATGCCGAGTCGATTTTAGGGGTTCGTTTCTTTGATAAAGATGTCGACATGAGTAAGGGCGTTGCGATTGGCTCAAGTATTTACATTGACCATGATACTCATATTGAAGCGACTCGCTATCAGGGTGGTTCTGATGCCATGGGCCTCATGTGTACTTATATGGCAAAAGGTAAACCAGGTTGGACCCGTATTTTTTATTGGTTATGGATACTCATTAGCCACCCCCTTATATTTTTACGCATGAGCAACCCTGTTGGCTTTGCACGGCAAACCTTAATTTTCTTGGTGATGCAAACTGCCGATGCTTCTATTAACATGCGTTTAAAACGAAATTGGTTCTGGCCTTTTGGCAAGGTTTTGTCTAGTGAAGGTAAAAAACTTCCTGTTTATATTCCACAGGCCAACACCTTTACTGAAAAAGTCGCAAAAATGTTTAATGGTCACCCGATAACCACCATTACTGAAATTTTGTTTAACGTGCCTTTTACTGCTCACTGCATGGGTGGCTGCGCGATTGCATCTAGCTCAGAGCAAGGTGTAGTCGATGGTAAAAATCGTGTGTTTAACTATAAAAACTTATATGTCGTAGATGGTTCAATGTTAGGTGCCAATTTGGGCGTTAACCCAAGTCTCACCATTACAGCTCTAGCAGAACGTGCAATGTCTTATATTCCGGCTAAACACACTTTGGATGAGCAACAAGATCATCTAACCACTACACAAACTGTAGAGATCACAAAAGCCTCTGCTTAACATAGCAATTTGTTTTATAAAAAAAGCCTATTTAAAAATAGGCTTTTTTCTTTCATGTTTTAAATTACATCGCCACGGCTTTAGCACGAGCTGCATGCAATTTTTTATAGCTCTCGATCAGACGTAAATGGCGGTCAAGTCCTTCTAGTTTCATGCTGGTTGGTGTTAAACCATAGAAACGAACACTACCATCAACAGAACCTAATACCGCGTCCATTCGCGTGTCACCAAACATACGACGGAAATTCGTAAGGTAATCTTCAAGCTCTAGTTCTTCATCTAACATCACTTCAAGCACCACGTTCATGCACTGATAGAACAAGCCGCGCTCAACTGTGTTGGTGTTATATTGCAAGTAAGTTTCGACGAGTTCTTTTGCTTCTTCAAATTGTTGTAAGGCAACATAAATCAGCAATTTCAGTTCTAAAATGGTGAGCTGTCCCCAAACTGTATTATCATCAAATTCGATGCCAATGAGGGTAGTGATTTCAGTGTAATCATCTAGCTCGCATTCTTCTAAACGCTCAACCAATGCTTCAAGCTGCTCATCATCCAAACGATGCAGATTTAGAATATCTTCACGGAATGAAAGTGCCTTATTGGTATTGTCCCAAATCAAATCTTCAACGAGATAAATTTCTGAATAATCCGGTACTAAAATACGGCAAGCGGTCGCACCTAAGTGCTCATAGACTGCCATATACACTTCTTTACCCATCTCTTCGAGAATACCGAACAATGTTGCAGCTTCTTCTGCATTCGACTCTTCGCCTTCGCCAGAAAAATCCCATTCAACAAAATCATAATCAGATTTAGAACTAAAGAAGCGCCAAGATACCAAACCACTTGAGTCAATAAAGTGCTCAACAAAGTTATTCGGCTCAGTCACTGCATTACTTTGGAAAGTCGGTTGTGGTAAATCATTTAAGCCTTCAAAACTACGACCTTGAAGTAATTCAGTCAGACTACGTTCTAATGCAATTTCAAAACTTGGATGCGCACCAAAAGATGCAAACACCCCACCCGTACGTGGGTTCATTAAAGTCACACACATTACCGGGAACTGGCCACCTAACGATGCATCTTTAACTAAAACAGGGAAACCTTGCTCTTCTAAACCTTTAATACCGGCAACAATACTTGGGTATTTTGCTAATACGTCTTCAGGAACGTCTGGAAGTGCAATTTCACCTTCTAAAATTTCGCGTTTTACAGCACGTTCAAAAATTTCTGACAAGCATTGAACTTGTGCTTCTGCCAAAGTGTTGCCCGCACTCATACCATTACTTAAGTACAAGTTTTCAATTAAATTTGATGGGAAATATACAACTTCACCGTCAGACTGGCGCACAAAAGGTAGCGAGCAAATGCCACGCTCTATATTGCCTGAGTTGGTGTCATATAAATGTGTACCAAGTAACTCATCATCTGGGTTGTAAATCTCAAGACAGTATTCATCTAAGATTTCTTTAGGTAATTCACCATTTGGACCCGGTTTAAACCATTTTTCATCTGGATAATGCACAAATTCAGCATTGGCAATATCTTCACCCCAGAACTGGTCGTTATAGAAGAAGTTACAGTTTAAACGCTCAATAAACTCGCCTAATGCAGAAGCTAAAGCACTTTCTTTAGTTGCGCCTTTACCATTGGTAAAACACATTGGAGACTGTGCATCACGAATATGTAATGACCATACATTTGGCACGATATTACGCCAAGATGCGATTTCGATCTTCATGCCCAAATTTGCCAAAATGGCAGACATATTGGCAATGGTTTCTTCTAACGGTAGGTCTTTACCTTGAATATAGGTATGGTTTTCAGAAGTTAAGCTTGGCAATAACAATGCTTGTGCATCTGCATCGATGCTTTCCACTTCTTCAATAATAAATTCAGGACCCGTTTGAATCACTTTTTTAACAGTACAACGGTCAATCGAACGTAAAATACCTTGACGATCTTTCTCTGAAATATCGGCTGGTAATTCAATTTGAATTTTAAATGTTTGCTTATAGCGGTTTTCAGGGTCAACTATATTATTTTGCGATAAACGAATATTATCGGTTGGGATATCTCGAGCGGCACAATACACTTTTACAAAGTACGCTGCACACAATGCTGACGATGCTAAAAAATAGTCAAATGGGCCCGGTGCCGAACCGTCACCCTTGTAGCGAATTGGTTGATCGGCAATTACCGTAAAGTCATCGAACTTAGCTTCCTGTCGAAGATTGTCGAGATAATTAACCTTGATTTCCATGCTGGCACCTAAATATTTTTATGTGTCAGCACAGACACATAAAATTCTAAATATTGAAAAATAAGCCGAATCACAGCGAAGAAATTGACTTAAAAAAATGAGAGATTAAAGCCATGTGTTTAATGAACGACTCAATTGGCTTTAATAAGATTGGCGGTATTATAGAGTGATTTTGTGCAGTTGATAACTAAAGTTAAAACATTGATGGTCACAATGTTTTAACTTCTCTTAAATTTAGTTAAATATTAATCATTAAAATTTAAAGGTGTAATCGACATTTAACCGCGTTTCATTTGTCGAATGAAAGGTCATATTAGTCGGCATATCGTTGCGATAATGAGAAAAGCGAGCACGCATTCCCAAACCTTTTAACTTACCTTCAGGAATTTTATAGCCCAAATCAAATTCCATCGACTCTTCTTTAAAACGCTGATCGCCGTATTGCAACAAATCAATGTCTTCACCTTTTGCATAGCGGGTCATAAAGCGTAATCCGTTTAATGAAACATCACCTATCCGCGCATTTTTAAAGTCATATTCATAACGAATTGAATAGACTTTTTCATCTTTATTCGAATAGTCCGAACTCATAAAATCAAGCACGACTGGACTTTCTGTTCCAGACAAAAACGGCAGACCAGTTGAGCCAAATGACTGCATGTAGCCCAAAGAAACCGTATGGTTTTGATAGTTCAAACCAAATAGGCCACTCATATGACGGTTATCAACCTCTCCTATTTTTTTACTTCCAGCTTCCTCACTATTAAAAAAACGTACATCACTTAAAAAGTTAAGCTGATCATTTAAAGGCTGCTTTCCGTTAAATCCTAAAAATTGTTGCTGGTAAATGTCTTTGAGTTCAGCATGATAAGCACGTAAACGATAGTCCTTTAACTGATAACTTCCTCCCAATGTATAAAAAGAATCTGTTGTTGCCGCTTTCTCGAAACGATGGTTGATATTGTCCGTTCCAACATCGGTATAACGAATCGAATCACGTTGACGCACTTCATCAACATAAAAGCCTTCAAGTTGAAGATTTGGAATTTCATTTGAAACAAAACGGATACCGCGATAAGTCTGTGGAAACAAACGTGCTGGCGATGAAAATATAGTCGGTAACTGTGGAACTAAATCCCCCACAAAAAGCTCATTTTTTCTAAATTTAGTCTTCCCTGTAATACCTATTTTTCCATAATAGTCATCACGCGAGTTATCGGTATTCACTGGTAATAAGCCACTCCGTGCATAGTCATCAGCACGGCTTCCCATCAGATTAAAACCTGCCATTGCCAGTACATCAACACCGAACCCAACTGTCCCTTCGGTATAACCAGACTGTCCTTTAAAAATTAAACCCTGCGTCCAATCTCTGGCGGCGGTATAGGGATATGGGTCTTTTTTATAGTCTCGGTCAAAGTAAAAATTACGTAGTGTCAGCTCAGCTTTACTGTCTGCAATAAACTCGGCATGCACAACTTGACTAAATAATGGGCACAAGCATACCCCCACCCATAATGGTGTCTTTTTCATTTTTTATCTCAACTATTTAATTTTTAATGGATTAAGGTGCTGTTTTAAGTGAGTAGTTTTGCTCTTTTTGACTTCGATAAAAAGCGCTACCTAAACTTAAAATCAGGAAAATAGCCAAAATAAAGACCACACCGTAATAGGCATAAAGTGTTGCGGGAGCAATACCTTTATCTAGAAAAACACCTGCAACGGTTGGTGATAAAATTGCCCCAATCCGACCAAAACCAATCGCATAGCCCACACCGCGACTACGGATTTCAGCATCATAAATTGTTGGAGAAATCGAATATAAACCTGCCACACAGCCATTAATGAGTGTGCCAAGTAATAAGCCAACTATGAGAGCAATACTCACTTGAGCCGAGACTGCGACAAATAAGAAAACACATGCAGACGTTAGTCCTAAAAATAGACTTAAGGCATAGAAAATTTTCATGCGTGATGCCAATAAACCAATAATGGCTGCCCCGAAAATCCCACCTATACTAATTAAAATGCCGGTACTTACCCCTTGTTGTGGTGACATTCCCATTGAAATAAGAATTTTTGGCGTCCAGCTCATGACAAAGTAAAAGCCAAACATCACTAAAAAGAACGCAAACCAAAGACAAAGTGTTTGAAATCCCTGTTGTCCTGCAAATAACTTGCTGAGCTCACTACCATTTTGTGTGTTGATTTTTTCATAACGTGGCATAACTGGCAGTTGATTAAGCCCCATACGACTTACCGTTGTGTTAATCCATTCGAGTGCCTGTTTTGGTCGTTTCGCGAGTAAATAATCTAAAGATTCTGGTAATAACCATGCGCTAATGAGTAGCATTGCAATGGTAGTAACCCCACCTGCTAAAAAGATTGAGCGCCAACCCAAATGCTCAATCAAAGCCAGCGATAGCACTCCACCGAGTGTTGCACCAATTCCATAACCTGTAGACATTAAGCTAACAGCCAGACTGCGCCAGCGAGCATTGGCATATTCACTTGCCAAAACGTTACTGCTGGCAAGAATCCCACCTACCCCAATGCCGGTAATAAACCGAAGTGCTGCTAACATGCTGTGGCTTTGAACCAAAGCACAGCCCAACATGCTAAAACCAGCAATCACAAGACAAACTAAAATAAGTAAACGACGACCGATTTTATCGGCTAAAGGTGCTAGAAAAATTGAACCCGCAGCCATTCCAAAAAGGCCAGAACTCAGCAACAAACCAATTTGTGCCCCTGAAAGCGACCATTCTGCCGACACGGATGGCGCAGTAAATGCCATCACCATCACGTCAAAGCCATCAATAATATTGAGACAAATACAGATCAAAATAACAAACCATTGATAACGGCTCATGTTGTTCTGATTGATCTCACTTAGAACGTCTCTTTCCATTTGTGCATCTCCCAATGTGGATAAGAGATGCACACGACATTGCCGATAAGAGCGATTGGGTGGTTATGCATATCCGTATCCATAATGACCTAGAGGAATATTTGTTTTTTTGAGCATCCTGCTCTTTTTCTATACTGAATATTTGGATCCAAAAAATCAACTAAAATTATAAACGTATTATTAAAAACTCTATAAACACATAAATTATATAAGTATAAAATTATTAAAAACATAAAATTAGAATGCTTTAATATTTTTATGGATCCATATTAAAAAATCTATTATGATCGATTCCAGAGCATTTTTTAGCCAAAAAAGCTCAGTTCATTTTTATGGAATGCAAGATGCATTTTAAAACTTCAAAGGATTGTTGTTATGAAACTCAAAAGAGTAAGCCAGCTTACATTGGGACTTTTTTTTGCCAGCCAATTGTTTTACACAGCGCAAGCAGCACCTCCCAAAAACCAACAACCACCTAATATTATGATTATTTTGGCCGATGATCTTGGATTTTCAGACATTAGCGCTTATGGCGGCGAAATTAAAACTCCTCATATTGATAGCCTGTTAAAGCAAGGAAAAATGCTTTTTAATTTTCATGCTTCATCGATGTGTTCACCGACACGTGCGCAACTTATGACAGGTGCAGATAATCACTTGGTCGGTTTAGGTGCCATGTATGAAACGTCAAAACGACAAGAAAAATTGGTTGGCGCCGATAGTCCGCGTGCACTACTCAAAATTGATGGATATTCAGGTCACTTAACGCAAAATGCTTATACACTCGCAGAAATTTTAAAGACTAAAGATTATTACACCTTCATGGTCGGTAAATGGCACTTAGGCTTTGCTCCCGAACAAAACCCTAAAGCTCGTGGTTTCGATCAATCTTTTGCCCTGCTCGATGGCTTCGATTTACACTTTAAAGACCAACCTAAAAACTATCCGCGCAATACCCAGTACACTGAAAATGGTCAAAAGGTTACCTTGCCTGACAATTACTACTCAACCGACTTTTTTACACAAAAAGCCTTTGAGTACTTAGATAAAAATAAAGCACAAAAACCATTTTTTGCCTATCTAGCTTATACCGCTCCACATTGGCCGATACAGGCACCTGCTCATTATAGAGACTTATACAAAGGTAAATACGATCAAGGCTACGATGCAATTCGCAAACAACGCTTTGAACGTCAAAAGAAATTAGGATTAATTCCTGCAAATGCAGAATATCCAGTCGAGCGTGGCAATCAAGCTTTAGGCACCAAAAGCTGGAATGAACTCACGCCACAAGAGCGCAAATATGAAGCGCGCAAAATGGAAGTTTATGCTGGCATGGTCACTCAGTTAGACGATCGCGTGGGTGATGTCATTCAATATCTTAAAAAGCATCATTTATATGACAACACCTTGATTGTGTTTATGTCAGATAACGGCGCTGAAGGTGGTGATCACAATTTCCCAATGGGTGATGCCGACAATCGTTATGAAAATATAGGCAACGCCAGCTCATATGTTTATATGGGACCACGCTGGGCCGAAGTAAGCAGCACACCATTTACCCACTGGAAGTCAGCCGCTTCAGAAGGCGGAGTACGAGTTCCATTTATTGTTAAATCGCCTACGAAGATTTCTAAAGAACATGGAATGAACAATAACTTTGCTACAGTCAAAGATATATTCCCAACTGTGATGGAACTAGCGGGGATTCAAAATAATCAAATCTATCCAGCCACAAGCACCAAAATTAAACCGTCGGGCTTTAGCTTGATTCCTGCTTTTAAAAACAATAATGCGCGCATTCGACCAGTCAATTATTATGACTTCAAAGAATTACATGGCAGCCGCTACGCCAAAAATGATGAATGGAAACTCGTTGAAAACTCACCTTCTAAATTTAAGAGCCACGGCTGGGAACTCTACAATTTAAAAACAGATTTCAATGAGCAACATAATGTTTACGCAGCACATCCCGATATCGCCAAAGTCTTAAATGATAAATATCTAAGATATGCCGATGAAAATAATGTCGTGGATTTTGAGCAATACAACAAAAAGTAGGAAAAACCAGATGAAACAGATCATGATGCTTTCATCGTTCCTGTTACTTTGTGCATGCCAAAAAACCACACCTCAACTAGAACAGACCACCTTGCCCGACTTAGGTACTCAAGCTAAATGTTCTTCTTATTCAGGCCTTCCTTCGGGTTGGCCTAAAAATAAAGAAGCCGGTATGGTCAAACTTCCGCAAGGAAAAATGGTTTTAGGCACCACACAAGGTTATGAAGATGAACGTCCATTAAACCTACAGGCAACTTCAGTTCCCGCTTTTTTAATTGATACAACTGAAGTCACTAATGCTCAATTTCAAGCGTTTGTTAAGCAAACGGGTTATGTCACCGATGCAGAAAAGCAAGGTGGTGCGGCTATGTTTGTACAGCCAGATCATCCAGTTGAAGAGCTACAATGGTGGCGATTTGAAAAAGGCGCCAATTGGAAACACCCATGGGGTTTAAATAACCCAAAACAACCCGCGTCTCACGAGCCCGTTCGCATGGTGACATGGAATGATGCCTATGCTTATGCAAACTGGCTGGGTCACGACCTACCGACCGAGCTTGAGTGGGAATATGCAGCCAAAGGTTTTCAGAAAAACTCCGATATTGGCCCCACTCATGAAGGCCATATTACAGCCAACTTCTGGCAAGGCGAATTTCCATACAAAAATGTTCAAGAAGATGGTTTTAAGGATGTTGCCCCTGTTGGCTGTTTTAGTAAAAACCCATTTGGTTTATATGACTTGATTGGCAACGTATGGGAATGGACGCAAACACCTTATACAGGTCCACGAGATCATCATATGGGAGATCCATCGAAATATCGGCAAAGTCACGAACAGATTTTGCAATACACCATTAAAGGTGGATCTTATTTGTGCGCAACCAATTATTGCGCGCGTTATCGTGCTGCCGCGAGGCATCCACAGGAACTCGACCTTGCCACTAGCCATGTCGGGTTTAGAACAGTAAAACGCTTTTAAACGGATTTAAAAATGAAGCATATTTTTATTTATGGGATTTTATTCTCAGGGACGGCCCTTGCCTGCTGTTTAGTTCATAGTGAAGCAGATGTTAATTTTCAAAATACACTCACACTCAAAACATTCAACTTCGACAGACAATATGAAAATGGGGCCAACCCCGATACTCATAGCCTGAGCCAAGGCTTGATCTATCGTGGCGACTGGACAACAAAACTTAATGAGGTTCAGCTACACCTCAATCCAAGCATTCAATATGCATATCGCCTAAGTAGCGACCAACACACCAATGATATGGTCATACCCTTTGATTCTAATACCAAGAAACAAGCACAAGACCAAGTTAAATATGGCTTAGGTGCTGGAGTTGAATATCAAAACTTTCGCATGAATGTAGGTGAAATCACTCCCGATTCACCACTTACCCCACAAGTGGATACACATCAATTGCGCGTGAACTATAAAGGTTTGGAATTAAAATATAAGACAACGCAACAAAATTTCGAGCTAGGTTTGATTAACCGTTATTCGCCAAAAAATGAAGAGGATTATCACAAACTAGCCATTTCAAAACATGAATCTGATGGGCTTTACTTTTTTCAGTGGGATGGCAAAACGCCTCAATATAATTGGAAATTTTATAATGGTTACTTAACCGATCTCATTAATCAAAGTTACCTTGCTTTTGATTATCAATGGACAAAGCAGCACACTACAAAATTACGTGTGTTTCGCCACGACGATGTCGGCAAATCAAAGCTTGGTGAATATGACAATACATCTGTAGGGGCCATGCATTTCATCAAACATGGCAACTTTACAACTGGGATCGGCTATCAAGAAAACTTTGGCAAAGATGGTATTCCAAAACTCGACAATATGCCCATTCCCCACATGGTGAACTGGACCTTAGGCGCGTTTACCAAAGCAGATGAAAAGTCTTATCATTTCGTTGCCTCGTATGACTTTAAAGATTACATCAAGGGTCTAAAAGTGACCTATAAATATATTTATGGCGACTCTTTTCAAACTATGAATCAAAATGATTTTGAGCAAGAAAGTGATGTGTTGGTTCAGTATGATCTCAATGCTTGGATTAAAAATCTTAAATTCCTGTTCTTAAATATTAACTACGATACCAAACACGGCAAAAGTCTGGATGAACAGCGCATGATGCTTCACTACACCATTAATTTCTAAATTATCACTCTCCATAATGGCCTCAACCATAGCCATTATGGATCCAAATTAAAATTAATAAAAATTTCCTCCTAAAAACTCAAAGAAATATAAAATCCTTTATTGGCAAACATAAAATACAATTTCATCAATTTCAAAGAACAATATTTTTTAAAAAATATACTGCTTATCAATTGACCATTATTTTTATTTATTATAAATTGGATCCAATAAGTGATAAGGAGTCGTCACAATGTTTATTAAAAATGCATGGTATGTAGCCTGCCGCCCAGAAGAAATCCAAGACAAACCATTAGGTCGTACGATCTGTGGTGAAAAAATTGTTTTTTATCGTGGCAAAGAAAACCAAGTTGCAGCCGTTGAAGATTTTTGTCCCCATCGCGGTGCCCCACTCTCACTTGGTTATGTCGAAGATGGCAACCTCGTATGTGGTTATCATGGCTTAGTGATGGGTTGTGACGGAAAAACTGTTTCAATGCCAGCCCAACGTGTAAATGGTTTCCCTTGCAACAAAGCATATGCAGTTATTGAAAAGTTCGGCTTTATTTGGGTGTGGCCAGGTGAAAAAGCTTTAGCAGATGAAGCAAAACTGCCAACTTTAGAGTGGGCAGATCATCCAGAATGGAGCTATGGCGGAGGTCTGTTTCACATCCAGTGTGACTATCGTTTGATGGTCGATAACCTCATGGATTTAACCCACGAAACCTATGTTCACTCAAGCAGTATTGGGCAAAAAGAGATTGATGAATCATTGCCTGTGACTAAAGTTGACGGCGACCATGTCATTACCGAACGCTATATGGAAAATGTGATCGCACCTCCATTTTGGCAAATGGCCCTTCGTGGTAACCACTTAGCAGATGACGTACCTGTGGATCGTTGGCAACGTTGTCACTTCTTTGCGCCAAGTAATGTTCATATTGAAGTGGGTGTCGCACATGCTGGACATGGCGGTTATCACGCACCGAAAGACAAAAAAGTTTCTTCAATCGTGGTCGATTTTATTACGCCAGAGACTGAAACTTCACATTGGTATTTCTGGGGAATGGCACGTAACTTCCAGCCTGACAATGCAGAACTCACCGATCAAATTCGTGAAGGCCAAGGCAAAATTTTTACTGAAGATTTAGAAATGCTAGAGCAACAACAACAAAATATTTTAAACAACCCACATCGCAAGTTACTAATGCTCAACATCGACGCAGGCGGTGTACAGTCTCGTAAAGTGATTGAGCGACTACTTGCCGAAGAAAATAAAACGCCTCCTGAAACGTCCACGCAGAAGTTTCCAAACATACGGATTATTTAAAGGAACATGAACATGGACGTTATTATTCAAAAAATTCACCAGCTCACCCCGACCATTCGTGCTTTTGAATTGGTTGCAGCAAATGGTAAGGAGCTGCCGAGTTTTGAAGCAGGAGCTCATATTGATGTGCATCTGAAAAACGGCCTAACCCGTCAATATTCACTTTCAAACTGCTGCACTGAAAAGCACCGTTATGTGATTGGGGTTTTACATGATGCCAATTCACGCGGTGGCTCACGCTGCCTCCACACTGAATATCGTGAAGGCGACCACTTAAAAATTGGTGAACCACGCAATTTATTTGAAATTCACCCTCAAACCAAACAAGCAGTTTTATTTGCGGGTGGTATTGGTATTACCCCTATTTTATCGATGGCATATCGACTTAAAGCCGCCAATATTCCTTTTGAATTACATTACTTTGTTCGTAGTCATGAAATGATTGCCTTCTATGGCAACTTAACCGAACATTTTGGTGAACGAGTCCATTTTCACATTCAAGACCAACCAGACACCGAATGTAATATGGCAGAGGTTTTGGGCCAAGCTTCACCTGATAAACACTTATATGTGTGTGGCCCTACAGGGTTTATGCAGTTTGTCATGAACTCGGCCGAACAAGCAGGTTGGCATAACGAACAGTTACATCAAGAGCATTTTGTCGCTCAAAAAGTAGATTCGTCCACCGATGAAGCTTTTACAATTGAAGTTAAAGGTACAGGCCGTCGAATTGAAGTATTACCAGAGCAGACTGCTACTGAAGCATTAATTGCAAATGGTTTTGATATTCCTGTTTCGTGTGAACAAGGCATTTGCGGTACCTGTATTACCCGTGTGGTAGAAGGCACGCCAGATCATCGCGATATGTTCATGACCGATGAAGAACATGCTTTGAACGACCAATTTACACCCTGCTGTTCTCGTGCAAAAACTAAAAATCTTGCGATTGAGCTTTAACTCGAAAGTTCCTTTATTCAAATATAAAGGAACTTATTTCACTTTAAGCGCTAAGAACATTTTTTAGCGTTTCACCCAAAATCACCACACTGCTATGTTCACGCATTAAAGTTTCAGCACGCCCTGCCTGACGATGTACCAATGCATCGAAAATCGAACAATGCTGTAAATGTGCATAGTGCAAACGGCGATATTCCGACAAAGCTTGATTCTGGTCATAGGTAATGGCTTGAGCAGAAGCCATAGGTAATTGGTTGTTTTTCGCTAAGGCTTGTATAAGTGCGACGTTTTGCGCGCCTTCAATAATGGTGTCATGAAAAATGACGTTAAAATGGTGATAACGTTCTAGTTCAGCATCGCCAAACTCGTCTTTTTCATTAAAAAGTTTTTCAGTTTCCTGAATGCAATGTTGTAGCGTCTTTTTCTGCTCTTCGCTTAAGCCTTGTTCTGCCAAAGTTTTCGCAGCCAACCCTTCCAGCACCCCGCGTACTTCGAGCGCATCATGAACAAGTTGTTCTGAAATTTCACGAACCGTGTAACCACGAGTTGGGTTTTTGATGAGGAGGCCTTCTTGCTCGAGCAAGCGAAAGGCTATCCGAACAGGCTGCCTTGAAACCCCAAGTAACTCGGCAGTCGGAATTTCGGCAATTCTGGCACCGCCTTCAAGTTCCCCTGAAATAATCATTTTTCTTAGTTTAAGTAAAACTTGTTGTCCTGAAGACATTCGCTGCCACACATCACCAAAAACGTCACTTCGATGCTAGCAAGTTCATTTGTAAAATGAAATAAATTTTCTGTTTGAATCAGTGCTTAAGCATTTCTATTGAGTTTAAGAAATTAAAATGCGCACTACACTCGATTAAAGGTTTTTAAGATTATTCACCATAATATCGAGGTTGTTACGAATTAAATAAGCCAAGTTAATATCAATGCCTTCCAGCATTTTTTCTTCGACTTTTAAAACCACTTCATTGCATTTATTGAGCTTATCAACACCGCTTTCAGTCAGCGTAATTAAAATACGGCGACCATGGGTTGGGTCAGGTTTTTTCTCAATCCAACCATTCATCAGTAAATCTTGCAGAATTTTATTAGCAGATTGCGGCTTTATAAAAGAACGCTCAGCAAGTTTGGCATTAGATAAATTACTTTTTGAAGCTAAAACAGAAAGTGCAGTAAATTGCGGTAAGGTAATTTCAAGCTCTTTTAAATGTTCTGATAAATGTTTACTAATAATTCGGTCAACACGAGCAATCATATAGCTTAACTTAGGCTCATCTTCTACTTTTTTTGGAACTAAATTCGAACGTACCATAACCTTTCATTCATCATAAGAAAATCTGTAGTGAAAGTATGAGGATCTACCCCATACTTTCGTTAAAACTTAGCGAGCACCTGAGCTTTGTACTAAATGTACAGGCTGTTTAGGTTTTTTGACAAGAAGTAATGCAGAGATTGCTGCAATTAAAATCACTGGAATACTTGAACCAATCACAATGGTCGAGCTTTGTCCAAGCGAGAGTAAAAAACCAGCCATTAAAGGCCCTGCAAATGAACCAATACGGCCAATTGCAACTGCTGAACCTACTCCTGTTCCACGCATTTCGGTCGGATAATACATGGCTGCCAGACCATATAACGCAGATTGTCCACCTACAATAAACAGACCACAACCTACTGCTGAAAGTGCAAGTAAAGCCACTGTCGGAGAAACTGCCAAACAGCACAGCGAAAATAAAATACCAAGATAAATCAGCTTAATCACAAAACTCATGCGTAATTTATCAAGCAATACACCCATGAGAATCGAACCTAAAATTCCGCCAACGTTGTAGCCCATCTGTACATAGTTTGCCTGTAGTTTCGATAGGCCTTGCGCGCCCATCAGTAACGGCAACCAGTTCAACAAAAAATACAGTACAACGAGCGTACAGAAAAAACTTATCCAAAGCTGAATGGTCGACATACGGCGTTCTTTAGCAAACAAAACTTCCAAAAATGGTGTCGTTTTTTGTGCTTGAACTTTACGTTGCAGATAGTCATTTGACTCAGGTAAAAAGCGCATAATCAGGGGAATGAGTAAAATAGGCGCAATCCCACCAATATAGAAAATATGGCGCCACTCTGCATCACCTGCTAACGACATAGCAACCACAGAAGTGAGTAATCCGCCAAAAGGAATCCCGCTATACATAATACTTACTGCTGTCCCTTTGTGCTGGTCAGGCACAGCTTCAGAGGCAAGTGTAATCATCATTGGAAGTGCCCCGCCCATTCCTAAACCGGTACAAAAACGGATGAGAAGTAACAGGCTGAAATTGGCCGCATAGGCGGTCAGTAAAGACATAATTCCAAAAAGTAAGATACTAAAAATCAGAATTTTCTTACGCCCGACAATATCAGCAAACCGACCGCCCAATATTGCACCTGGCAGTGTTCCTAAAATAGCAGCACTAAATGCCCACGCCATTTGGGCATTGTCTAACATAAACTCAGCCCGCATTCGTGGAGCGGCCACCCCCATTGATTGAAGATCAAACCCTTCAAAAATTGCTATGGCAAAGCACAGTAGCAATGTGATTTTTGCCCTTGAAGGCTGTCCTGATATTTTTTCCATTGTGTTGTCCTTTATTGACTAGTCGTTCCATTTAGCCCTTTGTGTATTGTTGTTTAAACACATCAAAAATATCAGTTAAACTTACTAAAAAATCAACATATTTTTATATTAAATAATCAATAAAATTAATTAATATTTAAAATACAATGAATTATAAAATATTTAAGAAATTTTATAAAAAAGACTTGAATGTAAGTTTAACTGATATTAGATTAAATCCCAGAACATCAAAAAATCATTCAAGGAGTATGAAGATGAGTTATGAAAACCGCTGGGAAACAGTAGATGTTAAAGTTGAAGAAGGAATTGCATGGGTTACCCTAAACCGCCCAGAAAAGAAAAATGCCATGAGCCCGACACTCAATCGTGAAATGATTGATGTGCTCGAAACGCTTGAGCTTGATCAAGAAGCGCGTGTTTTAGTGTTGACGGGTGCTGGCGATTCTTGGACAGCGGGTATGGATTTGAAGGAATATTTCCGTGAAGTCGACACTCAACCAGAGATTTTCCAAGAACGTATTCGCCGTGACTCATGTCGCTGGCAGTGGCAACTTCTTCGCATGTATTCAAAACCAACGATTGCCATGGTCAACGGCTGGTGCTTTGGAGGCGGTTTCTCACCTTTAGTGGCGTGTGACCTAGCAATTGCAGCAGATGAAGCAACTTTCGGTTTATCTGAGATTAACTGGGGTATTCCTCCTGGCAACCTTGTAAGTAAAGCAATGGCAGACACTGTAGGTCACCGTGCATCTTTGTACTACATCATGACGGGTAAAACCTTTAGTGGTAAAGAAGCTGAAACCATGGGGCTTGTGAATAAAAGCGTACCGCTTGAACAGCTAAAAGCAGAAGTGACTGAACTTGCAAATTGCCTACTTGAGAAAAACCCTGTAGTTCTCCGTACCGCTAAAAATGGCTTTAAGCGTTGCCGTGAACTTACTTGGGACCAAAACGAAGACTATTTATATGCCAAGCTTGACCAATGTATCCACCGCGATACTGAAAATGGTCGCCAAGAAGGTTTGAAACAATTCTTAGATGAAAAATCAATTAAGCCAGGTTTACAGAGCTATAAACGTACTGGTTAACTTTTGATTCTTTAATGGCAATGTAAGGACACAACCCATGCAAAATGTACAGTTACTTATTCACGGTCAATCTGTTGATGCATCAAATCAAGCAACTTTTGAGCGTATTAGCCCCATTGATGGATCAGTGGCAACTAAAGCCGCTGCTGCAACATTGGAAGATGTTGATCGTGCAATCGATTCGGCACAACAAGCTTTCAAAGTATGGTCGAAGCTCTCGCCTACCGAACGTCGCTTACGTTTGTTAAAAGCAGCCGATTTAATGGACCAAAAGACCGAGCAATTCATTCAAATTGGAATGCAAGAAACAGGTTCAACTGCGACATGGTATGGGTTTAATGTTCATCTTGCTGCCAACATGTTACGTGAAGCAGCAGCCATGACTACACAAATTGACGGAAGCCTCATTCCGTCAGATGTGCCGGGCAATCTCGCAATGGGTGTACGAGTTCCTTGCGGTATCATTGTTGGCATTGCGCCTTGGAACGCTCCTGTCATTTTGGCAACACGTGCGCTCGCTATGCCTTTGGCTTGTGGTAACACGGTAGTGTTAAAAGCCTCAGAAGCCTGCCCAGCAACACAGCGTCTAATTGGTGAAGTGTTACATGAAGCAGGTCTTGGCGAAGGCGTGGTCAATGTGATTACCCATGCGGCCGAAGATGCCCCACAAATCGTGGAACGTTTAGTGTCTCATCCAGCCGTGAAACGTATTAATTTTACCGGTTCAACCAAAGTCGGAAAAATTATTGCAGAGACTGCTGCAAAATATTTAAAACCAGTTTTACTCGAATTGGGTGGTAAAGCGCCAGTTGTGGTTTTAAATGAAGCTGATATTAATGAAGCCGTAAATGCAGTCGCTTTTGGAGCATTTTTTAATCAGGGACAAATTTGTATGTCGACCGAACGTGTTTTGGTTCAAGACAATATTGCCGACCAATTTATTGAAAAACTGATTGAAAAAACCCGCTCTATTCAAGCAGGTAATCCAACTTCAAAAGACAATGTACTCGGTGTTTTAGAAAGTCGCCGCGCCGCAAACCGTATTCAGCATTTACTGGAAGATGCACAAAACAAAGGTGCAGACTTACCTTTAGGTATTCATATTGAAGACACCACCATGCAACCGACGCTGGTGCTCAATATTAAACCTGACATGCTGCTTTACCGCGAAGAATCATTTGGACCTGTATGCACAGTTCAACGTTTTTCAAGCATTGAAGAAGGTGTAGCACTGGCAAATGACAGTGAGTTCGGCCTTTCTGCGGCAGTGTTTAGCCAAAATATTTCGCAGGCATTAGAAGTCGCTAAACAGATTGATTCGGGTATTTGTCATATTAACGGCGCAACCGTACATGACGAAGCTCAAATGCCATTTGGTGGAACAAAATCGAGTGGTTATGGACGATTTGGTAGTAAAGTCTCTGTTGCCGAATTTACCGAACTACGCTGGATCACCATCCAAACCCAATCACGTCATTACCCGATTTAGTCAGGCTAATGCGAAGACAGACATATTAAATAAAAATTGCATGATGCAAAAAAATAAAGCGCAGTGATGTGCTTCCCATGGAGTGAAAGAAATGCAAATGAATGCCACTCAATCACAAGACCGCGAACGGTTCGTAAAATTAGGGCAACATGATATTCATTATCACTATAAAGATGACACGCTCTATATCAGCCCAAAAGAGCAATTAAAACCGTATCCACAAAAACTGACAGATCGGTTAATTCATTTTGCGCAAACCAAACCAGACCATATTTTTGCAGCAAAACGCAATGCTCAAGGTGAATGGGTCAAACTAAGTTATGCAGAAGTTTTACAACGTGCATGGCACATTGCTCAGGCTTTACATGAACGTAATTTAAGCCAAGAAAGACCGCTGGTCATTTTAAGTGGTAATGATCTTGAACATTTAACACTCTCTATGGGTGCGATGCTGGCGGGTGTGCCATTCTCCGCTATTTCCCCCGCCTATTCTCTTATTTCTCAAGACTTTGGCAAACTCAAACATGTGTTTGAAGTGCTTACACCGGGTATGGTCTATGCCAGCGATGGACAAGCTTTTGCTAAAGCCATTCAGGCATGTATTACGCCTGATATTGAAGTGGTGACCAATAAAGGGATCGTGGGTGATCAGATCTGCACGTCTTTTCAATCGCTGTTAGATACGCCTGTTTCAAATGTCCAAGAGTTTTATCAAACCCTTGATGAAAACCAGATTGCTAAATTCTTATTTACATCAGGTTCAACCAAATTGCCTAAAGCTGTGCCAACAACGCACTTAATGTTGTGTGTTAATCAGCAAATGCTACTACAGACTTTCCCTGAGTTTGAAGAAACGCCACCTGTCCTACTGGACTGGCTGTCTTGGCATCACACATTTGGCGGCAGTCACAATGTCGGCATTGCGCTCTATAACGGCGGTACGATTTACATTGATGACGGCAAACCCGTTGCAGGAAAATTTGACGAGACCATTCGTAATCTCAAAGAAATTTCTCCAACTGTTTATTTAAATGTGCCCAAAGGTTGGGAAGAACTCACCGAAGCTTTAGAAAAAGATGAGGAATTAAGAGACCGCTTTTTTGCCAAAGTTAAAATTTTATTCTTTGCAGGTGCAGCGCTTTCAGAAGCGGGCTGGAACAGACTCGATAAAATTGCTCAGCAACATTGTGGAGAAAAAATCCGCATTATGAGCGGCTTAGGCATGACTGAAACTGCCCCGTCTTGTGCTTTTACCACTGGTCCACGCGTGATGGCTGGCTTTATTGGTTACCCTGCTCCGGGATGCGAAATTAAACTAGTTCCATGTGGTGACAAACTTGAGTTTTGCGTTCGTGGCAAACATGTCATGAAAGGCTATTGGCGCTTAAAAGCAGACCAGCAAAGCACTGTGTTTGACGATGAAGGCTTTTTCCATACGGGCGATGCGGTGCGTTTAGTCGATATCAATGATCCGACCAAAGGTCTGATGTATGACGGACGAATTGCCGAAGACTTTAAACTTAACACGGGTACTTTTGTTAATGTCGGCACCCTACGCAACAAAGTACTGATTCAAGGTAATTTACTGGTTCAAGATGTTTGTATTACCGGTTCAAACCTGAATGCTGTTGGTTTTCTTATTTTTCCAAAATTAGAAGCGTGTGCTCAACATGCAGGTCTTAAGCTTGGTGAAAACTCTCCAACAGAGATATTACAACACCCTAAAGTTCAGCAGTGGTTCCGCCAATTTTTAACGAATTTTAATAAAGATGCGACTGGTAGTTCAAATACAGTCTCAATGCTTTATTTAATGACCGAACCACCTCAACTCGATGCAGGCGAAGTGACCGATAAAGGCAACCTCAATCAAAGCAATATTACCAAGCGTCGAGCCGCTTTAATTGATGAACTTTATCAAAAACAGGCCGAAAACCCACTGATTATTCGGGTACCCACCTTAAAGCAATAAACAATTGAAATAAAAAAGGAAGCTCAAACTTCGGTTTGAGCCTCAGCCTCACTTTTGCCTAAAAAAGGTTCAACATGCCACACGATACAGAATTTGAACTATTTCGGGACAGCTATCGCAGGTTCTTAAAAGAACAGGTTGCTCCATATTATGAACAATGGGAACACAATGGCCTGATTCCACGTGCTCTATGGCTTCGTCTTGGGGAAAATGGTTTTTTGTGTGTTGATGTGCCCGAGGAATATGGCGGCTATGGCGCTCCTGTTCATTACTCGCTCATGCTGGTTCAAGAAACTGCTCAAGCGGGCTTTGCGTCTTTGGCTGTTGCCATTGGTGGGCAAAATGAGTTGGTCTCTCCTTACCTACAAAATATTGGAACTGAAGAGCAAAAACGTTATTGGTTACCCAAAATGGTGACAGGTGAAGTCGTCACTGCAATTGCCATGACAGAGGCGAATGCTGGTTCAGACTTACAAGCCATACGTACTCAAGCCATTTTAGAAAATGATCATTACCGTATTAATGGTTCAAAAACCTTTATCTCAAATGGTTTGCATGCTGACCTGATCGTTCTGGTAGCAAAAACCGATCCGCAAGCCAAAGCAAAAGGCATTTCGATTTTACTAGTCGATGCTGCATTAGACGGCGTTAAAAAAGGTCGCTCTTTACAAAAAATCGGGTTACATGCCCAAGATACAGCCGAACTATTTTTTGATGATGTTTGTGTGCCTGCAACTCAGCGTTTGGGTGAAGAAGGACAAGGCTTTGCCTATTTAATGCAAGAATTACCTCGCGAACGTTTAAGTATTTCCATGATGGCTTTGGGGTCCATTTTGGGGGCTATTGAAATCACTAAAGACTATGTACTAGAGCGCAAAGCTTTTGGGCAACCCTTAAGTCAAATGCAAAACACTCGTTTTGTGCTCGCAAACGCACACATCAAGGCCAAAGCTGCCCAAGCTTTTGTAGACCAATGTGCAACGCTATATCAACAACACCAGTTAAGCGTCACTCAAGTTGCAGCATTGAAATGCTTTATCACCGATGTCCAATGTGAAGTGGTTGACCAATTACTTCAGCTTTTTGGGGGATACGGTTACATGCAGGAATACCCGATTTCACGCTTTTTTGTGGATGCACGAGTACAAAAAATTTATGGGGGAACCAATGAAATTATGAAAGAAATCGTAGCCCGAGAACTGCTCGGAAAATAATTCGATTTAAAACCAAATAAGGCAGACATAACAACCATGCCTTATTTAAAACAAAAAAATGTTATTTCAGGAAGAAATGCTATGTCGAAATTATGGATGTACTCTACCCTTATGCTCTCTGGTTCAGTGTGGGCTGGCAATTTTATTGATAACAGCTCAGTAGAACTCACCACGCGAAATTTCTATTTTGACCGCGACTACCAAGAGCAATCCGCTTACCCTGCTGCCAAGGACTGGACACAAGGGTTTATTCTTAAAGCCAATTCAGGCTATACCGAAGGGACTGTCGGTTTTGGGCTGGATGTGCTTGCAACGGCAGGCTTTAAACTCGATGCCGATGCCGAGCACGGAGGTACAGGAAACTTACCTAGAGACACCCGCACCAACGAACCTGCTGACTCTTACGGAGAAATTGGCGTTACAGCAAAAGCGAAAATGAGCCAGACTGAGCTACGCATTGGTACGCTCATGCCGATGAACCCAGTTTTAGTAGCTTCACCTGCTCGTTTGCTTCCTCAAACATATCGAGGAATTTCACTGACCAGTAAAGATATTAAAGATTTTGATTTACAGGCAGCCTATCTCGATAAAGTGAATCATCGTGATTCGACCAACTATGAAAAAATTAAAATTTCAGGGGTAAATGGACGATTTAAAGGTGCCGAAACTGATGGACTCTATTATTTAGGTGGAAACTATCAGTTTAATCCCGCACTGAAGCTCACCGCTTTTTACATGGATGTTGATGATCTTTATAACCAAACCATGGTCGGTGCTTTACACCAACATAAAATTAATGACACCACCAATCTTAGCTCTCAATTACGTTACTACCGCAGCCGTGATGACGGACAAGCAAAAGCAGGCTTAGTCGATAATGACCTGTATCATGCGCATTTCGAACTCAAACATCAAAACCATAAATTTATTTTTGGAACCTTCCAACATCATGGCGACACGGCCTTTCCATATTTAACTGGAGGTGAAACGGGTCTACTCATCGACACATGGCCGGGCGAGTTTTTAAACCCAAAAGAAAAAGCCTATAGCTTCCGTTATGAATATGACTTTAAAGATTATGTACCGGGTTTACGTTTCATGACTCGTTACACCACAGGTCACAACATTTATGCCCCCAACTTAGGTGGAACCAATTTAAAAGAACGCGAAACAGACTTTGATTTAGGCTATACCGTTCAAAGTGGCTGGTTAAAAAATTTAGGGCTACGCGCGCGCTATGCAATCTATGACAACAACATGCTCTCTACAGCGAACATCAAACCTGTAAACGAAACCCGTATCAATATTGACTACACATGGAAATTTAAATAATCCAAAAAACCAGAGGTTCTATCACAAATGAACCTCTTTTTATTTCGGGAAATTCATCATGAAGAAAGTTGTAACACTACTCTGCGGAATTAGTCTGATTGGCCTGACTCATGCCGAAACACAATATAGCCCACCACCTATTCAGCTTGAGCCTTTAGCAAAATTTAGTGTTGATCTGAATGCGCCTGTTTGGGAATTAGGTAACACCAGTGACGCAGGTAAGCGCCGAATTATTCCCATTACAGGTGGAACATTTGAAGGGAAATCACTTAAAGGCCGCATTTTAAATAATGGCTCAGATTGGCAAATTGTCGACAGTAAAGGACTGGCTATTATTGATACGCGATATTTGTTAGAAACCGATGACGGTGCACTTATTTATCTTCAAACCAAAGGTTACCGTCATGGTTCGGCAGAAACGCTAAAACAGCTTGCCCAAGGCAAAGATGTCGACCCGAAAAACTACTATTTCAAAATTACCATGCAGTTTGAAACCAGCTCACCTAAATATTCATGGCTTAACCAAACCGTTGCAGTAGGTAGTGCAATGCGCTTGGGTAAAGCGGTTATTTATGATGCCTATACCCTGAAATAATAATTTTTATAACACTTACAAAAAGGATGGACCCTTCACTATGGACCCAAAAATTTTAGAACATTTACCACCCATCCATCACCATTTGGGTGGACACAATATTTATTGGAATAAAGAAAATACTGAACTCACCATCCACTACACAGCGCTAGAAAGCTTTACCAATCCACGCGGCACCGTTGAAGGCGGCATGATCTGCGCCATGCTTGACGACGTAATGGGGCTTTTTGCATATCTCGCCAATGACCGTAAACCAGCCACCACCATCAACTTAACAATGGATTTTTTAAGACCCTGTGCTGTGGGTGAAGTCATTACAAAATGTCGATTCATTAAACAAGGCAAAACCGTACTGAATCTCGAAAGTAAAGCTTGGCAAAACAACAAAATGATTGCACGAAGCACAGCTAATTTTTTGGTTTTAGATTAATTGCAAACATTCATTCAATAAGGATATGAATAAATGAATTACACCAACAAAAAACGTTTTTGGACCCAATCAACCTTATTACTTGCCATTGCAGCAGTATTGGTGGGCTGTGGTAATGACAATGACAGTACAACATCATCACCAACACTCCCTAAGCTTACTCCTGCTGTTGGCGTAAAAATGACAGGAAGCTGTTCAGACTTACTTGGATTTCAATATAACAATACAGTCATTAGCTCAGCTACTCTTCAAGAAGCAGGTACTTTGACTATCGCCAACAAACCGATTAGCGCTCATTGTTTAGTCAAAGGTTATATGGAACAACGTGTAAGCCCTGTCGATGGACAAACTTATCAAATTGGTTTTGAAATGCGCTTACCAATAGACTGGAACGGCCGTTTCCTCTATCAAGGCAATGGCGGAACCGATGGTAATTTAGTCCCTGCAACGGGTCAGGTCGGCAGCGGTGGTCCCCTCACCAATGCCCTGCATGATGGTTTTGCTGTCATTTCTTCCGATGCTGGACATAATGCTTCACAAAATCCAATGTTCGGTTTAGACCCTCAAGCCAGAATTAACTACGGGTACGGTGCGATTACCAAACTCACACCTATGGCAAAAAACCTAATTAAAACAGCATATGGTAAATTGCCAGACCGCTCCTATGCAGGCGGTACATCGAACGGCGGCCGTCATGCCATGATTGCAGCAACTCGTTTGGGCGACCAATATGATGGAATTTTAGCAAGTACACCGGGTTTTCATTTACCTCGTGCAGCCGCGGCTCAACTCTACACAGCGCAGCAGCTTCGTCGTGTCGCAACAGATGAAAATGACTTAAGTACTGCTCTTACCCTCTCGGAACGTAAAGTTTTAGCAAAAGCGATTTTAGATCGATGCGATGCTTTAGATGGTGTCGCAGATGGCTTGGTTCAAGACGTCGAGGCTTGCCGTACAGCTTTTGATATTCACAAAGATGTACCCATTTGCTCAAGCACAAGAAATGGCACTTGTTTAAGTACCGAACAAATTGATGTATTAGCCAACATTTACCGCGGCCCTGTAAACTCTGCTGGACAAGCGCTCTATGCAACCCAACCTTTCGACCCCGGTTTAGTCGGCAGTAACTGGGCAAGCTGGAAATTTGAATCTTCGGTAGGCACAGCACGTGACCCCGTTGCAGTCGGTATTCTTTTTCAGGTTCCGCCCGACCCAAATGTGACTCAAAACTCTAGACAATTTGCCTTTAATTTTAACTTTGATACCGACTATCCAAAACTCTCGGCAACTAATAATATTTACACTGAAAGCTCCATGTCATTCATGATGCCCCCTGATGAATTAAATCTGGATAAACTCCGTAATCACGGTGGTAAAATGATTGTGGTACAAGGCACAGCAGACGGTGTTTTCTCTGTGGATGACACCCAAAATTGGTATGATCAGCTGCTACAACACTATAAAAATAATGCAAAAGGTACAGCACCTGAATTTGCACGTTTCTTTAGAGTTCCGGGCATGAACCATACCCGTGATGGGATTGCGACTGACCAATTTGATGCATTGACTGCTTTAGTTAACTGGGTTGAATATGGCCAAGCACCTGACAAAATCATTGCAACCGCTCGCGGTGCAGGTAATCCAAGTGGTCAAGTGAATACTGAACTTCCGCAAGACTGGGCACCAGACCGCACCCGCCCACTTTGCCCTTACCCGTTGATTGCCCGTTACAATGGTCAAGGTGATAGCGAAAAAGCTGAAAACTTTAGCTGTAAATAACACCCTATAAAATTAAAAGAGAGCTTAAATAAGCTCTCTTTTTTATCTTAGCTCAAGTTTTACTGCTTAAACTTTTTAATACTTTTAGATAGATGAGCTCGCATCATTTGCCTGGCCAACAAACCATCCTGATCGACAATTGCGTTATAAATATTGACATGATCATGGTGAACCGCTTTTAAATATTCTTCACGGTTTTCGGGACTTTGCTCAATCGATTTTAAGCGTGCACGCGGAATAATTTTTTCACCCAGATACTTTAAAAAATCAACGAAATATTGATTTTCAGAAGCTTCAGCAATGGCAATATGGAAATCATAATCAGCTTTTACTGTGCCATCATTTGCATCTGATGAAATATGACGTTCAAAATCTTCAAGTGCAGCTTTCATTTTATCGATGTGGATTTGCTTACGGCGCTCAGAGGCTAAAAAGACAGCTTCAGACTCAAGGCTAATCCGAAGCTCAAGTAAAGAAACAATATCGTTAATGGTTTCTAAACTGGCATTAGACAGCAAAAAATTCTGTTCAACCGTCTGCTCTTTTACAAAAGTACCAATCCCGTGACGAGTCTCGACAAACCCTAAAGAACGCAACTCAGTGATTGCTTCACGAATAACAGAACGGCTTACTTCAAAAGTTTCAATTAATTCAAGTTCGGTCGGAATTTTCTCTCCGACTTGGAAGTCTCCAGACTGAATTTTTTCGATCAGTTGTTCTACAATAATCTGGCTTAGTTTTTTTGTTGATCTAGGTTTAATTGCGCTAGACATAATCTGAAGAACTCATGAAATGTTGAAAAAATTAGAAAATTCATTTTACTATAAACTTAGACGATAGTCATATTCGGTTTTTATACCTCTAAGTTATTAAAATCAAAATATTTTATCTCCCTTATCAAACCCTCGCACATATTTAAAAAGTAAGCAACTTATGCTTCTGTTGATATTTAATAATGCGTTGAATAAGTTAAAAAATATGCAGCCCAATAGCGTTGATTGAGCTGCACAACTTTTAAATTTGAGCCTGACTTAACTGTCCATTAACCAGACGAGTAATCTGTAGTGGATTACTATCTTTTAATGCATCGGGTAATAAAACTTGTGGTGTATTTTGGAAACATACCGGACGCAAGAAACGCTCAATTGCTCCCGTACCTACCGAAGTTCCGCGTGCATCACTCGTTGCAGGGAAAGGACCACCATGTACCATCGCATCAGACACTTCAACTCCTGTCGGGAAGCCATTAAACAATACACGGCCAGCTTTACCAGTTAGCAAATGAAGAAGCTCGCCTGCTTCGGATAGCTCATTTTCATCACCGATAATGGTTGCCGTAAGCTGTCCACCTAAAGCCTCAATCCCTTTTAATAAAGTCGCTTCATCCTCTACGCCAATCACAATCGACATTGGCCCGAAAACTTCATGTTGTAGTTTTGGGTTGCCTGACAATAAAACAGATTGGTCCGCTTTAAATAGATGTGCTTTTGCTTGAGAAACTAGCTCAGCCTCTTGACCTGTCGCAATAACTTCAAAACCAGCTTCACTGTTTAGAGCATCAATACCTTGACGGTAGCTTTTTAAAGTTCCTTCATTCAGCATGACCTGAGGCACAGCTTTTTGCGTGCTTTCAGCTAAAGCTGCTACGAAACTGTCAAATTCAGGTCCTTGTACGCCTAAAATTAACCCGGGTTTTGTACAGAACTGACCACATCCCATATTAAATGAGGCAACCGTATCCTGAGCGATTTGTTCACCACGAGAACTCAACGCTTGAGATAAAACCACGACAGGGTTCACACTCGACATTTCAGCAAAGAATGGAATTGGCTGAGGACGACTCTGCGCAAGGTTATAAAGCGCCATTCCACCTTCAAGAGAACCTGTAAATCCAGCTGCTTGAATGAGTGGATGTTCCACCAAGTTTGCGCCAATACGGCCGCCAAAAATCATATTGAATGTGCCTTTAGGCATATCACAAACTTCAATTGCTTGTTCAATGGCTTCTGCAACAAGCTCGGCAGTTGCCATATGGCCAGAGTGTGCTTTAAAAACAACCGGACAGCCTGCTGCTAAAGCAGCTACGGTATCACCGCCTGCAGTTGAAAATGCAAGTGGGAAATTACTTGCGCCAAACACAGCAACCGGTCCTACTCCAACTTTATATTGACGCAAATCAACACGTGGCAAAGGCTTACGTTCTGGCAATGCCACATCAATACGAGCACCGTAAAAATCGCCACGACGTAAAAGTTCAGCAAACAGTCGAAGCTGACCAGTAACACGGCCTGTCTCTCCTTGAAGACGAGCAAGTGGCAAGCCTGTTTCAAGTGAAGCGACTTCTTGCAGGTTCGCACCTAATGCTTCAATTTGGCGAGCAATTTCTTCAAGAAAAGAGGCCCGTTGCTCTTGAGAAGTTTGGCTATAAACTAAAAAAGCCTTATGAGCGGCTTGAGCAGCTTGATCCACTTCTTCAAGTGTTGCCTGACTAAATACATAGCCTGTTGGCTGATAGTCTTTTGCTGCTACACTTTCTAACGCTGGCGCATTTGCAGCAACGCGTTGACCATTAATAAACTGCCGGCCGTTATTTTTACTCATTTGAAAGCTCCAATACCTAAACAGTTAAAATTATTGCGGACCAAGTGTCGCAATGAGGGCAGCCAAATCTTCATAGTCTGCTTGAGTTAAATCACTTAATGGTGGACGTACTGGACCAGCATCGTGCCCAACAATTTTGGCACCTGCTTTAATCATGCTTACCGCATAACCTGATTTACGGTCGCGAATTTTAATTAGTGGCAAGAAGAAATCTTTAATCAAACGATTGGTTGTTTCAAAGTCATCACTGCGAAGCGCGTTATAAAACTCCATTGCAGTCTTTGGAATAAAGTTAAATACAGCTGATGAATAAACTGGGCAACCTAAGGCTTTATATGGCGCTGCAAAAACTTCTGCTGTTGGTAAACCACCTAAATACGACAAACGGTCACCCATAGTCTGAGTCACTGCCGTCATCATATCGATTTGACCAGAGCTGTCTTTAAAGCCGATTAAGTTCGGGCACATCTCGGCTAACTTTTGGATTGAATCGAGATTTAATCTTGAAACGCTACGGTTATAAAAAATTACGCCAAAATCTACTGAGTTACATACTTGCTTAACGTGTTCGATCAAACCTTCTTGGCTTGCTTCAGTTAAGTAATGCGGCATTAACAAAATACCGTGTGCACCTAAGCGCTCTGCTTCTTTTGCCTGTTCAATCGCCTGACGTGTCGGACCACCTGCCCCAGCAATAATCGGTACACTACCTTTACAAGTATCGACCGCAGTTTTAATCACATCAGAGTATTCACTTCCAGTTAACGAGAAAAACTCGCCTGTACCACCCGCAGCAAATAATGCGCTTGCACCATAAGGCGCTAACCATTCAAGGCGTTTTGCATAAGAAGATTTATTAAAGTCCCCATTTTGGTCAAAGTCAGTAACCGGAAAAGAAAGAAGGCCATCAGAAACAATGTTTTTTAACTCAAGAGCATCCATTAGAAAATATCCATACATGTTTATGTTGTCAGACATCTTACATCATAAATTTTATTTTAATCAATATATTTTTCCTCTGAAAAATTAAATTTTTTAAAAAGATCAAAGCTCATTACCCAAAATGATTTAACCTATTGTTTTATAAAATATAGTTAAAATTCTTAATTTTAGGACTAATCGTTAGACATAAAAAAAGCTGCCCATATGGACAGCAAAGCATTAAGAAAACTCAAAAAGCGAATTTTTCAAAAATATCGGTAAAATATTAACGAACCAAACACGGCTTTTTATTATTAAACGACCAATTTGGTATTAAAAATTGCATCGCATCGGCATCATTACGAGCCCCTAAACCTTTTAATTTATACAGTTCATGGGCTTGATTAATTCGATCCCAGTCCAGCTCAACCCCAAGTCCCGGTGCTGTTGGTACCTGAATTTTACCGTCTTTAATTTCAAGCGGCGCTTTCGTTAGCTGATCTGTACCTTCTTGCCAAATCCAATGTGTATCAATTGCCGTAACCTTACCTACCGCGGCGGCGGCAACATGGGTAAACATCGCAAGTGAAATATCAAAGTGATTATTAGAGTGTGAACCCCACGTTAAATTGTACATATTGCAGAGTTGTGAAACTCGAACCGAGCCTTCCAATGTCCAAAAATGTGGATCAGCCAAAGGAATATCAACAGCTTGCAATTGGATACTATGCGACATTTCTCGCCAGTCCGTAGCAATCATATTGGTCGCAGTGGGTAAGCCTGTTGCACGTTTAAACTCGGCCATAATTTCACGGCTTGAATAACCTTGTTCTGCACCGCATGGGTCTTCTGCATAGGCCAACACGCCTTTAAGGTGTTTACCTAAAGCGATTGCTTCATCTAAGAACCATGCACCGTTTGGATCAAGCGTCACACGCGCTTCTGGAAAACGGCGCGCGATTGCTGTAACAGCTTCAGCTTCTTGTTCGCCCTGTAACACGCCACCTTTTAGCTTAAAGTCTTTGAACCCATAGCGGTCATAAGATGCTTCTGCTAAATGCTGTACAGCCTCAGGTGTTAACGCTTTTTCATGACGAACTTTATACCAATCATGGTGATGTTGAGGTGTTGTCGCATAGTCTAATGAAGTCTGTTTTCGGTCACCGATAAAGAACAAATATCCTAAAACTTCAACTTCACTACGTTGCTGACCTTCACCAAGCAAACTTGCGACATTCACATTCAAATGCTTACCAAGCAAATCAAGTAATGCTGACTCATAGGCTGTTACAACATGAATTGTGGTACGTAAATCAAAGGTTTGATTACCTCGGCCACCGCTGTCACGATCAGCAAAAGTTTGTTGAATTTTCTTGAGTAGATTTTTATATTCACCAATCGGCTGCCCTTCAACCAAGGCTTTAGCATCATTTAATGTTGCTAAAATTTTTTCACCACCCGGAATTTCACCTACACCAATATTTCCAGAATTATCTTCGATAATGAGTATGTTACGAGTGAAATAAGGTCCATGGGCACCACTCAAATTGAGCAGCATGCTGTCATGACCAGCAACAGGAATTGCTCGAATTGATTTAACGATAGGTGTAGAGGTCGCCATTAAAATACTCCTTGGCATTCTGATACTATTTTTTCATTACCAAAACTTATAAGACATCAGACAACTTGTCAATATAAAGCCATATAAAAATTATTTTTCGACCCTACTTGCCAAAATAATATTTTTAATCATATGATGTCATACATCTAAAGACGCGGTTTTAGAACTAGGACTATAGAGTAGATACAAAATTCCGTTTTCTCATCTATTCTATCGATGAATTTGACATGACGTCACCTATTTCACGGATATGCAAATAGGTCGATTATTAAAAGAGTTTGTATATGGATAATCTGCAAACAAATATTGCTGTAGTGACTCAGCAAAGAGCCAAACATACAAAAACTCGCTACTACATTCTTGCGATGATTTTTTTGGTCACGGCTTTTAATTACGGTGATCGTGCAACCCTTTCAATGGCTGCAACGCCAATGTCTCATGAGCTGGGAATCGACTCAGTCACCATGGGTTATATTTTCTCGGCCTTTGCATGGGCCTATGTGATTGGTCAAATTCCAGGTGGTTGGCTACTCGATAAGTTTGGTGCTCGCCGTGTATATTTCTGGAGTCTGTTTTTATGGTCGTTATTCACTGTTTTAATCGGTTTTACCGACATTTTAGGTGATACTGCGACCATTATTACTTCACTCTTTGTACTCAGATTTTTAGTTGGTTTGTCTGAGTCGCCTGCTTTTCCGGGTAACAGTAAAATTGCTGCTGCATGGTTTCCAACCAAAGAACGTGGAACTGCCGCTGCTATTTTTAACTCGTCCTCTTATTTCTCAACCGTACTTTTTGCTCCCCTAATGGGCTGGCTTGTTGCAACCGTCCACTGGCAGTCTATTTTCTGGGTCATGGGTGGTCTTGGAATCATTCTTTCCTTTATCTGGCTCAAGGTCATTTATAGCCCGACCAATCATCCAACAGTAAATCCTGAAGAAGTGAAATACATTGCTTCAGAAGGTGCTTTACTCGATATGGGCGAAAACAGCCAAAATGCTAAAAAAGAGAAAATTACTTGGAGTAAAGTTAAACAACTGCTTGCTTCACGTATGATGCTCGGTATTTTTATTGGGCAATATTGTGTAAATACACTGACCTATTTTTTCTTGACTTGGTTCCCTGTTTACCTTGTGAAAGAAAGACATCTCAGCATTTTAGAAGCAGGTTTTGCAGCAGTTGCACCGGCACTCTGTGGCTTTGTAGGCGGAATTTTAGGTGGCTTGATTTCAGATAAGTTAATTCGCATGAATTACAGCTTAAGCTTTTCAAGAAAGCTCCCAATCGTGGTCGGCTTCTTGGTTTCAACCTCAATCATTATGTGTAATTACGTCGATTCTCAAACAGCAATCGTATTCTTTATGTCTTTATCTTTCTTTGGGAAAGGCATCGGCTCTTTAGGTTGGGCAGTCATGTCTGATGTTGCACCAAAAGAAATGGTGGGTTTATCAGGCGGAATGATGAATGCGTTTGGTAATACGGCAGGAATCGTGACCCCAATTGTGATCGGCTATATCTTGGCAAGTACTGGTTCTTTCAATCTTGCATTGACTTATGTCGGTGTGCATGCGATTGCAGCAGTGATTTGCTATACCGCTATTGTGGGCAAAATCCAGCGCTTCGAGTTAAAACCTACCTCTTAAAACTTTAAGTCATAACGCTTAACTAACTTAAGCGTTATGCCCTTTCTTCAAATGTATACAAGGAACGATCATGCTGAAGCCTCTCCTCATAAAAATTAGTCCTCTCGATAATGTAGCCATTGTAGTGAATGACGGCGGTTTACCACCTTCTACACCTATTGAGGAATACCAACTCATCTTGGTTGATCATGTGCCACAGGGACATAAAGTTTTATTAGAGTCATTAAAGCAAGGTGAAGCCATTGTTCGTTATGGGGAAATTATTGGCTATGCCAATAAAGATTTACCCGCAGGTTCATGGGTAAATGAAGCCGTTACCCAAATGCCTGAGGCACCTGAGCTAGACGATCTTGAGTTAGCAACTCGTCCTGATCCAAAGCTTCCAGCCTTGAGCGGATATACATTTAAGGGTTATAAAAATAAAGATGGCAGCGTCGGCACAAAGAATATTTTAGGTATTACGACCAGTGTTAACTGTGTCGAAGGTATTGTCGATTATGTCGTTAAAATTATTGAACGTGATTTACTTCCTAAATATCCAAATGTAGATGGTGTAGTCGGATTAAACCATTTATATGGTTGTGGTGTGGCAATCGATGCACCCGCTGCAATTGTTCCTATTCGTACAATTCATAATCTTGCACTCAACCCTAATTTTGGTGGAGAGATTATGGTGGTGAGTCTGGGCTGCGAAAAAATGCAACCCGAACGTCTTTTAAATATTCCTAAAGAAAACAAATATATTCCCCTAGCAAACGAAGATATTATTCAGTTGCAAGATGAACGTCATAACGGTTTTGAAAGTATGGTGAACCATATTTTATCCGTGGCAGAACAACACCTAGAAAAGCTTAATCAACGTACTCGAGAAGAAGTTCCAGCTTCTCATTTGGTTGTAGGCATGCAATGTGGTGGGAGTGATGCATTTTCGGGAGTTACCTCTAACCCTGCCGTTGGTTTCGCAGCTGACTTGATTGTGCAATGTGGCGGTACAGTCATGTTCTCTGAAGTTACGGAAGTCCGCGATGGTATTCACCTACTTACTCCACGTGCAGCAAATGAACAAGTTGCCAAAGATCTAATTCGGGAAATGAAATGGTACGATGACTATTTAGCAGCAGGCCAAGTAGACCGAAGTGCCAATACCACACCGGGTAATAAAAAAGGTGGGCTGAATAACATTGTAGAAAAAGCGATGGGATCAATTGCCAAATCGGGCCGTTCACCGATTGTAGAAGTTCTCGCACCGGGTCAAAGACCGACAAAAAAAGGATTAATTTTTGCGGCAACACCATCAAGTGACTTTATCTGTGGTACACAGCAAATGGCATCTGGTATTACCGTTCAAGTATTTACCACAGGTCGCGGTACACCCTACGGATTGGCAGCTGTGCCGGTTATTAAAATGGCAAGCCGAAACAATATTGCAAATCGTTGGTATGACCTGATTGATATCAGTGCTGGTGATATTGCCATTGGGAAGAAAACTATTGAAGAAGTGGGCTGGGAACTTTTTGAACTAATTTTACAAGTGGCTAGTGGCGAAAAACAAACGTGGTCGGATCGTTGGGGTATTCATAACTCACTCGCCGTATTTAACCCAGCACCCGTGACCTAATAAAGTTTAAAAGATGAGGCATATCACCTCATCTTTTCACATTTCCCATATTAATTACGACACATTTCACCAAAACTTAACATCGCTGCTAAAATAACATCGAAAATTAAGAACTCAATTTCTCTATGCAAAATCAGACTGCTTCAAACCTCCCCTCAACTCAACTTGGAAAAGCACTGCTTTGTCTTATGACATCGGCATTATTATTTTCCATTATGGGAGTGTGCATTCGTTTTGCTTCACAAACGGTAGACAATGCGACTGTCGTGTTTTTTAGAAATGCAGTGGGTTTATTTATTTTTATTCCGATGCTGTTTAAACAGGGTCTAGACTTTATTAAAACCGATAAACTCTGGATGCATACGTGGCGAAGTCTAGTGGGTCTTGCCGCAATGTATGGTTTTTTCTATGCCATTGCGAACTTAAAATTATCAAATGCCATGGTTTTTAGTTATTCATCTCCTATTTTTATTCCGTTGATTGCATGGCTTTTCTTAAAAGAAAAAATCACCAAATCAATGATTTTTGCCGCAGTTATTGGGCTCATTGGAGTTTTGTTTGTCGCTAAACCCGACCAAGGTTTATTTAACGCATTATCTTTTATTGGCTTAGGTGCATGCTTTTTATCCGCAATGGCTTTTGTCACCGTAAGAGCCTTAACCAGTACAGAGCCGCCTGAGCGTATTGTTTTTTATTTCTGTATTTTTGGTAGTTTAATTTCATCTATTCCGATGTTCTGGCATTGGCGCATTTTCACTTGGCACGAATTAAGCCTACTCATTGCCGCAGGACTTTTAGCAAACATTAGCCAACTATTTATGTCTTATGCTTATAGCTTAGCGCCAGCAGGACAAATTGGCCCAATGAATTACATTGCCATTATTTTTGCAGGAATATGGGGATTTGTTTTTTGGCACGAATTACCGGATCTATTCAGCATTATTGGCATATTTATTATTTTATTTGCGATTTTGCTCTGTAATCCATTTTTGCAAAAAAAGTTGCTCTCTCGATTTAAATAGCAGACAAACCTTATTCTAATTTAGGTACTGTATTCGATACTCATTTGGTGAAATGCCTGTCCAGTGACGATAGGCTTTTCTAAAATTAGAGGTATCTGAAAAGCCAACTCTCTCAGCAATTTCATCTACGGTTAAAGTTGTTTCTCGCAAATATTCATCGGCAAGACGGCGCCGAGTTTCATCTAATAATTCTTGATAAGTCAGACTAAAACCTGCCAAGCGCCGATGTAAGGTACGCTTTGACATATGTAAGCGTTCAGCCATTTCTTGGGCCGATGGGAAAAGCCCTGTTCCATCCAATAATATTAAACGGATTGTTTTCACCAACTCAGGCTCTTCAAGTTCAGCAGCACCTAGCATCCGCTCACAAAATGACTTACACATATCAGCGGTAATCGGGTTGGCATTTGGACAAGGTACATCGAGCCACTTTAAATCAAAGTGCCATTGCATCACTCCAGCATTAAACTGAACAGGACAATGAAAGACTTTTTCATATTCTTCTGCATAGTCAGGCGCTGGATAGGGCAACAAAAGCTTCTTGGCTTGAAATGGTCCTTCAAGCACACGTTCAATTAAGGTTTGCATGGAACTAAACCAAAACTCGCACACTAAAGGCAGAAGCTTACCAAGTGCAATAATGTCCTGCCCTTCAAAAATCGCAGCATCATCTCGCATATAAAAAGACTTCTTTAAAATAGGCCCTGCAAGCTTAATGTGTCGAATGCCAAGCTCTACCGCTTGTCTAAAATTACGCGAAGAATATAACGCGTAGCCATACACTCCAAAATCTGACAGCCGCTGCTTTTGCCCTGCACGTAAACCAATGAGCGGATCATGAGATAGCTTTTGAATATTATGAAATAGCTGAATTTTTTGAAACTGAGAAATATATAAAGAGGATTGGTTCAACGCATCAGGTGAAATATTTGTGCCAGCTAAAACATCTGATATTGAATGGCCTTGCAAACCCATTTCATCAAACAAACTGGTCAAACCCAGCAAATATGTATTCGAACCTAAGGATCTATTATCATAATTTCCTTCAATAACACTATTTGCATTTTTATAAATATTTTTAGGCATTTAATTCACACCATCCCTAGAGTGACGTGCATAATGGCACTAAACTACCTCTTGTTGTCTCAATTTAACATCGACCATACGACGCTTCAAGCATAAAGTATGATAAGCAAAAGTATGGAAGGAACAATAATGGAACACTCCACTTTAAAAGAATATAGCGGCTCTGCCACTGAACATATGGAACTTATTTTTTCCAAACAACGTGCCAATTTTGAGGCAGATCCATACCCAACTCTTGAAGCACGCCGCACAAAACTGCATCAACTCAAAAAACAAATTATTCGTTATCAAGATGCTTTGGCTGCCGCGATTAATTCCGATTTTAGTTCAAGATCACTTGATGAATCTAAATTATTAGATTTGCTTGGCTCAGTGTTAGAAGCTGATCATGCAATTCATCATTTACGCCGCTGGATGCGTCCAAGTAAACGCCGTACCGAGCTTTTATTTTTATCGAACCGTTTAAGTGTGCAATACCAACCTAAAGGCGTGGTTGGTGTCATTGTTCCTTGGAACTTCCCCGTTTATTTAGCACTTGGCCCACTCATTGCCGCATTAGCTGCAGGCAACCGAGTTATGATTAAACTCCCTGAAATTACCCCAAATACCAATGCAATGCTTCGACGCATGCTTGCTGAAGTCTTTAATGAAGATGAAGTAGCCGTGTTTGGTGAAGAAATTACAGATCCAGCAAGATTTACCTCTTTACCGTTTAACCATATCGTCTTTACTGGTTCTCCTGCGATTGGCAAGGTCGTCATGCGAGCAGCGGCTGAAAATCTAACACCTGTTACGCTTGAGTTAGGTGGTAAATCACCTGCTATTGTAAGCCGCAACTACCCGCTTGCCGATGCAGCAAAACGTATTACGCATGGTAAAGCAACAAATAGTGGGCAAATCTGTGTAGCGCCTGACTATGCGTTGGTTCCTAAAGAAAGTATTGATGAGTTTGTAGATGCTGCAAAATCAAGTTTTATAAAAATGTTTGGTCAAAACATCGCATCTAATGAAAATTACACATCAATTGTAAATGACCGCCATTTAAACCGCATTCAAGATATTTTGACCGATGCACAAGAGAAAGGTGCTCGTGTTATTCCTTGCGACACTTACAGCTTTGACCAACAAGGTCGCAGAATGCCTGTACAGATTGTGCTGAATTGCACGCCAGATATGCGCATTATGAAAGAAGAACTCTTTGGCCCTATTTTACCAGTGGTAGCTTACGATTCTTTAGATGATGCGATTACCTATGTGAAATCAGATGAACGACCTTTAGCGCTTTATTGCTTTACGCATAGCTCAGTAGAACGCGACCGGATTTTACGTGAAACTCATTCGGGTGGTGTGACCATTAATGACTGGGGCTGGCATGTAGTTAACCATGATGCTCCTTTTGGTGGTATCGGCAACTCAGGCATGGGGTCATATCATGGTGAAGAAGGTTTCCGTGAACTTTCACATGCAAAAACTGTATTTATTCGCCATAGGTTCTTCCCAACTCAGCTTTTCCACCCTCCTTATGGAACCTTCCTACAAAAATTAGCAATACGCTTTTTCTTGAAAAAAGGCGATCCGAATATTAAGTAACCGTTATAAAAAAAGCCTCGTAATGAGGCTTTTTTTATAATCTAAATTAATAAATTTTCTTATAAAGTTACTGTAATTTATTTAAATATAATCAGCCTTTTGTGCTTTCAAAATATCAAGTTGCATCATTTTTTTCTTTTTATACTTATAGGCAATAAATAAACCAATAAACCAGATTGGTGAGCATTCAAGCGCAATTAAAGTGTCATGATCTAAAGCCAAAATTACAATAGTAAAAACTAAAAATAACATGGTCAGCCATGCCATAAATAAACCACCTGGCATTTTATATTGAGATTGAATATGTAACTCAGGAAATTTTTTACGATAAGAAATATAAGAAAGCACAATCAACATAAATGTAAAAATACATAAAATTGAAGTCAGTGCTGAAATAATCGTAAATGCGGTCATTACATTAGGCACAATAAATAAAATAGATGTTCCAGCCGTCACACATGCCATTGAAAATACTAAGCCTCTAATAGGAACTTTTCTTTTTGACAGTTTACTAAAGCTTTTAGGTGCATCGTTGTCTAACGCTAGACCGTATAACATCCGGCTAGTCGCAAAGATCCCACTGTTTGCAGAAGATAAAGCCGAAGTCGCAACAACAAAATTGATTAAACCTGCTGCAATTGGTAATCCAACTAAAGTAAACATTTCTACAAACGGACTTTTTTCTGGTGAAACCTTAGCCCAAGATGTGACGGCAATAATACAAACCAATGCACCTACATAGAATAGCAAAATGCGTAAAGGAATAGAGTTAATCGCTTTTGGAAGTGATTTATGCGGGTCTTTGGTTTCAGCAGCAGTTGTACCAACAAGCTCAATACCTACAAACGCAAATATGGCAATTTGGAAGCCAGCTAAGAAACCTGTAACGCCATAAGGAAACATCGATTCTGTTTCAAACAAATGGCTCATTGAAGCCTTAACACCATTTGGTGAAGTAAACCCAGTACCAATTAAATAAATACCAGCCAGAATAAATAGAATAATTGCAGTAATTTTGATGAGTGAGAACCAAAACTCAAGTTCACCGAACAATCGAACGGCCACAAAGTTAAGTATGGTTAAGATGGCCAATGATGTAAATGCTGGAATCCAGACGGGTAAATCGGGATACCAAAACTGCATGTACCCTCCGATTACAATGACATCGGCAATCGCAGTAATAATCCAGTTACACCAGTAGGACCAACCAAGGAAAAATCCCGCCCATGGACCGAGATAAGCTGTTGCAAAATCGGCGAAGGTTTTAAAATTAGTGTTCGCAAGCAACAATTCACCCATTGCCCGCATCACGAAGAAAAAGAAGAAACCAATAATTAAATAGGTTAAAACAATTGAAGTACCCGAAACACTTAATGTTTTCCCGGAACCCATAAATAATCCAGTACCAATTGCACCACCGATTGCGATCATCTGAATATGACGATTTGTCAATGAGCGCTGCAATTTCTCTTCTTCTTGATCAGTCATATGTTGACTCCCAAGGAGATCTCCTTCCAGGAACTGCTTTCCTTTATTCTTACTCATGTAATATTTACTCCAATTTATAGCAACCGTCGTAAATGCTTTAATAATAAATAAATTATATGATTATTAATTTAATCCATTAAACCATTCTAAAAATATTATTAAATCACTTAAGACCTTATAAATTCCTTTTTAAAAGCTATCACCTATAACAATAAAAATTATTCATCATTCCTTTCCTTCATTATTATATTAGCCCGCTCTTCTCAATATATTTTCAATAAATACTTAAAATATATAAATTAATTAAATATTTTACTTACTTACCCTTTATATATAGAAAAACAGGCTAATTAATCTCAGCTCAGCGAGCAAGATTGTATTTATCCATATACTCATCTTACGCTAGCGATAATATATTATTCCTTCTTAAATTTGGTGAAATGTGTAGTATTACTGATTAATTAACAGCCATTCGAAAATGATTAGTCTCTTTGAGCTTCTTTACCACTTCTGGACTCGCAACCTGTTTAACTTGAACACTTAGCACACGAACCAAAGAGCCATTTTCGACATTCAATTGTTTTGCCTGTTCTTTTGTTAACTGCAATATGTTCTGATGAGGCTGGCTATACACAAGAATGGCCCGATAATTTTCATAATCATCATTAGCCACAATGTAAGACTCATCCCCTACAGGGATATTTTGAGGCTGTTCGATTTGAACCGTTACAGACTGACTCTCTTTAATTGCCCGTAAATTTTCGATATCTGCTTGTAGCGTTGCGCCCCCATCAAAAATATCGACATAGCCTTTATAGCGTAGTCCCTCTTCAAGCAGCAGGTTGTAGGCCGGACGAGTATTTGGGTGCACAATGCCAATTGCGGCTTTAGCATCGTCAGGTAACATATCGACATAGAGTGGATGTCTTGGCATCAGCTCAGCAATAAAAGCCTTCTGCCCTACACCACTTAAATAATCGGCCTTGGTAAATTCGATATTAAAAAACTTATGACCTACCGCATTCCAAAATGGTGACTGCCCATTGGCGTCAGAATATCCGCGCATTTCAGCAACAATCGTTTCTTCAAAATATTGACGGAATGCTGAGAGAAATAAGAAACGGACTTTAGATAAAAATTTGCCATTTTTATTTAAGCGATAGTCAGGATCTAAAAATAAAGTACAAAGCTCACTACAGTTGGTATGGTCATTACTCAAATACAAAGTCGGTAAAGCGTTATAAACACTTAACGGTTCTGACGCATGCACTTGTGTCCCAACATGGAAGTTATACCAAGGCTCTCTTAACCCCAGTGCTACTTCAATACCGCAAACGCCGACAACTTTGTTGAGTTCAGTATCTTCTAAAACAAATAAGTAAACCTGATCTGCCTTTGGTAGTTCGCCTGCGACTGTTTTACATGCCCGTTCAATACGAGCAGCAAGCTTTTCCATATTTGGCTGCAAAGAGGTCAAACCAAAACCTGCTTTTTGCGCCAACAGGTAAAGGTCATTAACATCTTTAGGTTCAATGTAGCGAATAATCATCATGCTGCTTGTTCATCCTTTTGAATTTCTACAAAGCGAGCAAGCGCACGTTCAAAGCGTTTTAGACCTTCATCAATATCAGCAAATGGAATAATTAAAGATGGCGTAAAACGGATAACATTTGGACCAGCAATCAAACTCAATAAACCTTCTTCGCCCGCAAGATTATTAATATCTTTTGCTTTACCAGCAAATTCGGCTTTTAAAGCACAGCCAATCAGCAAGCCTTCACCACGAATCATTTCAAAAATTTCATATTTTTCATTTAATTTATTTAAAGCGTTTTTATAGTAGTCATGACGCTCTTTAACACCCTCAAGTACTTCAGGCGTATTAATAAATTCAAATACTGCACCCGCAACCGCACTTGCTAGCGGGTTACCACCATAAGTCGTGCCATGTGTACCTACTGAAAAATGTGGGGCAAACTTATCGGTTGTTAACATTGCACCGACTGGAAAACCGCCGCCCAATGCTTTTGCAGTGGTTAACACATCTGGAATAACACCAGAGTTCATGTAGGCATAAAGTGCACCAGTACGGCCAACACCCGTTTGTACTTCATCAAAAATCAGTAAGGCACCGAACTCATCACACAGCGCGCGTAAACCTTTTAAAAATTCAAGGTCAGCAGGAATAACACCGCCTTCACCTTGGATTGGCTCAACAATAACAGCACATGTTTGCTCATTAATTACTGCTTTTGCAGCTTCTAAATCATTAAAGGCAACATGATTGATACCATTTGGAAGTGGTGCAAAGTCTTGTGAATATTTAGGTTGACCACCCGCTGAAACGGTAAATAAGGTACGACCGTGGAATGCATTGTTAAATGCTACGATGCCGCTTTTGCTAGCTACACCACTGTCTAAACCAACTTTACGAGCCAATTTTAATGCAGCTTCATTGGCTTCTGCACCTGAGTTACAGAAGAATACTTTATCTGCAAATGTATTTTCGGTGAGTTGTTTTGCAAGGCGTAGAACAGGTTCATTGGTATAACCGTTACCAACGTGCCAAAGTTTTGTTGCTTGTTCTGTTAAAGCATTTACTGCCACTGGATGCGCATGACCTAATGCGTTTACTGCAATCCCGCCTGCAAAATCGATATATTCTTTACTTTCTTGATCCCAAATACGTGAACCTTCACCACGTACCGGAATGAAATTTGCCGGTGCAAAAACTGGAACCATCCACTCATTAAAATTATTTCTAGAAACTGTAAAATTATTCATCTTATCTAATCCATTAAATTGAATTATTGGGCTTAACTGATGTCCCTATTATTCAAAATCAAATTGATTCAAAAAATTTGTATTTTAGTAAAAAATGAATTATTTTTTACCAATTTGATAATTGACAATTACAATATGGACAACATTGATCAAATTATTTTAGGTTTACTTAAAGATAACGCACGAATGTCTGTTACCGAGTTAGCCGAAAAAGTTCACGTTTCACGCGCAACGGTTAAGAAGAGAATTGAATATTTAGAGTCTTCGGGCATCATTACTGGATATACGGTACGGTTTAAACCCAATGCAGAACGCAACGTTATCCGTGCATGGATGAGCATTATGGTTGAAGGGACCAAAGCACAGTCTGTGATTAAAGAATTACGCCTCGAAAGTGCCGTGGAATGTCTGCATAAAACCAATGGCAAATGGGACATTCTGGTCGAGCTACGTTCTGACACCTTAGAAAACTTCGACAAAGTTCTAGAAAGAATTAGAAATATTTCAGGTATTTATAATAGTGAAACCAGTATTCTGCTTGCGAGTCATAAGACCTAATCATTCACTTTAATTTCAAATCATAAAAACGAAATTGATGAGCTAAGCATATGGTTTAGTTCATCAACTTGCTTTTGATTAGAAAAATTCTGCTCTTGCCTTTCCTTAAATCTCTTGAACTATGACGACAATCAACATCTTCTAAAAATCCTCAATAAATTTTTAATTTTTTTTAAATAATCAAATCAAATACTTAAAATCTAATCTGATTTAAATTCCAACTTTTTTCACCCACTCCCATTATCAAAGCATTTGACAGATAATTTAAAACATAATACATATAGTCTTATATGTTATATGTTAAAACCTAAGGACAAGGTATAAAAAATGGCTAAAACTCAACTACAACACTTTATTAACGGCGAATATGTTGCTAGCAAAGGATCTGATTACTTCGATTTGGTAAGCCCCGTGACTGGTGAAGTTTATGCACAATCACCGAATGCAACTGAGGCAGAAGTTGATGCAGCTTATGCTGCTGCAAAAGAAGCATTTAAAATTTGGGGACGTAGTACACCTTCGACTCGTCAAAAAGCATTATTAAATTTGGCAGATGCGATTGAAGCAAATGCAGAGCGTTTAATTGAGGCGCAAAGTCGTAATACAGGTCAGTTAAAACACTTAATTGCATCTGAAGAAGTGGGCGCTTCAGCAGATCAGGTTCGTTTCTTTGCAGGCGCTGCCCGCTTACTCAATGGCACAGCTTCAAGTGAATATTTAGAAGGTTTAACCTCTTCTATTCGCCGTGAACCTGTTGGAGTGGTGGGCCAAGTTACGCCTTGGAACTATCCACTCATGATGGCGGTTTGGAAAATTGCACCAGCTTTGGCTGCAGGTAACACAGTGGTACTTAAGCCAAGCGATACGACGCCTGAAAGTACGCTTTTATTGGCAGAAATTGCAGCGCCATTTTTCCCTAAAGGTGCATTTAACGTGGTGTTAGGTCAGGCTCAGGTCGGTTCAAAAGTTGTATCACATAAAACCCCTGCTCTTGTTTCTATTACAGGTTCGGTTCGTGCCGGATTACAAGTTGCAGCTTCTGCCGCAGCAAATTTAGCGAAAGCTCATCTTGAGCTTGGTGGTAAAGCGCCTGTGGTCGTTTTTGAAGATGCCGATCTTGATAAAGCAGTTGAAATGATTGCCTTAACGGGCTATTTCAACGCAGGACAAGACTGTACTGCGGCAACACGCGTAATTGTGGCTGAATCTGTTCATGATGAATTTTTAGCTAAACTCGTTGAAGCTGCAAAAAATACCCGTTTCGGTGAACCTGATGATCAAGATGCACTTTATGGTCCGCTTAACAATGCCAATCAATTAAAAAATGTTAAAGCCTTCATTGACAACTTACCTGCTCATGCCAAAGTTGAAACAGGCGGTAAACAAGCAGACCGTCCAGGCTTCTATTTTGAACCCACTGTTATTAGTGGCTTAAAACAACACGACGAAGCCATTCAAAATGAAATTTTTGGACCAGTGATTACCGTTCAGAAATTTACAGATGAAAATGATGCGATTGAAAAAGCCAACGACGTTGAATATGGCCTAGCTTCAAGTGTTTGGACCACAGATCATGCCCGTGCAACTCGTCTGTCTCGTGAACTGGATTTCGGTACAGTTTGGATTAACACTCATATTCCTTTAACCGCAGAAATGCCACACGGTGGTTTCAAAAAATCAGGTTATGGTAAAGATTTATCTGGCTACGGTTTTGAAGAATATACCCGTATTAAACATGTGATGAGTTCAAACGAATAATAACAATGAACTTTGAAAGGAGATCAAAATGAATAAACAAGAAATGAAAGACTTGGTGACTAAAGCCCATCACGAGCTATTTAATTTGCACGACACCACTGCTCTGGACCGTTATTTTTCTGAAGACTTTATAGAGCACTCACCACTGGTTGCAAATGGTCTTTCAGGCCTTCGCCAACTGGTAGAAGACTGCCCCGACATGCAACATGAAGCTGTACGTGTACTGGCAGACGGTGACTTGGTTGCAATTCATGGTCGCTTTCAGGGGTTAGATGAAAATCCTTTAGTCGGTTTTGATATTTATCGAGTGAAAGACGGCAAAATTGTTGAACACTGGGACGGTCTTGTGGCAGAAGCTGCACCGAATGTAAGCGGTAGAACGCAGTTAGATGGACCAACTGAAATCATCACTCACCATGATGCAGAGAAAAATCGTGAGATTGTGACCTCTTTCTTTAAAAAGTCATTAATTGATGGCGATTACGAAGCTTTTAAAGAATACACCCACGATGATCAATTCATTCAACATAGCCCAGATATTGGCGATGGTGTTAAAGCAGTAATTGATTTTTTGAACAATATCCGTAATGAAGGACAAGGTTTGGTATACTCCAAAACGCATCGCTCCATTGCTGATGGTCAATTTGTCTTGACACATTCCGAAGGAAGTATTGCCGGAAATCGACATGCCTATTTTGAATTATGGCGAGTCGATAATGGCAAAATTGTTGAACTTTGGGATGCAATACCAGCTGTGCCTGAAGATGAGCAGGCAGTCCATCAATATGGCGTGTTTTAACCATTTATCCGTTTCATTAAGCTAAGTCTCTGACTTAGCTTTTAGAGAATTCGCCATGTCAGCATATACGATAATTTTTGCACCTATCGCTCAGGCAACTCGATCGGAACAAGTTGTAGAACGCTTGGAAAATGCAATTATCTCTGGATTGCTCAAAAGCAATGAACAGCTTCCTAACGAGGCGGATCTAGCTCGCTTAATGGGAGTGTCACCGATTACAGTACGTGAAGCCTTAAATACTTTACGCGTAAAAGGTCTGATTGATACACGACGCGGGCGAAACGGCGGAAGCTTTGTTTGTGAGTTACCTTCCGATTTACTCTTAAACAAACACCCTCTTCGCCAAGCGTCCAATGAGTATCTAGCTGATTTAGGCGAGTTTCATAGTGCAATTTTAAGCCATGGTGCATATTTGGCAGCACAAAGAACCACTGAATATGAATTAGGCAAAATCAAAGAACTTATTGATCAATTTGAACAGGCCGTTGAAGCAGACACACGTGCCCAACTTGATTTACGTTGCTTGTTAACACTCACCTCTTTTGCTCAATCAGCTCGACTGGCAAATCAAGAGTTAACCATACAAGCCGAATGGGCACCACTCATTGCTGTGCTTTACCAAGATGATCAGTTTCATCAATCGGTCGTCGCTCAATACCACCAACTTTTATCATCTTTTGTTCAAGGCAATGAAGATGATGCTGTTATTCAGGCACGAAAAATCATTTCGATGCTAACAGACCAAATGCTTCGATATAAGTTATCTATCGAATAAAAACAATAAAGTAGAGCGCTTATAAAGTATCAAGTGAGAAATACGGAATTTTAGGAGTTATAGGAATGACCCAACATTTAGATATAGAAGAGCTTCAAAATTTGTTAAAAACGGTGGTGGAGGAAACGACAGCCATTACAGAAAAGCTGGCGACCAAAGCGAGTAAAATTCTCTCAAAACATGAACCTGAAAAAACGAAAGACGTTAAGCTTTCAGGTTCAGAGCGTTCAGCTTTGCAAAAAGAAATTAAAAAAGCCTTACAGGAAAGCCATTACAGTCAAGGCATCGGCTTTGCAAGTTATAGCCCTGCAACGCAAGAAGAACAAGATTATTGGACACTCGAATGGTGGTATAAAAAAGAAGATCAATTGCAACAAGCTAAGCTTGAAAACTATCAAAATGCTCAGCGATTTCTAGATTTCCGCTCTTTTGAATGGTTCCATAAACCTGCTCAAAATAAGAGTCCGTGCATCCATGGACCATATGTCGACTATATCTGCAATGGTGCATACACCATCACCCTTGCCCATCCGGTCATGATTCGTGATCAATTTATCGGCGTAATTGCTACCGATATTTTAGTTTCCGCACTCGAAAAAATTCTTATGCCTAAGCTTAAAAACATAAAACAAAAAGCAATTGTGATTAACGACTCTTCTCGAGTGATTACTTCAAATGACATCACTATCAGAACAGGCACATTATTTAAAGGCCAAAGCCCTGAGCAGTTTTTGTCACGGCCGTGTCAATCTTTTCAACTGGTCGTGATTTAGAGTGACGTCGAAAAATATAAATATTTGATCTTGCTTTAGGGCATCACCAAGGCGAAACAGCCACCAACTTTTGTACAAACTTTCTCCAAATAGACGTGTTTATTCAAGTCTAGGGGAAGTTTTGGCTCAAAAATAGCATCGCTTTTCCGGATGAAAAGCAAAACAACGAATTTGAGGTTGAAATGACATGGAAAATAAAACGTCTTCCTTAAAAAAACTGTCTCTTTGGCAAGTCACGATTATTGGTATTGCCTACATGACTCCCATGACGGTGTTTGACACTTTCGGTATTGTCTCTGGCATTACCAATGGACACGTACCACTGGCCTATTTACTTGCACTTGGCGCCATGCTACTCACTGCTTGGAGCTATGCAAGATTTAGTAAAAATTCTGAAAAATCAGGCTCTGCATACAGTTATACAGCTGAAAGTTTAGGGCCAAAAAGCGGTTTTTTTGTGGGTTGGTGTTCCCTACTCGACTATTTATTACTGCCCCTCATTAATGTTTTACTTGCTGCAATTTATCTCACAGCACTAATTCCAAGTCTGCCTTACTGGTTTTGGGTCCTTGTATCGGCGGGCCTAGTCACTTTAGTGAATTGTTTCCGCATTCGGTTACTCGCCAATTTGAGTCTATTGTTTGTATTTGCACCTATCATCCTCATGGTCATTTTTGTTTATTTAGTGATTAAGGGTATTGGCTCTACTCAAGGTTATGAGCATGTGCTTACTTTGGCTCCACTCTGGCATGAACACCAATCTATACTACCGCTCGTTGCAGGTGCCTCAGTTTTGTGCTTTTCATTTCTAGGTTTTGATGCGGTTACTACGCTTTCAAATGAAACCAAACAACCTACCAAAAATATACCCCGTGCTGTCATGTTAACGACTCTCGCTGGCGGACTTATTTTTTTCACAGCCGCTTGGTTTATTCAACTTTATTTCCCAAATAATCTACGCTTTCAGCATCCATCAGAAGCGTTGCCTGAAATTGTGCTTTATGTCGGTGGCGCTTTTTTCCAATCCGTATTCTTATGCGGGCAAATTATGAACACTGTCGCCTCTGGTCTCGCTTCTCATGCCAGTGCTTCACGTTTACTGTATATAATGGGCACCGATAATATTTTTCCTAAAAAGTATTTTGGGACAATTCACATCTCCTTAGGTACACCGTTTTTTTCGGTTTTGTTTGTTGGTCTTATTTCGATGTCCGCGGTTTTTCTAGACTTAGCCCAAGTCGTCAGTCTGATTAGCTTTGGTGCGCTAGTCGCTTTTACAGCCGTAAATTTCTCAGTTTTTATGAAGTTTTATATTAAAGATAAACAGCGCTCAGGGTTTAAAAATAAATTTCTAAACCTCTTTTTACCGCTTATCTCTGTGATCAGCATTATTTGCCTCTGGCTTAATCTTGACTCATCTTCACTGATTTTTGGATGTTTCTGGTTAGCTTTAGGTATTCTCCTATTTATCTATAAAACGATTAAAAAACAAAGCATTGCTATTAGTAACGCTTATTAATTTTTAAGGAACTTTTGTCATGAAAATTATTTCTAAACCTCAACTTTTAAAAGACGTTGAATATAAACCAAGTAAATCTCTACAAGTGGGCAAAGAGTGGAGCTGGTTAAATCCAAAACATGCAAAATTTGACACAACTACTGTAGAAGGCACAGCGGTAGATAATCCAGCAAACTACTATGAAAGCTCGCTTTCTGATTGGCATACCTTTGACAGTTTAAAAGCTGATATTGAATGCGATGTGGTGGTTATTGGTGGTGGTTTATTAGGTTCATCTACGGCCTTACATTTAGCTGAACAAGGCGTAGAGACTGTTTTATTAGAAAAAAACCGCGTAGGTAGCGCAGCTTCTGGTCGAAATGGTGGACAACTCACCCCTGGTTTAGCTCGTTGGGAAGCCCAAGAAATGGCCGATCGCTTAAGCTACGAAGATGCCAAAAAACTCTGGCATTTTACCTCTACGGAAGCCATGCAGCTGATTGATGACATCTCAGAAAAATACCAGCTCAACTTTGACCGAAAACATGGTCACATTACTGCTGCCGTTCATGAAGGACATTTAGTTGGTTTAACACAAGGCGCCGATGCACGAAAATATTTAGGTGAAGACCATACCCGTATTGTGGGTAAACACGAACTCATGGACTTTATTAAGTCTGACTATTACACAGGTGGTTTAATTGATGAGTTGGGTGGACAAATCCATCCTTTAGCTTTAAACCGCGGTTTAATTTATGGCTTTTGCAAAAATGGCGGTACTGTTTATGAACAAACAGAAGTCCTTTCAATAGAAGAAAAATCAGATGGTATTTATGTTCAAACAGCAAATGCCATCGTAAAAGCTAAAAAGTCTGTGGTGTTAGCAGTACACCATGCTTCTTTTAAACTTTTATCAGAGCAAAACAATACCACTATCCCTTTCTATACTTATGTTGCAACGACTGCCCCGCTAGAGCTTGATACAAAAGAGCTTTTGCCATTTGGGCATCCAGTTTACGACACCCAGTTCCAGATTGATTACTACCGTCCCGTGTTTAATAACCGCTTATTATTTGGAGGCCAAGGCACAGGAACATGCTGGGGTCCAGAGAAAACTTTAAATTATCTAGAGCATCGAATTCATACCGTGTTCCCGCAAATTAAAAATCTAGAAATGGATTTTGTCTGGAGTGGAACCACTGATTTAACCGTAAATGGTGCAGTCGATAGCCGTAAGTTTGGCAATAAATTCCCAATTTATGCTGTTCACGGCTGGAGTGGTCATGGCGTTGCACAGACTGTACGTATTGGTAGAGCCATTGCGAATGACTTTGTTGGGCAATCTAACGATTTTGAAATGTTATCTAAAATTGATCATCAAAATATTATGTTTGGTCGTACCCTTGCCCCCGTTGTTATTCCACTCGCGAAAAGTATGTATGGCATCGGTGCAATGATTAATCCGGGCAAAATGGTATCTTTCTAATTTATAAAATAACCAGTTTTCAAAAAGGGATTCGTATAGTTTGTACGGATCCCTTTTATTTAGCTGAGTAAAATCCTTTTCAAACTAGGTTATCCCTAACTAATCTATTACAATAGCGCCAGCTTTTTTATTCAGCGCATATATTTTGAGCAATTCATCTTCCCAATTAAAACGCGGACTTAAAAATCGCCATATCCAGTTAATTGCCATGGGTGGTGCTGTCGGGACAGGTTTATTTTTAGGCTCTGCACAAGTCATCCAGTCTGCTGGTCCTTCTATTATTTTAGGTTATGCCATTGTCGGTTTGGTCGCATTTCTAATTATGCGCCAAATGGGTGAAATGATCGTAGAAGAACCTGTGGTTGGTTCCTTTAGTTACTTTGCACAAAAATATTGGGGCAAGTTCCCTGGTTTTTTATCGGGCTGGAACTATTGGGTGGTTTATATTTTGGTCGCGATGACCGAGCTGACAGCCGTTGCTAAATATGTGCATTACTGGTGGCCCCACATTCCTGCTTGGATATCAGCCTTATTTTTCTTTGTTTTAGTCACGTGTTTAAACTTAGGCAATGTTAAGTTTTATGGTGAATCTGAGTTTTGGTTAGCCATTATTAAAGTTGCAGCGGTCATTGCCATGATCGTGTTTGGCTTATATTTATTGCTTACCACAGGTAATGATTCTATCGCTAGCTTTGCAAACCTATGGCAGCATGGCGGATTTTTCCCACATGGGTTCTCGGGCCTATTTTATATGCTCGCCTTTTTAATGTTTGCTTTTGGCGGTATTGAACTGATTGGGATGACTGCAGCTGAAGCCGAAAATCCTGAAAAAAGCATTCCACAAGCCATTAACCAAGTTATCTTTCGAATCTTAGTTTTCTATGTGGCTTCGCTTGCTATCATTATGTCGCTCATTCCTTGGAATCAGCTTGACCTCGGTGGTTTAGATAAAAGCCCATTTGTGATGATTTTTAGCCAGCTTGGTATTGGCTGGGCAGCGCATTTGCTCAACTTTATTATTTTGACGGCTGCACTATCAGTTTATAACAGCGGTATGTACGCAAACAGCCGTATGTTATATGGCCTAGCAGTACAAGGTCACGCATCCAAAATTTTTACAAAAGTCAGCAAACAAGGGGTTCCAACGCCTGCTGTTATCTTTTCTTCTATTCTGATTTTTGGTTGTGTATTACTGAACTATTTTATCCCAGAACAAGCTTTAAGCTATCTCATGTACATGGCTGTAGCTGCACTGGTTTTAAACTGGGCAATTATTAGCTTTACTCATTTAAAGTTTAAACACGCCATGAAGCTTGAAAATAAAGTTGCCAAATTCCCCGCTCTATTTTCACCCTTGAGTAACTATATTGTTTTGATTTTTATTGGCATGATTTTATACATCATGTGGACTCAAGGATTTGAAAAATCGGTGATTTTAATTCCAATCTGGATTACCTTCATGTTTGGACTATATAAATTTTTAAGTTGGAAAAAATCAATCTAATCTTTAAAGAAGGCTTATTCAAACAGGATAAGCCTTTTATCATTTTACAGCTCATTACCCTAAGTAACTTCAGAAAATCTACTCAAAAAACCCTTCACATTCTATTCATCATTATTGAAATGTTCTTTGCTAGACACACTGATATGTAAGCCTTAGTCATTCTAAACATTGGTATTTAATGAGATAATTATTAAAGTACAAGTGTTTACATGATCTATAAATATTTGTGTCAATGTTCAGCTAAAATCAAAGCAGACCAGTTATCGTTGCAATCACTCAACAGGCAAAAGATACTCCATCGTAAGACAGGTTCTTTACCCACTTAAATGATTTAGCGCCGTACTGTGTCTCTCAATGATGAAAGACAGGAAATTTTATGGAAAAAGCTCTGCAATGTCCTAAGTGTGGTTCTACAGAAATTGAAGCACGTGACCATGACAAATTACTTAGAACAACTGGTGGTGTTTTACTGACAGCTGCTGGCACAACTGCAGGTACGGTAGGTGGTGCAGCAACTGGCGCGACTGTTGGAGCAGCTATTGGTACTGTTGCTGGCCCTTTAGGCGTGATTGTTGGTGGAACTGTAGGGACTTTTGTTGGTGCCATTAGTGCAGGAATTACTGGCGGTGTCGTTGGTAATATTTTTGGTAAAAAAGCAGGCGTGATGATCGATAAAAATATTTTTCAAGACTATCGCTGCTTGAAATGTAATTATCGTTTTAAGCAAAAGAAGTAAAACGAATTAAGCCGGAGAACTAGTTGCTCTAGCTCTCCGGCGTAACCAAAAATTTATAAACCAGCTGGAATAATAATTTACTTAGCTACTCCATCTTGTTGATACTTTGGTGAACGTGGACCATATAACAACCCCATACCCGGATTATAATTAGTCGGGGTAAAAAGTTGAGTATTTACCATGCCTGCTAATGGATAAGCGCGGTCAGTTAAGCTGCCAGCAATCTGTTCCACTAAAGCACCAACGACCATTCCGATTAAACCCGAATTACCATTATCACTTCCTTGAACAAGTTTTTTCTCACCTGTCCAAATCACATCTCCAGTTTTTAAATCAACAAGCTTTGCATCAACACTAACTGTAGCCACACTTTGAACCACTTGATATTTAGTACCATATTCTTTAATTCGAATATATAAAGCAGCATCGGCGCCAAAAATCTCTTGCAACTTCTGAGGTGCAATTGACTGTGCATCACTGCCATTAGTAACACCATTCTCTTTAAACATATTGTCTACAACAGAGATGGGAAAAACGTAATAACCAGCTTCCGCTACAGGTGCCACTACAGTAGGCCAATAACTATAAGTCGCTTTTACATCTGGTGAATCATTGACTGGCGGTAATACCAAAATCGATTTTGGCATATGAGCTTTATAAGCTGTAATATCTTTATTAGGTGATGGAGTAACAGCACAGCCCGTAAATGCAAGGCTAGAGATGACCAAACCAGCAATTAAAAATTTCTTAATCATGATTTTGTATACTCACCCTTAGCCTTCATTTTTTGCAATAAGCGATCCATTAAAACTGTAGATTCTGGATATACTTGTTTTTCAAGCTGGAAATACTCAATTGCTTTTTGAGAATTATTTTCTTGCAAATACAATAATCCCAAATGAGCATATAAACCTGGTGGAACAGCTAAGCCCTTACCTTTTGTTTGTTCAATTTCAGCTTCTAATTTTGCGATTTGCGTACTTGGCGTAGCTTTTTCAGGTGCGTTATACATCAAATAGGTTTGATGAGTATAAGTTCCCCAATTATATAAAGGCTGAGGACCAGCGGCACAACCAACCAATCCTATAGCAAGAAAACTGCTCAAAAGAATTTTTTGCATTTAACAAATATCCAAAATTATTGAACAGACCAACGGTTATTTTGAATATCTGTTACTAGATTATTAACTGCTTCACGAACAGCTAAATCGAGTACTTTGCCATTTAAAGTAGAATCATAAGAAGCTGTAGAACCAAAACCTAATACTTCACGAGCTCCTAGTGCATATTCACCAGCGCCTTGTACGGAATGCACAACTTCTGATGTTTTAACATCAACAATATTTAAATTAACTTTTGCATAAGCAACTTGCTGTTTACCACGCCCTAAAATACCAAATAATTGTTGATCGCCTACTTCTTTTCGACCAAACTCAGATACATCACCAGTAATAACGTAACGAGCGCCCTTAATAGCTTGATTCGTATTGCTATAACCTACTTCTTGTTTAATTTCAGATAAATTATCGCGATTTAAAACTGTAAAATAACCAGTTTGCTGTAAATGTGTCTCAAGAATAGTTTTTGCTTGTCCGCCTAGACGGTCTACATTATCAGAGAAAACACCTCTCATATAACTAGAGCGATTATCAAATTTACCAATAGAAACTGGAGCTTTTACTCCATTATATTTAATTTGTGTTGTTGCTACAGCCACTTGCGGGCTTTGTATCGTTCTTGAAGTTTCAGTAGTTGAACATGCCATTAAACTGAAAGAACTCAAAGTAGTAATGATTAATATTTTTTTCATAGTTACTCTACAACAATCACAAAATACAAAGAATATATATTATATACAAAAAGATTATCGAACAATTCAATAATGTAACCATTAAGTAAAAAGTATATTTTCTGAACTTCTATTTAATAAAAAAACTCCTATTTTATAAGAGTTTTTCGAAGTTAGTTGCAGTGATATATGTCTGTAATCATTTTAAGTAATTTTAAAAAATATTATAAATACAGGAATAAAGCGAGTAACGATTTTTTCTGGCTTTACATCTGATTTTTAGTATCTTTTCTTAATTATGCCCTCACTTCATTTACCCAAAGAAATTAGAAAATATTCCAATAACCGCTCTCTTTCATCGGGTTTGTTTGGGTCTAAAAGCTGAACCATGGCCCCATCAATTACAAACAAAAACATATGCGCCTCTTGTTTTGAGGCATTTGGATGGCTCGTTAAAAGCAATTGATAGATTTCATTAATCAGCCAGTTTCGATAGTCAACAACGACCTGATAGGCCTTTGGATACGTTTTCGCTATCTCGAAAATAGCTTTAAATGGCAAATGATAGAGTCCGTCTAAGTCGGCATGTAAAAAGTAAAGTTTGCGAAGCTTTTCAAGCAGCGTTAAATCTTTTTGAACATAGATAATTGAAAGCACCTCATGTTTAAGCCCATCTTTTTGAAAGGTTAGGCTCATTTCAATAAGTCGTTCTTTTGAATGAAAGTAATTATAAAAAGTTGCTTTTGAAGTTTTTGAAGATTCAAGTATGCGGTCCACTCCGACTTTATGAAAACCATATTTATTAAACAAGAATCTTGAAGTATGAAGCACGCTTAAAGCACGAAATGGAAGATCTGAATGTGGCATAGTTTTTACCGTTATAAAATTCTTGTTGTAAGTGAGATACTTTTTTGGGAGAAAAAAAGGCATAGCAAAGCCTATAAAGACTGTGCTTGGCACATCTCAAGTTTTATTGTTGCTAAGTTTTAATCGTGACGATTTAAAGCCTGAAAACCTTTAGGTAATCAAACTGCTTTAACGTTTAAGTTGTGTCGATATAGACTTTGGCAAAGGCTGCCAAGAAATAATGAATGTGCAAAGCCAACTCCTTTTTATTGGGAGTTCTGCCAAGTCATTAAAATTATGGTGGCAGAACGAAAGGGGGTTCGCAGACTGGAAACAAAGGAACCAGCACACCCGAGGGTGTCCCCCTTCCGCCCTACCGTAGAGAAAAAGGGGGCGAACGAGTTCCCGACACACAAAATAAGAATTTTGCATATCGACTTTGTTTTCACGGTCTGCGACAACCGACTGGCAATGTGGCCAGCAGGCAAAGAATAGTGCTCTACCCTTTTACAGTCAAGCACACAAAATGACATTTGCTTTAAATTAGATCATTAAAAAGTAAGGATAAATAATGAATGAGTTATTGTTAAAGTGGGGTTTATAAAGGGGTGAAAATTTATATAGATATATTATTTTAGGTGGGTAAATATAGAATATAAAAGAATGGAAAACGATGAAATGAAAATATCTTTATTAGATGTACAAGAAGTATTCAATGATCTGTTAAACCATAAAATCAGCCGAGAGGATGCTGAAGAATGGGCAAGAAAAAGAATGAATGCACTGGATAACCAAGACTTACTTTTTGATCCTCCGATTAAAGAGGAGCTTCTTTGGAAAGCGGTAATATATTTGAGTGGTGTTGGATTAAAAATATCTCCTAATAAATATATGGAAGATGAAATTGGCATTAAAGAAATGTTTAGTACTTATTGGAATCAATAAGTTTTTTAACGAAAATTTATACCCCAAATTATAAGATAATTAAATTAAAACAACATTCTAAATAAAAAAAGCTAAGCCCGATAACCGTGACCTAGCTTTTAAAAATAATTTAACAGGCTCTATCTAGAAAATTTATGGTCTTTAGGAAGTGGAGCATTACATGGCTGATCCGTCTTTACATCGACCATTTTCACAGGCCCATCGTTGTAGATTGTTACCTTACAGCCTTTTACGACATATTCCTGTTGAATGCCACCGTACATTTCATCCTCAGAAACAGCAGATGCAACATCACACGCATCGTCAGCACGGCATATCGCCTCTTGCCCACCAACCTCTACAGCTTCTGCTCCAGCAGCTTCCATTGCATCTACAGCACTCTCCTGTAATTCAGCATCTACAGCCTGTATCTTTGCAGCATATGTATTTGAAAGATTCATCATAAGAAAAATTGCAAGAAATAACTTACTACAGTGATTTATTAAATTCATAATTATCATCCATCAGGTCAGTATTCATAGAATGCATTACTCACTATCTTCTTTTTTTAAATTTTCTCGACTGTTCATTTATATGAAATCTCTAAAGATGAATACTGTTTTAATATAGCAACTAGATCCTCTAAAACCTCTTTTGAATCAAAGTTATCTTTAGAATACTCAAAATTTATCCATTTAACTTTTAAAGGAAAATCGCACAGTACATCAGCAAATGCATTAATGTTATAACCTAAGTATCCTAATACTCCATAAACCTCCTCTCCAAAATAACAATACACATCTTCTTCACACAATAGGTATTTACCATCAACAGTTATATTTAATGATAAAGGTTCTCTTCTTTCGTTCATTCTAAAATAAGCAAAATCTAACCAGCAACTTTTTTCCAGTTTTGTAAAATTAACCCATATCTTTTTATCTACAGTTTCATTTGAAAGACGAATTAATAGTTCTTCTTTCTTTTTAAATTTTTCAAAATCTTCTAAGTTATTTTTCCCTATAAGATCAGAAACTGGATCAAATTCAATAGAGAGTTCTTCACCGTTAAAAGTAAAATTTTTAGAAAGAAATAAGCGATTTTCTATATTATTTTCTTTTAATTCTGTAGTGAGCTTATGCAGAGATTGAAGCATTATATAACAGTAGCAATAATTATCTTTTCCAAGATAATTACTAAAAATTCCCAAAGACTTTTCAAGTTGTTGTAAATCATTGAAGTTACTTGCTACAACTTTATTATTATCAACATATATTTTTTCAAAATAAATTCCATCAATAATCTCATCTTTTTCTTCTTCGTAAATGTACTTACATAAGTTTAGTTCAAACAATTTCCGATTGTCCCAATTCTCAGATATATTGATTAAACATTTTATCATATATAACTAATATTAAATAATTTTTATAGATACATATATGAACTAAACTAGATATGTATCAACTCCTGTTTTTCTTAATTCATATTGCAACCCAGAAGCTAAAGCAACAATCGTTAATACAGCAAAAAATGGATTTGTCATAGATTCTTTCAACGAATGATCGTGAAGCATGAGCTTAATCCCATCTGTATATCCTCTTTCATTGACGATAGCGAACATTGTTCCAATTTCTAATCCTTTTAGACTTGATAAATTATCTGAATATCGTTGTTGTATTGCCTTATTTGGTAAGTAAGAGAAGATCTTTAATTCAATTTCATCAAAATTATGATTAACTGTAATAGCCCAAAACTTTTTATTAATTTCAAATATTATACTTTCGACTGGGTCTTCAGAATTAGAATTTTCATCTACAACTAAATAAAGATCATCTATTTTCCGAACTTCGTCAATATTTTTAATTGCATCAAAAATCTCGCTTTGCACCATATTTTTACCTTATTATCAATTTCCAATATCAAAAGTTATATATTTAAAAAAACCACTCTATGAGTAATTTAATTTCTCAGACTATGAAAACTAACGCAACAACTAACTTTAAATATCTTCCCTACTTAATTCTCTAATGAAGTCAATAAATATTTTATTATAAGTTAGCTTAAGTACAACATTATAAATAAAAAGCTAAGCCCCGATTACCGTGACTTAGCTTTGAAAAATAATTTTTAAATTAAAAAATTACTTATTTAATGTCTGTGAATTCAGAAACAGGTTTGTTCACTTCAACTTTAGTGCCACCGAATTTTTCGCTCACAAATTTTTGAACTTTAGGTAAGTGGTAAAGCTCACCAAGTTTCGTATAGATTGGGTCATTTTTATTTGCTTCAGCAACACCCAATAGGTTCACATAAAGCTTAGTAGACTGATCAATAGGCTCACGGAAGATCGCATCTTTCATTACATTTAAGCCACCTTCAAGCGCCAATGTATTACCAAGTACAATCGCATCTACATCGTTTTTAACACGAACTGCCGTAGTCATTTGAATTGGTTTTAATTTCAAATTCTTAGGGTTTTCAGCGATGTCGTTCGTAGTTCCTTTTACCGGGTCAAAGTTCGGTTTAAGTTTAATCAGCTTAGCAGACTGTAATAATGTTAAAGCACGTGCTTCATTGGCAGTATCGTTTGGAATCGCGATGGTCGCGCCTTGTGGGAATTCTTCAACAGATTTAACTTTATTTGCATAAATACCCATTGGCTCTAAGTAAGTTGTCGCAACAGCCGCAACTTTAGCAGTATTTGAAGAATTATAAGCTGCCAAATAGTTGAATGACTGGAACGCATTTACGTCTTGTTCGCCACTTGCTACAGATGTATTAAGCACAACGTAGTCAGTCAAGTTGGTCACTTCAAGTTTAATGCCCGCTTGAGCAGTTTCAGGAAGCGTTGCAACGTATTTCCATACATCAGTATCTGAACCTGTTGAAACCAATTTAATTGTGCGTACTGATTCAGTTTTGTCTTTAGCTGAAGCTGTATTTTCAGTTTGTGCAGGTTGTTTGTTACATGCAGACAGTGTTAGTACAGATGCGCTGAACAGGACACTAAATAATTTTTTCATAGATATATCCTAAACTAGGAAATGCCTACTCTACAAAAGAGTGAGACATTACCAACCATTGGGTCAAATGCAATTTTTGGGTGGAAATAATATCCAGATATAGGGTTTAGAAGACTGAATTCAGCATTATTCCTTCCTTGAACTTACTCGCTGAACGATAGAATTATGTTTTGAATCAGTTTCTAAATATGGCCTCATCATATATCAATAAATGAATATTCTACAAATAACTTGTTCGATTCTGATATATAGACCTGTTATTGCTAAGGTATTGAAAACATAAAACATATTATATAAAGATAGTAATTTTGATTAAAATATACACTCGATTGATTTATATGAAATTTTCGGCATTTATTAGCAATATTTAAGCTAAATAGCGTTGTAATTTTTATTTTAGGCATAAAAAAAGCCCCTGTTTTCACAGGGGCTTTTCGAATTTGGCGGAAGCGGTGAGATTCGAACTCACGGAGGACTCACACCCTCGTCGGTTTTCAAGACCGGTGCATTAAACCGCTCTGCCACGCTTCCATGTGCGTAAGAATACAAAGCTTATTCATTTTATTCAAGAAAAAAATCACTGCTTTGTGTTCAAGTGCATATTGTTTCATCAATTTTAAAGTTGGGCAGCCAATTCTGCTCCTTCTTTGATCGCACGCTTGGCATCTAGCTCTGCTGCAAGCTTTGCACCACCAATAATATGGTAGTTTGCGATCGTCGACTCGCCTTCTTTTGGCATCAAGTCTTTTACCGACTCTTGCCCTGCACACACCACTACCGTGTCTACACGTAAAAGCTGGTCTTGACCATTATGCTCAATCCAAAGCCCTTCGTCGGTGACTGCTTTATATTGCACACCACGTAACATACGGACACCATGCTTTTTAAGCTGTGCACGATGGACCCAACCCGAAGTTTTGCCAAGTCCAATACCGAGTGGTGTTGTTTTACGTTGCAATAAATAAATTTCACGGATTGCTGGTTCAACGACTGGCGGCTGCATCCCCCCTTCAGAAACATAGTTTGGATCTGGGTCCACACCCCATTCACGTTGCCATTCGGCTAAAGGTTGAGGCTGTGGTTGATGTGGTGGTTTAAGTAAAAACTCAGACACATCAAAACCAATGCCACCCGCACCAATCACTGCAACTTTTTGTCCAACTTCTGCTCCTTTTAGAACTTGAGCATAGGAAAGGACTTGTGGTGCATTACTTCCTTCAATTTTTAATGCACGAGGAATTACACCCGTTGCAACAATCACTTCATCAAAACCTTCACGTTCAAGCTGCTCACGGTTCACGCGAGTATTTAAACGCACATCCACCCCAGTTTTTTCAAGTTGGACTTTAAAGTAGCGAATTGTTTCGTGGAATTCTTCTTTGCCCGGTACGACCTTGGCAAAGTTAAATTGACCACCTACTTCCGCCGTTGCTTCAAATAAAGTAACCGCATGACCACGGCTTGCCGCAACGGTTGCTGCCGACATTCCCGCTACACCGCCACCTACAACAGCTATACGCTTAGGCTGTTTGGTTTTTAAATAGACCAGTTCCGTTTCATGCCCTGCACGCGGGTTCACTAAACATGACACACGTTTATTTTTAAAAGCATGGTCTAAACAAGCTTGGTTACAGGCAATACAGGTATTAATTTCATCAACGCGGTTAGTCGCAGTTTTATTTACCCAAAATGCATCGGCCAATAAAGGACGTGCCATTTGAACCATATCTGCTTTGCCAGTTGCCAAAATTTCTTCGGCAGTTTCAGGCATGTTAATTCGGTTTGACGCAATAATCGGTATAGAAATATGCTGTTTTACATGAGCCGTGTAATCGACAAAAGCTGCACGAGGCACAGACGTGACAATGGTCGGAACACGAGCTTCATGCCAACCAATGCCGGTATTTAATAAAGTGACACCCGCTTTTTCTAAAGCTTTTGCAACAGTCACCACTTCTTGCATAGTGTTGCCATCATGAACTAAATCGAGCAACGACAAGCGGAAACAGATAATAAATTTTTCACCAACTTTGGCACGAATAGCCTTGACGACTTCCACCGGAAAGCGCATACGGTTTTCAATATCACCGCCCCAACGGTCAGTACGCTGGTTCACATGGCTGCTTAAAAACTGGTTAATGAGATAACCTTCCGAGCCCATAATTTCAACGCCGTCATAGCCTGCTTTTTTGGCAATGTCAGCACAATGTGCATAGTCATCGATCGTACTTAAAATATTTTTTTCAGAAAGCTGACGCGGTTTAAATGGGGAAATTGGCGATTTGATCGGACTAGAAGACACTGCAAAAGGTTGATAACCATAACGGCCAGCATGCAAAATTTGCATTAAAATTTTTGAGCCATGCTTATGCACAGCATGTGTAACCAGACGGTGCTGCGGAATATCGGTTAAACCATTCATGGTTCCACCCATGGGTAGTAGCCAACCTTGACGGTTTGGAGAAATCCCCCCGGTCACAATCAGGCCAACCCCACCTTTTGCACGCTCTTCAAAATAAGCTGCCAGTTTTGGGTAATTGTAAAAACGGTCTTCAAGCCCCGTATGCATGGATCCCATCACCACACGGTTTTTAATGGTGGTAAAGCCTAAATGTAATGGTTTTAATAAATTGGCGTAACTTGTCATGCTGCGTCCCAATAATTTTTTGCAACTTGTTGCATAGTACTTTAATACTTTTTTGAAATGTTAGGATGACCACACGTATTTTTTTACGTGTTGAAATTGTCAATTATTCGAGCTTGTGACCCTTCATTTAATTTTTTATGGGCAATTGAAACGTTGAAGCTTTTTCCCATTTAAATAAAGAAAAAAATAGCATCACGACAGCAATCACAGTTCCTACAGGAAACATATTAAGCATTAGAATAGAGATCACTATTGAACCGATACGGCTGCTTGTAGTCCCCGTCTTAACGCTTCTAGCGCATAGGAACTGCATAGCGATTGCGACAATACGCCCTAAAAGACCACCAATAAAGAATTTGGGCATATACACAAATATATTGTAAATCGCATAGATAAGATCTGAAATTAAAATAAACCCCGCGATACGATGCAATGTTGATAAAATTTGATTGTGATGAATTAACATATTTATATTTTTTCCTTTTATAGAATTTCTTCTAAATTGTCATACTAATCGTAAAACTTTATATTTTTCCAATATTAATCTATTTTTCAAATGAAAAAAAAAGAATTCCTTTCCTAACAGAAAAAAAATCGATTTGAAAAGTGATATAGTACTGAGCGAATAAATTCTCTTGGTCACCGAAGTATTAGGGTGCCTATTTCGAAATAGTTAGGACTAGCAATGACTGATAATGCAACGATCTTGCAGCATGTACCAGTAGGCAAAAAAGTTGGGATTGCCTTCTCCGGAGGCTTAGACACTTCAGCAGCTTTATTGTGGATGAAACAAAAAGGCGCTGAGCCTTATGCATATACTGCAAACTTAGGCCAGCCAGATGAAGATGACTACGATGCAATTCCAAAGAAAGCAGAACAATACGGCGCTGTAAAAGCTCGCTTAATTGACTGCCGCTTACAACTTGCGCTTGAAGGTATTGCTGCGATTCAGTGTGGTGCATTCCATATCAGCACAGGTGGCGTTCCATATTTCAATACGACTCCTCTCGGTCGTGCAGTAACAGGTACTATGTTAGTTACTGCAATGAAAGAAGATGACGTAAACATCTGGGGTGACGGTTCAACTTATAAAGGTAACGATATTGAACGTTTCTATCGTTATGGTTTGTTGACCAACCCAAATCTTAAAATTTACAAGCCTTGGTTAGATCAAAACTTCATCGATGAACTCGGTGGCCGTGCTGAAATGTCACAGTTCCTGATCGACAATGGTTTTGACTATAAAATGTCAAAAGAAAAAGCGTACTCAACTGACTCAAACATGTTAGGCGCAACTCACGAAGCAAAAGATCTTGAATACCTAAACGCTGGTATCAAAATTGTTGACCCAATTATGGGCGTTGCTTTCTGGAAAGATGAAGTTGAAATTACTCCAGAAGAAGTGACTGTACGTTTTGAAGAAGGTGTACCTGTTGCATTAAACGGTCAAACTTTTGACAATCCAGTTGAGCTTATTCTTGAAGCAAACCGTATTGGTGGCCGTCATGGTTTAGGTATGTCTGACCAAATCGAAAACCGTATTATCGAAGCAAAATCTCGCGGTATTTATGAAGCACCGGGTATGGCCCTTCTTCATATTGCTTACGAGCGTTTGGTTACTGGTATTCATAATGAAGACACGATCGAACAATACCGTATTAACGGTTTACGTTTAGGTCGTTTGCTTTACCAAGGCCGCTGGTTCGACTCTCAAGCGCTTATGTTACGTGAAACTGCGCAGCGTTGGGTTGCTAAAGCTGTTACAGGTGAAGTTACTCTTGAACTTCGTCGTGGTAATGACTACACCATCATGAACACTGAATCTCCAAACTTAACGTACGAAGCTGAACGTTTAACGATGGAAAAAGGCGATTCAATGTTCTCGCCAATGGACCGTATTGGTCAGTTGACTATGCGTAACCTCGACATTACCGATACACGTGCAAAACTTGGTATCTATACAGATGCTGGTTTGCTTTCAATCGGTCAAGGTTCTGCTGTGCCGCAACTCGATAGCAAGAAGAAATAATTTTCTTACTTAATAAAAAAGCCACCGACAAAGGTGGCTTTTTTATTTTAAGTGTCTGTTTAAGCAGGTTCCACTATTTCTAAAGGTTGATAATAAATCTGGTTACGACCAAGCTGTTTGGCCCGATACAAAGCTTGATCCGCAGCGTGAATTAACTTTTCCTGATTTACTTTAAAACCTTCTGTATAAACAGTAAAACCTAAACTAATGGTGACCTGCTTAGAAACTAAAGATGCGGCATGAGGAATTGCTTGGCGCTCAATCGCTTTATAAATATTTGCAGCGACCGCATAGGCACCTTGAGCAGGTGTTTTCGGCAACAGCACCACAAACTCCTCTCCCCCATAACGGGCCACAAAATCAACATGGCGTATCGAATTTTTAATTGCAGAGGCAATAGATGAGATGACCTTATCCCCCATTTGGTGCCCATAAAAATCGTTATAATTTTTAAAAAAATCGATATCAATAAATAAAACAGCCAATGGACGCTTTTCTTGCTTTGCACGATAGTAAAAAAAATCGAACATCTCATCAAAAGTACGTCGATTTGAGATGTTGGTCAGTGCATCCTGCTGACTTAAATGAAGTAACTCAGATGCCTCAATTCGTAAAATCTGTTCATTCAGCTCAGCAAGCTGATTATTTAAAAAAAGGCTTCTTTCTCTAGAGGTGAGCATCGTGCTAATTGAAAAACCTAAAATACAGCTTCCAAACAACGCTCTTCCCAAAGCAATATAATCACAATTTGCTTGCAATAAAATCAGTAGAGAAAAAACACAAATCGCTGCGATCAACCCCACATAGAGCATATGCAAAGGCTTTATACCGCTTAGGATAAAACCTAGCATATATAAAAAAGAAAGTAGCAACATTGACTGGTTTTTAAGGGCGACATTTTCTACGCTAAGAAGCAGCATTGCATTGATAATAATGGTCAAAAATACAATGCCACAGGCAGCGATATAAAAATATTCACTGAGGCCTTTAAACTTTGCAAAAACCCAAAATAGCAGCAGCGCACAAGCAATATTAACTGCACTTAGTAAGCAGTAAAAAAAGTCCCAAGTAATATTAGGCACCCCGATTACTAAATAGTCAGTTGGTAAAGCCAGTAAAATAAAAATAAGGTAGGTTAAAATGCCACTTGCTAGAAATTTTGAGATATTTTGTTTAGTTCGCTCAAGGTTTAGGCACCAGAATTTTTTTTCTAATTGATGTGGCAAAGGCGTATTGGCATAACGATGGGTATGTAGAGTTACTAAATATTCTATTTCTTCTTTTGCTTTGAGTAATTCATGTACATTTCCCCTATTCGCCACTACTTGATTCCTGCTTCTTACACATTAACAAAATATAACATTATTTTTTAATGCGTCTGGCGCTTTATTTTGCCATTTGTCCGTAATTCTCGTTACCATTTTCACACTTTATCGATTATCATTTGTTTTATTTCGAAGTTTGAACTGCCTTGGACTCTATTACCCTGCTCCAGCCAGATGATTGGCATGCACATTTACGTGATGGTTTAGCATTAAAACGTACTGTACCTGATTTGGCCAAACAATTTGCTCGTGCGATCTGTATGCCAAACCTTGTTCCGCCTGTAAAAACTGTGGAAGAAGCATTGGCTTATCGTGAACGTATTCTTGCACATGTTCCAGAAGGTCTTAATTTTGACCCGCGTATGGTGCTTTATTTTACTGATTTCACCTCACCAGACGAAGTTCGTAAAATTAAAGAGTCTGAACATGTAAATGCTATTAAACTTTACCCAGCAGGCGCGACCACTAACTCTGATAACGGTGTAAGTGACATTCGTAAAGTTTATGCAGTCATTGAGCAATTAGAAGAACACCAAGTTCCGTTATTACTTCATGGTGAAGTAACTCATAACCACGTTGATATTTTTGACCGTGAAAAACGCTTCTTAGATGAAGTTTTATCACCGTTATTAAAGCAATTTCCAAAACTTAAAGTGGTACTTGAGCACATCACAACAAGCGATGCTGCACACTTTGTTTTAGAACAAGACCGCAATGTCGCTGCAACAATCACGCCTCAACATTTATTATTTAACCGTAATGATATGTTGGTGGGTGGTGTTAAACCGCATTTCTATTGTTTACCAATTTTAAAGCGTCAAACTCACCAGACCACTTTGCTTGAAGTTGCAACTAGCGGTAACCCTAAATTTTTCTTGGGTACAGATAGCGCACCTCACTCGCAAAATGCAAAAGAAAATGCGTGTGGCTGTGCGGGCTGTTATAGTGCGCCTAATGCAATTGAACTTTATGCTCAAGCATTTGATCAAGTGGGTAAATTAGAGCGCCTAGAAGGCTTTGCTAGCCACTTTGGTGCAGACTTCTACGGTCTACCACGTAATACTTCTACTATTACTTTGGTAAAAGAAGATAACCTCGTTCCAGAATCTTTTGATTATTTAGATGATCAAAAAATTATCCCGCTGCATGCCGGGAAAACGCTGCAATGGAGAAAAGTGTGACACAAGAAACCTCTGTCCCGGTCATTGGCCAACGTTTTCGTGGCTTCTTACCTGTTGTTGTTGACGTTGAAACGGCAGGTTTTAATGCCCAGACAGATGCATTGCTAGAAATTGCATGCATTCCAATTGTGTATGATGCTCAGGGACAATTTGTCCCTGGTCCAGCATTTCATGCGCATATTAACCCGTTTGAAGGGGCTAATCTCGACCGCCGTTCGTTAGACTTTATTGGTATTGATCCATTCAATCCGATGCGTATGGCAATGGCTGAAGATGAGCGCACCGCATTACGCCGTATTTTTAAATCGGTGAATGAAGTCCGTAAACAGCAACATTGCACCCATGCAGTGCTAGTTGGTCACAATGCGCATTTTGATCTTGGTTTTTTACAAGCAGCAATTGCACGTACAAGCACAAAAAATCAGAACCCATTCCATAGCTTTTCAGTGATGGATACGGTTACTTTAAGTGCTGTAATGTTTGGACAAACTGTGCTTGCTAAAGCTTGTATTCAAGCTGGAATTGATTTTGACGGTAAAGAAGCCCATTCTGCTTTGTACGATACTCAGAAGACTGCTGAACTGTTTTGCTATATTTTGAACAAACTGTCACCTTACCTCCTTGACAGTTTGGTGGCGGCTTCTTAAGATACCGCCATCCTCAACGTCCCTATCGTCTAGAGGCCTAGGACATCGCCCTTTCACGGCGGTAACCGGGGTTCGAATCCCCGTAGGGACGCCATATTCTTTCTTTTAAGATTTCTTTTATTTTTAAACGTTCTGTTTATATTTCTAATTTTCTGTATTCCCCCATAAAATACACTTGTGCAAATATATTACCGATCCAGTATTTCCTTTACATAGATTTACAATATAATAATTCTTATTTCTATACTGATATTTATTATCAACAAGGTTTTAAATGGATCTTAAGCTTCGCCTTCTCTCCCTGAGCATCGCTCAACTATGCTGTATTTCAAGTGCTTTCGCAGAAACCAATGGTTCCTCAACGACGCTTGCTACGATTAAGATTAAAGCCCAACAAGCTGCCGACCAAGCCTATAAAGTCGATAACTCAAGTAGCGCAACACGTAGCGAAGTCGCATTAAAAGATACGCCACAATCGGTCAGTGTAGTGACTCAAAAAGTAATTGAAGATATTGGTGCGACACGTTTAATCGAAGCGCTTGATTTGGCTGGTGGCGTTACTCGTGCTAATAACTTTGGTGGCCAAGGCTTAACAGGGTTTAATCTCCGTGGTTTCACTAGCGGTGAGTTTTACCGTAATGGATTCCCGATTAACCGTGGTTATCCAAACGCCCCTGATAGCAATACAATTGAACGTGTGGACGTTTTACGTGGGCCCTCTTCTAGCTTATATGGCCGTGGTGATCCAGGTGGTACATTTAATCTAATTTCTAAAACACCGAAGTCTGAGCAACAAACCATTTTAGGTGCCCAGCTGAACAGTGAAGGTTTATATCGCACTACTATAGACACTACAGGCACTATTCCAAATGCAGAAAACATTGGCTATCGCCTCAATGTGATTGCAGAAGGCGGTGATAGTTATCGTGATCATGTCGAATCCAAACGATATGGAATTGCACCAGTCATCCAATGGCAAGCTTCTGATGCAACCAAAGTTACTTTTGAAGCAGATATATTACGAAATCAGCATCCACTTGATCGTGGCCAAACACGCTATGCAGGTCAGAAATCATTTAACAGTTCACCCGAAACCTATTTGTGGGAAACAGGTAAATACAATAATCGACTCTACAATGATAATGACATGACTCAATTACGAGTTGAGCATGACTTGGGAAATGACTGGAAACTTAATGCGGGTGTGCAATATCTACATGGCAAATTATATGGCTATGCGGTAGAGGCAAATGGCATACAGGCCGATGGAGAAACTTTAGACCGAAATTACAACTATCGCGAATTAAAATGGCAAGATACCGATGCCCAAATTAATCTAACAGGTAAATTCCAACTTTTAGGTCTAGCTCACACTCTTGTAACTGGACTTGAATATGAAAACTACGATTACAAGTCATATATTATTCGTTCGGATCCTAAGTCGAATAACTATCCAATCAATATTTATGATCCAGTTTTAGGCCAACCTCTGCCTGAGCTTAAAAATATTACGACCCATGACCGCGAAAATCTAAAAACAACTGCCGTTTTTGCACAAGACCAAATCGATTTAAATGAGCGTTTAAGTGCGCTACTGGGTTTACGTTTTGAGCACTACGAACATGATTACAAAAACCTATTACCAAATACTGCAAACTGGAATACCAGTCATGACGCATTTATTCCACGTTTAGGTTTAGTTTTTAAAGCCCGTGATGATCTTTCAATCTATAGCAATGCTGCAAAATCGTTTAAACCAAATACAGGGGCTAGCCGTAATGGAGTGGGATTTGACCCAGAAGAAGGTATGGCTTACGAGTTAGGCTTTAAATGGCAAGCACTCGACAATATGCTATCGGTTGACTCCGCTATTTTCTATGCAAAAAAAGAAAATGTCTTAACCCTCGATCCTGTAGATTCAGCCTATAAAGTTGCTGCTGGTGAAGTCCGTAGCCAAGGTATTGAGCTAAATATTGCAGGGCAAATCACTCCGGCTTGGAAAATTATTGGTGGATATGCCTATACAGATGCAGAAGTCAGCAAAGATAATACTTTGAAAAAAGGAACTGCTTTAGCCAACATTCCAAAGAATAGTTTTAACCTTTTAAATATCTATGAATTTCAAGCCGGCCCTTTACAAGGCTTAGGTCTGGGCATTAATCAAAAATATATTGATAAGCGTGCAGGACAAACCGCCAATAGTACTTACACCATGAAAGGTTATGCGGTTACAGATTTGGTTTCTTATTATCAGGCGACGCCGAAACTTCGTCTTAACTTAGATGTGAAGAACATTTTTGATAAAGTTTATGATGAAAGTGCCTTTAATTTATATGCTTATCCGGGTGAATCACGTACGGTTCAATTGGGTATGAGCTATACATTCTAAGAAAATGCGCCATTTCAGTTATTGAAATGGCGCATCTGGTTTACGCAGACTTACGTGAATTCACTTGTCCTTGAATCACCGCTTTAATATTACCTTTGGCATAATTTAAAAACACTACTAGTGGTGAAAGTTTTGGATTTGGTTTTTTACCCTTACCAATGGTTTTAAATTGAGCGGCATACCAAATAATTTCCATAATTGCCATTTTATCGACAAAAGGTAAGCCTGTTTTAATTGGTTTTACGGCGTAACGTACATCTTGCCCTGCAATTAAACGTTCTGTTAAATCCGTTTCCACGGCAAATGGACGAGCAATACCAATAAAGTCACATGCTCCACTTTCAAGTGCAGCGTTCATGCCTTCTACAGTACGGAAACCGCCTGTCACCATGAGTTTACATTTAACATGCTGGCGGATTTTCTCTGCAAAATCTAAAAAGTATGCTTCACGTGCAATCGTGCTTGCTTTACGTTTATCCGCCTTAGCTCCAGCCATTGCTGGTGCCTCATAAGTACCACCTGAAATTTCAATTAAATCGATACCAGCTTCATCCACTGCTTTAAACACAGAAATTACATCTTCTTCGCTAATTCCACCCCGTTGGAAGTCGGCCGAGTTAAGCTTCACTGAAATGATAAAATTATCCGAAGTCGCTTCACGTACCGCTTTATAAACCTCGAGTAAAAAACGAGTACGATTCTCAACGGAACCGCCCCATTGATCTGTACGCTTATTGGTTAATGGCGATAAAAACTGGCTAATTAAATATCCATGTGCACCATGTAATTGTACTCCTTCAAAACCTGCTTTTTCACAGATTTGAGCTGCTGTGGCAAAGCGTTTAATAATATCTAGAATCTCTTCATGAGTTAATTCACGTGGTGTTCCAAACATGGTTGCTAATGCTGGACTAAAAGGTACTGCTGATGGTGCTACAGTTTCTTTATTTAAACCTTTTGGACACTGGCGACCTGGATGCGATAATTGAATCAACTGAACCATGCCATATTTTTTACCTAATGCCGCCCACTCTTTTAAGCGCTCTAAGTCACGTTCAGTTTCAATAACAACAACACCCGGTTCATTTTTTGCTCCGGCATTTACCATGACATTACCAGTAATTGCACAGCCAAGTTCACCTTTTGCCCATGCACCATATAGACCCAAATGTAAGTCATTTGGTTGGCCTTCATAATTTGCAAGCGCTTCACTCATTGCGCCTTTAATAATTCGGTTTTTAAAGGTGGTATTGCGTATCGTGATGGGTTGAGCAATCTGGTTCATGGTTAACCTCTTTTTTTGATTTTTTAGAGCAATTGCTCTAATTTAAATGAGTTATTGGGCATGTCAAGGCATAATCGATAACTGACAATAGCACATGTCAATTTTAAAAAATATAAAAATATGCAACTTTTTGCATAAAATACAAATTTTAATTATTTTATTTAAAAACAAATAATTAAGATCTTTTTTAAAGAGATGCTCTAATTAATTGTCTGGTATATTCAGTTTGAGGCTTAGAAAATAGGAGTTCAGTTTCCTGATATTCGACAACTTTTGCACGACGTAATACCATCACTTTATGGCACAGTGCTTTCACTATATTGAGATCATGACTAATAAAAATATAACTTAACTGCTCGGTTTGCTGTAATTGTCTCAACAACTTGATCATAGCTTTTTGCGTGGTCCGATCTAAGGCAGAGGTAGGTTCATCCAAAATTAAAAGTTTAGGCTGAACCACCAAAGCTCTAGCTAAAGCCACGCGTTGACGTTGTCCACCTGAAAGTTCATGAGGATAACGATGTTGAAAATCTCCAGCCAATTCAACCTTTACCAATACAGATTCAACTTGCTGCTTTATCTCTTTTTCATTCACAGCTTTTAACTTTAACCCTTCAGCAATAATCTGCCCTACTGTCATACGCGGGTTTAAACTGCCAAATGGGTCTTGGAAAACAAGTTGAAAATCTGATCTCATCAACCGTAGCACTTTTGGCTGTAGCTGATTCAAATCTTGCCCTAAAAAAACAATCTGCCCTTTACTCTGAATAAGCTGAACCAAAGCGAAGGCTAAAGATGACTTACCAGCACCACTTTCACCAACCACCCCAAGCGATTCACCTAGAGCAAGGTCAAAACTCAAATCTTCTATTGCGGTGAAATATCCTTGAATACGATTTAAAATTCCTTTTCTTATTGGAAACTGTACGCTGAGGTGCTGTACTGATAAAACGTTTTGTTGAGCGGATTTAGGCTCTACACTTCCAAAATCATGATCTAATAACTGTGCTGTATAAACTGTTTTAGGGTTTGTAAAAATTTGGCTCAGTTCACCTTCTTCTACTACACGCCCACTTTGCAATACAATAAGTTTCTCAGCATAGCGATGTACTAAATTTAGGTCATGGCTAATTAAAATAAGTGCCATTCCATATTTGCTTTGCAAAGATTTTAATAGCTCTAAAATCTGTATCTGTAAAACCACGTCCAATGCAGTAGTAGGCTCATCAGCAATTAAAATTTTAGGCTGAAACGCCAATGTCATCGCAATCATGACACGTTGTCTTTGTCCCCCAGAAAGCTCATGCGGATAACGTTTTAAAATTTGCTCTGGTTCAACAATTCCCACATCTTTAAGCAGTTCAACTATTTTTTGTCGAATTTCAAGTTTTGAGAAACCCGATAATATAAGGTTTTCCCCTATAATTTTTTCAACACGATGAAGCGGATTTAATGCAGTAGCAGGCTCCTGAAAAATCATAGCGATTTGGCGACCACGTAAATTTGATTGAGCTCTCTCATTTAACTCAAGCATGTTTTGTGAGCCAATCCAGACCTGACCTGTTATTTCTAATTTTTCTTGTAGCAACCCCATTATTGCTAAGCAGCTCATCGATTTACCTGAACCACTTTCACCCACAATAGCAAGTGTTTCCCCTTCATTTAAGTGGAAATTCAGGTCATCCAATAAAACCTTGTGAGCTTTGGTTTGAACTGCAAGATGCTTTACCTTTAATAATGTTGAAACGTTGTTTAAATTATTTTCTTGGGTCAAACGCATCACGGGCCGCCTCCCCAATATAAATTAAAAGTGAAAGAACAATTGCCAGACTAAAAAATCCTGAAATTGCTAGCCATGGTGCATCTAAGTTATTTTTACCTTGTAGCAACAACTCGCCTAATGAAGCTGCATCGGGTGGCAAACCATACCCTAAAAAATCAAGAGCAGTTAAAGCGCTAATATTAGTCGTTAAAATAAATGGTAATTGAGACAAACTCGAGCTCATCGCATTTGGCAAAATATGCCTAAAAATAATAGCGCGATCAGTCACTCCCAATACTTGGGCTGCACGAACATAATCTAGCTGGCGAGCTTTTAAAAACTCTGCTCTAACGATGCCCACCAAAACGGTCCAGCCAAAAAATAGCATAATAAAAAATAGCCAATATACGTTTGGTACAAACATACTGACTAAAATCATGACCATAAAAAGCATGGGTAAGCCATTCCAGACTTCAATCAATCTTTGTCCTAATAAATCGACCCAGCCACCGTAGTAACCTTGAATGGCGCCTACAGTAATTCCAAATAAAGCGGAACAAAAGGTTAAGGCTAAACCAAAAAGTAACGACACTCTTAAGCCATAAAGAATACGGGCAAAAACATCCCTGCCCTGATCATCTGTTCCTAACCAGTTTTGTTTGGAGGGTGGTGATGGCACCGGAACGGCCAAGTCTAGATTGGGCGTTTGATAAGAAAACTTAACGAGTGGCCAAACTGTCCAACCTTTAGCCTCAATAAGTGCTTGTACGGCGGGGTCTTTATAATCAGCTTCTGTTTCAAACACACCACCAAACGTGGTTTCTGGATATGTTTTTAGCACAGGCAAATAGTAAGAACCTTCATACTTCACTAACAGTGGTTTATCGTTAGTGATCAACTCCGCAGCTAATGACAAAACCAAAATCAGACTAAATAAAATAAAGCTGGCCCAGCCCAATTTATGCTGTCTAAAGCGCTGTAGTCGAGTCCGCACAATCAAAGACATTATTTGTCCCCTTGTGCGTCAAAATGAATTCGAGGATCAATCCATTGATACAACACATCACAAATGAGACGTAAAATTAGGCTAAATAAAGTAAAGAAAAATAAAACCCCAAAAATAACAGGATAGTCACGCTGGACAAGGGCTTCAAAGCCCAGCAATCCCACCCCATCTAAATGAAAGATAATTTCTACAAACAGGTTACCCACAAAGAAAATACCCGCTAACACCTCTGGCAATCCTGCGAGCACAACTAAAATGGCATTACGAAATACATGTTTATATAACACCTGTTGGCCATTCAATCCTTTTGCATAGGCTGCCAAAACGTAAGGTTTATTGAGTTCTTCTAAAAATGAGTATTTAGTTAAATAGGTTAAACTGGCAAAACCGCCTAATACCATCGTAATCAGTGGCAAAGTCATATGCCATAAATAATCGGTAACTTGGCCCCAAAGACTAAGTTGATGAAAGTTATCCGATACTAAATTTTGTAAGGGAAACCATTGGAAATAAGAGCCGCCCGCAAAAAAAACAACTAACAGAATGGCAAATACAAAACTTGGTACAGCATATCCCACCACAAGAACTAATGAGGTGGACCGATCGAACCACGAACCTTGTTGTCTTGCCTTCTTAATTCCCAGCGGAATAGAAATAAAATAAATCAGAAAAGTGCTCACCAGCCCAAGTGAAATTGAAACAGGTATTTTTTCCCACAACAATTGCACAACAGGCTTGTCTTTAAAGAAACTTTGCCCAAAATCTAAAGTTAAATAACCTTTTAACATTAGAAAAAAACGTTCAGGAGCAGAACGATCAAAGCCGTACTGAGCCTTAATTTGTTCAACCATTTCAGGGCTTAAACCTTGAGCACCTTGATAATAAGTTTCTGCACTCAATGCACGACCAATTCCCAAATCGCTTTGTGCCTGATGTATTGCTTGCTCAACTGGCCCACCCGGTGCAATTTGCACAACCACAAAGTTAATCAATAAAATGACAAGCAATGTGGGAATCATTAAAAGAAGTCGCTTGAGAATATATGAACCCATATAACAGGATTTCCTTTATGGCAGGTGCTTTTTATTGTTGATGTAAATATTTGGCAACTGTTTTGGCTTTGTTTGCATCACTCCACCAATATTCTATCCCAGAAGAAAGTGCTGGTTTAACTTTAGGTTGTTGATACATATTCCAATAAGCATACCAGTTTTCACCTTTACCATAGGTCGGAATTTGATAATAACCAGCTCTAAGCAACCGATCGAGAATGCGAGTATAAATAATCTGTTGTTCACGGCTTTTACTTGCAACAAGTTTAGAAATCACTTGATCAATTACGGGATTGCGAATACCTGCATAATTATAATTTCCATCCTGCGCTGCGGCTACACTTCCCCAAAACTGAGTTTGTTCATTGCCTGGGTTGAGAGATTGCGGCAGATTCATTGTGGTCATGTCAAAATCGTAACGACGAGTTCTTTCTAAATATTGCGGAGCATCGACCTGACGCAAATTAACTGCAATACCTAACTTTTTTAGGTTACGAATAAAAGGTAGAAGTGTTCGTTGTTTACCATCTTGCTGAATTAAAAATTCAAGCTGAACTTTTTTTCCTTCTGGCATAAATAGTTGCCCTTCTTTAACTTTATAGCCAGCTTGTATCAATAATTGCCGGGCAGTTAACAAATTCTGACGGTTGAAGCCACTCGCATCCGACACTGGATATTTCCAGTCTGCTAAAACACCTTGTTGCATGAGCGGAGATAACTTAGGCAATAACCGTTTTAACAACTCTAATTCAGTTTTTGAAGGTCGACCCGTTGCTGCTAATTCACTATTTTCAAAATAACTTTGAAGACGTTGATATTGTCCATAAAACAAGGCTTTATTCTGCCATTCAAAGTCATAGGCATAGGTTAAGGCTTGTCTAAAACGGATATCATTTAAAGGTTTTCGTCTGGTATTAAAAACATAACTTTCAGTGGCAATCGGGTTGTGGTGACGAAATTTATATTGAGTAACCAGTCCTGCTTTTACGGCTGGAAAACGGTAATCTGTTACCCATTTTTTAGGATTAGTTTCTTCATGCAAAGTGTATTGCCCAGATTTAAATCCTTCAAAAGCAATATCCCAATTTCGATAATACACATATTTTAATCGGTCAAAATTATAACGCCCCTTGTTAATAGGCAAATCTTTTGCCCAATAATTTGGGTTTCTTTTATAACTAATGCTTCTACCGGCATCAACTCGTTCAACTACATATGGCCCCGAACCAATAATCGGTTGTAGGGTAATTCGGCTAAAATCTCTTGTTTGCCAATCTGCTTTTGAATAAATCGGTAAGGTTGCTAAAATGAATGGCATTTTAGGATTATGGGTAGACTTAAAACTAAACTTTACCTGATGGATGTTTATTACTTCTGTTTTTGCCAAATCAGCAAGATACATCTGTAAACCTAAATTGGACTTCGTCTGATAGGCATCAAAGCTAAATTTAACATCTGCCGCAGTGACTGGCTGTCCATTACTAAAACGAGCCTTAGGGTTTAAATAGAAAGTAACAGACTGCGTTTTTTCTGGGTCATAACTCACTTTCTCAGCTAAAAGTGGATATAAAACTCCGACCTCATCTAGCGACTGGGTCATTAAAGTATCAAAAAGATAATTAACGCCCTCTGTAGCATTCCCCTTACCATTCATACTATTGAGGTTATCAAAAGTTCCTTGGGCTGCCTGACTTAACAAACCACCTTTCGGAGCGTTAGGGTTTGCATATGGCATAGCCATCATTCCCAAATATTTAGGCTTGGAATGAATCGCTATATATGAGGTGGTTTGCTGTGCAGAAAAAACTGCATGCGAAATGACACTGAGCCCGACTAGCAGGCTCAGTTGAAAAGATGATTTATGCATAAGTTGCTAATTATTTTATAAATTAGGCACTTTAATTACATCACCAATGCGAAGCTGAGTAGAAGGCGTTAGATTATTCAGCTCAGCCAAGAAATTGGTTTCTAAACCATATTTACTTGCGAGGCCAATTAACGTATCCCCGCGCTTCACTTTGTATTCCACCACAGTTTTTGGAATCACAATATTCTGGCCGCGCTGTAAGTTAGCACTTGCTTTTAATGCATTCATTTCAGCAAGTTCACGCACTGAAATACCCGCACGACTCGCAATACTATTTAAAGACTCACCAGATTTAACAGTATATCTTTCAGTATTTTTACCCGCCGCAACTGCTTTAGTTGAAGTCTTGGTATCTACTTTAGCTGATTCTACTGTAGGTACATCACCTGTTAGCTTTAAACGTTGCCCTACACGAACGCTACTGGTACGTGAAAGACCATTTAATGAAGCAAGGTAGTCCAACTGTAAGTGATAACGGTTAGCGATATTACCTAAGCTATCACCAGACTTAACCGTATAAGTTTCTGGTGTTTCTTCTTTGGTATTTTTAGAAGCTTTGCTTGGTTCTTCTTCTTCCACTGTACCTGTGAGTTTTAAGCGTTGACCAGCGCGTAAGCCAGCCGTACGAGACAAACCATTTAAGTCAGCCAAATAGCTAGTTTGCAAATTATATTTACTCGCAATCGCATTTAAGCTATCGCCAGACTGTACAACGTATTGTTCAGGAACACTTAAGCCTGCTGGTACTTTTAACGTTTGACCAAGCTGTACATGGCTATTTGCTTTTAAGTTATTTAACTCGGCTAACTCAGCTAGGCTAATTTTTGATTTGGTTGCAATACTCGATAAAGTATCACCACGTTGTACTTTATAGCCTTCTGTTTTATAAGAAATATTTGCTGACGCTTTCTCAGTTTTAGTAGAGGTCTTAGTTTCAGCTACTTCATCTACAGTAATATCTTGTGTAGGCACATTAATTTTTTGGCCGACCAACAAATTACTACCTGCTGTTAAACCTGGGGTTAACTCAGCAAGTTCCTGATTCGAGAGCGCATAACGATCTGCAATTAATTTCAGGTATTCACCACGCTTCACAGTATAGCTCTTAGTTGCTATACGTTTTGCACTTGCCTGAACTGCTTTTGGCTCGGCTTTAGTACTTGAGCGGCTATTTTTTGGTTCTTTTAACTGTAGTTTTTGCCCTACAAATAAGCCATCTGTCACTGATAAATCGTTATATTCAGCCAATTGTCTTACTGACAAATTAAACTGGTTTGCGACACCACTTAAGCTATCGTTAGCCTGAACCACATATACATCAGGTTTAGCTGTGCTTTTCGAAGTCGTTTGAGTTTCTTGCGGCTTAGCGTCATAAAGATAAAGCGTTGAACCAACATATAACGTTTTTTCAGGGTCAATCTGGTTCCACTTCGCAACATCGCGCCAGTTTACGCCGTTTTTCATCGCGATAACGGCTAAAGTATCACCCGGTAAAACTGTATAGGTACTACGTTTACCTTTAGGCTGCACAACCACTACATCTGTATCAGTTTTAATGTAAGGCTTATCTTTATTGCGCTGGCCATCTTCAGAGTTAGCTACAGTCACGTCTTCAGCTAAAGTTTTTGGATATGCGAAACCTTTACTTACTTCTTTACCTTGTTGCTCTGCAACCGATTGACTCGTTTGAATCGCAGTTAACTTAATTTTGCCGTCATAAGGATCAACAATTTCCGTTCCTTGTGGGGCAAGAGCTTTCAACTCAGCAACCACCTGATCTTTTTCAGCCTGTGTTGGTTGTGGCTCTAAAGCTTGCTGAACTGTTTCTTTCTCACCTTCAGCTCGAACTGCCGCTAAAATCTTCTCACGCTCTGCAGCCGAGATTGGTGGCTCCGTCTTCACTTGCTTAATGTTTGCCGCTGGTGTCACAGCGACAGGAATACGTGGAGCACTCGGTACATCAGCTGAAGCTGCAAACGCGGCTAAAGCATCAGACCCGCGAGGTGTTGAAGTTTTTACTGTGCTAGAGCTACTTGTTGTTTTAGTAGGTGTTGACGGTTTAACTGGTTGAACCTGATTTGCAGGTGTTGTCTTAATTGTTACCGAGGTTGAAGCACTTACATCTGGCTTAGATGGTGAAGTCACATTTGCCCACCAACCTGAACCGCCACCCGATTTAAGACGTTTTAATTTATTGTCAATTGAAGGACTTAAATCTGCTGGAATCAAGATACGCATTGGACTTGCAGGGTCTACCATTTCACCACGATATCCCGGGTTTAATGCATAGAGTTCCGAACGGCTTAATCCAGCTACAGAAGCAATTTCGCTTAAAGATAAAGGTGCAGATAAAGTCACTTCACGGAAATGGGGTCTATTTGCAATTGGTGGTAAAGAAATACCGTAAGCTTTTGGGTTTTTAATAATTTGGGCAACAGCCAAGAAACGTGGAACATAGTTCATGGTTTCTTGAGGTAATTTTAATGACCAATAATCTGTTGGTAGGCCAGCTGCCTGATTTCGGTTAATCGCCTGTTGAATACGTCCAGGACCTGCGTTATAGGCTGCTAAAGCGAGTTCCCAAGAGCCGAATTGGTTATATAAGCTTCCTAAAAACTCATACGCTGCACGGGTCGACTCAACAACATCTCGACGCCCGTCATACGTACCTGTTTGCTTTAAGCCATAAATACGACCAGTACTCGGAATAAACTGCCATAGACCTGCTGCAGCTGCACTACTTGTTGCAGCTGGGTCATATGAACTTTCAATTACAGGTAATAATGCAAGTTCTGTCGGCAATCCGCGGCGTTCAGCTTCTTTAACTGTATGATACAAATAACGACTTGCGCGAGCACTTAATCGATCAAGGTAAGGCTGACGAGAAATAAACCAACTACGCTGAGCTTCAATACGTGAATCCCAATGGTTCAGATCCATTTTGAAACCCACAGACATACGCTTCCAGACATCACCGTGCTTTAAAATAAGCAGACGGTCACCCTCTACAGCACGCATATCAGTTGCTGAAAGTAAGTCTTCCAACGAATCAAGACTACTCGCATCTAAATAACCTGCACCACTGACCTGTTTTGATTTTGAGGTTTTTGCAGATTGCGGAGTCGATGAACAGCCTGTTGTAATACCCAACGCAGCTAACGCAGAGCTAAGTACGGTAATTTTGAACAATGATGCTGCAGATGGCTGCCACACAAATGTGGTTGGTTTATACATAAAAACTTCCAAACAACTCGCGTAATATTTTTTTGGGGTCTGCCCACAAACCCTGGGTCTTCGATGCCATTGTAGTAAAGCATGCAAGATAGACAAGGCAATAATTTAATGTCATTTGCATGGAAATGTTACAAGAAATTAAAAAAACCTTGCTTTGATACGATGGAACCGAACTTTTTGCGTATACAATACACCATATTCAGTTCTTTTTCTTTTAGTTTAGGTTTCGATTTATGTCTCAAACAATCACACTGTATGTTGATGGTGCATGTCGTGGCAATCCGGGTTTAGGTGGTTGGGGCGCATATGTCATTACTGAGCAGGGTGAACATAAATTATTTGGTGGTGAGCCTAATACGACCAATAACCGTATGGAACTCACTGCTGCCATTGAAGGTGTTTCATTTTGCCCAGCCGATGCTCACTTAATTATCTGGACAGATTCAAATTATGTGAAGCAAGGTATTACTGAGTGGATTCATGGCTGGAAAAAGAAAAACTGGAAAGATGTAAAAAATCCTGACCTTTGGCAGAAATTAGATGCTGTCTGTGCAGGTAGAAATATAGAGTGGAACTGGATTAAAGGCCATGCAGGACATCCGGGCAATGAAATGGCAGACCAGTTAGCTAATTTAGGTGCAGACAAAACTGCTAAAGAACTCAAGCAACCACAGTCTGCCACTGTACCGCAAGATATAAAAAAGCCTGAACAGGACTGGTTACTAGACGACCCTTTCGGATTTGATCTGGCAGAAGTAACTGAAGAGGAAAATATTCACCTTGAGGCAGTTGAAGAAGTTGAGATGATTATTGAAGATGAAGAAGTTATCGAAGTTGAAACTACTGAACAAGAAAGTAAGCAGATAAGCAAAAACATTCATCCTCAAATTGTTGTGACCGAAGCCAAATTAAAATTACAAGGTCCTCGCCAACTGATTCTCGATACAGAAACCACTGGTTTTTATTTCCAAGATGGTGACCGTATTATCGAGGTGGGCGCGATTGAGATGATTAACCGTAAGCTTACCGGTAGCTCAATTCATATTTATATTAACCCACAAAAACCAGTGGGAGATTCAGAAAACGTCCATGGGATCAGTGATGATTTCTTAAAAGATAAACCGCTCTATGCGGATATTGCAGACACCTTGTTTGATTATCTCAAAGGTGCAGAGATTATTGCCCATAACGCAACCTTCGATATGAACTTCCTTGATATGGAGTTTAAACGCGCAGGACTTCCTGCGCTTTCTGAAGTGTGTGAGGTAACGGATACTTTAGCTTTAGCGAAGAACAAACATCCCGGGCAAAAAAACTCTCTTGATGCACTCGTAAGACGTTATGAAATTCCGGCACGTGACCGTACTTTCCACGGTGCATTACTCGATGCTGAAATTCTTGCTGATGTTTATTTAGCAATGACTGGTGGTCAGGTTTCTTTTGATATAGATGCCTTATCTCAGAGTGAAAATAGCCAGCAAACAACCAATAGAAGTAGAGTTCAAATTGACCTCCCTGTAATTTACCCTTCTGAGGAAGAGTTAAATACACATGAGACTTGGGTCAAAGAATATGAGGAAAAACACGGAGAACCTTGCCTTTTTGCAAAATAAATTTTTGATTCTTTAGTGTTTTTAGCTTTTCCCCTTTGCAAGTTAAGTTATATTAGTCGCATAGATTTTTAGCTCAATTTAATGAGCACTACGAATATAACAATTGATTTTTTTGCAAAGGGGAACGTTTATGTCTGAGCATACGTCGATTCATTTCGATCCAACAGCCTTACTCATCATTAAACATGAAATTGATCGTTCAATAAAACTGGTTGAAGGTGCTGTAAGTACCTTAATTGAAGAACAAACTCTCCCTTTTGGTATTGATGATGCATTAGAACAGTTTAAGCAATGCACTCAAGTACTACGCTTAATTGATATCCCCTATCTTGCAAAAATCACTCAATATTCAACTGAGTTGATGCAAAAAATTATTGCGAATCCAGCACAAATTAATACTGATGATGTCGTTGCCTTAAGCGAAGGCACGACCATGGTAAAACGTTATATTGAATTTATCTGTTTGCGCGAAATACAAGTTCCACAGTTTCTTCTTACGACCTTAAATAATTTAGAATTAGCTTTAAATAAACCACTGACTACATCAGGACAGGCTCTTGTTCCCTTACTTGCAGATACTTCGCTCGAACTGCCTTCGCCTGAAATATTAATTAGTGAAAAAACTCAGTTCATCCATCAACTCTATAAATTATCTCTACATCAATTTTTAAAAAAGACAGCATCAGCTCAGAATTTTCAAGCCTTTAAACTTATTGCAACCTATTTGCTCAGCATAGCGAACACTCAGCCAAGCCAACAATATTGGCAGCTCGTCAATTATGCTTTTAACCATATTGATGACCTACCTTTAAATGATTCACGCCTACGTGTACTCATTAATATCGAAAATCAGATTGGTCAGTTCTTAGCAACTCCGGAAACTTTCAAACCCGATTTAGCGGCACTTGCTGATATTTTAAGTATTGTCATTGCTCAAGAAGATGAGATTGCCCACCATATTCGCAACCAACTTCATATAGGTGAGGAAACACCAACAGATACTCAATTACTCGTTTTAAGTCGCCATCTTTTTGGTCCTGACTTTGACACGATGCACACCGTCAGCCAATTAATCTTGGATGAAATGAATAAAGTGCGTAATGATATTGAGTACAACTATCAAAATATGTCGTCTGAAAAAGCACAGCAACTCCAAGCGAGCCTTTTACAGCTGGCCTATACCTTTAAACTTCTTAATCTAGATGACGCCTCATCTGCACTTTCTCAGCAAGCTACTAGTTTAAGTCAACTTAACATTTTAAGTGATGAGAACTATGCGCAGCAGCTGATGAACAGTATTTTGTCGGCCATGAACTCAATTGGTATTTTAGTACGTCAATTCACCTCGAATCGTTTACAACTTAATGTGAACAATACGGATATTTCTTTAGATCGTCTTGATGAAGCACACCAAGCCTTGCTTATTGAGACAAAAAATTTAATTGATTTTATCTGTCAAAGTCTGACTTTGTATGCAAATGATCAAACACAAAATATTGAAGCAATTGCAGGTTCGTTAAAAGAGTTAGCGGGTGCAGCCGAATTTTTAGGAAGCACGATTCAACAACAAGCTTTACTCCACACTGCTCAATTTGTTCAAGAGCAACTTGAACAAAAACAGCCTTTTAATACAGACCAAATTCACTGTATTTTTAACGTATTAGCCGGTATTGACATGTTAGTTGACAATTTAAAAAATAAACAACCTGTTCTACAATCCATGTTTAATGTAGCATTGTCGAGTAGTCAACAACTTCAAAAAAAGGCAGCTTAATGTCTGAATTATCACTTGCTTATATTTTCCATCATCAACAATTACTGGTTGACCAGAACCTTCAATTACCCAAAGTCGAAAAGTTAGCAAGTGATTTACTTTTCACTCATGATGAGCAGGTCATTGCGCGTGACTTGCTTGCTGAGGAACCTATTCCCGAAGGCTTACAACTTGTCCCAATTCGCCAGCTTATTACCAGTTGGTCGAAAGAACAGTTTTTGCAAGCGAGCCGAGCTGTTCAATTACTTGAATGGCGACGTAACCATAAATTTTGTAGCCACTGTGGACATCCGACAGAAGTTCATCCAACCGAATATGCGATGGTGTGCCCTTCTTGTCGCTATCACCAATACCCTCGTGTAAACCCTTGCATTATTACCGTCATTACTCGTGGTGATGATGAAATCTTACTAGCGAAGTCAGTTCACAATAAAACCAACATGTATGGTTTGATTGCAGGTTTTGTTGAGGTGGGTGAAACACTTGAAGAAGCAGTACAACGTGAAGCTTTCGAAGAAGTCGGTTTAAAACTCAAAAATATTCAATATATGTCAAGTCAGCCTTGGCCATTCCCAAGTAACCTTATGGTAGCTTTTCGGGCAGAATATGAGTCGGGTGAAATTAAGCTTCAAGAAGAAGAAATTGCAGATGCACAATTCTTCAAAATTGATCAATTACCTGAGATTCCATTTAAAGGAAGTATTGCTCATTCAATGATTATGCAGATTACCCAAGCTGGGTAATCTGCTGTGTTTTAAACGAGACTTTCGTTTAAAACACTTCTTCAAGAAAATGTAAGATCGTTCTTTTCGTTCTAAAGTAATGGCTAATAAAACTAGAAAGACTAGCTAAAATTGTAATATGGCCAGTTTTAGGAATCACGGCGATATGGCTGTGATTTCCACTTTGTCTTAATGCGCGATCCAAATCTAATGTATTTTCTTTACCGACAAGCTGATCATTTTCAGCCATGAGCAAGTAATGTTTAATACTATTTTGGTTGACGAAATAGTATGGCATCACCTCTTGATAAGAAATACTTTGGTCAAAAGCATCTTCAGCTAGTGGGTCACCCTTATAATCAAAATGATAAGGTCCGGCTAAACCAAAAATTGCCTTAATATTACCTAAACACTGAATAGGGTTTGGTTTTGGATGATAAACAGCAGACATGACATTAAATGCCCCTGCCGAGTGCCCCATAAGTACAATATTTTCTGTAGAGATTTCCAGCTTTTCTTGGTTTTGATGTAAATAATTCAATGCCTGAGTCAAGTCATCAACAAAACTTGGAAAAATATTTTTAGGCGCTAATTGATAGTTAATAACTGCAACGTCATAACCTTCTTTAGCAAATGTCTCGCCAATAAAAAGATAATCTCGCTTATTACCATGCTGCCAAGCACCACCATGTACAAAAACGATAAGCGGCTGATGTGCTAATTTTTTAACAGATCGGTAAATATCCAAACGGTGACGCGGTTTTAAACCATAACGGACATTGGCAACCTGTTCAAAACCATCTTTAGGCGTAAAACGGTTTAAAGCAAAACTCCCCAAATCATAAAGGCGGAACTCTTTATAAAGAGTTCGCGCCTGTTCAATTTTGCTTTGTAGTTGTTCAATCAGATTCATATATTACTGTGCATTCGAAGCTGGATCTGTTTGGTCAGGATCAATTGCAACAGGAGTTTGAACTGTTGGTTGAGCAATGACGTTATTAATAACCGGAGTAGCCGTTGCACTTGTAGTACTCGCTGCTGGTGCAGGCGCTAAATCAACGTTATCAATTAAAGTAACAATTTTAGTTACGTTACCCACATTTTGTAAGACGCTATTCAAATCATTAATTTCAGCAGTATTTAAACGTCCCATGACATAAAGTACGCCGTCTTCGGTATGTACGAGAACCTTACTATCAGAAACTACAGGTGCCTTCATTAAAAGCGCACGTGTATTGGCAGTTACACCCGCGTCTTGCATAATCGTGTTGTAGCTGACTTTATTACCAACGGTAATGTAGTTATGTACAGCTTTCACATCGCTCATGGCTTTAAGATTATCTTCTGCCAATTGTTTTAAATATGGGTCTGGCACTTGTCCTGTTAATAAAACAGTACTGTGGAAGCTTTCGATATTAATACGTGACTGCTTAAAGCGCTGATCAAGTTTATAAAGGTTGATATTTGCTGTACGTTTAATTGAAGAGTCAATGAACACTTGGCCCAGACTGCGGACACCGCTGTCTGTTCCGACTGGAGCTGTGCCTGTTCCACCAGAAATAAAACTTGCGCAACCCGATAAACTTGCGACACAAAGCATTGTTACAGCAATACGGTTTAACACTCCACCAGACTCCTATCAATCTTTTCTTGGCTTGATCATAAAGCATCAGACTTAAATTTGCTCAAAAGAGTAATGAACTCTTAATCCAAAGTAAATGCATTTTCGATCCATTGCAGATCATAATGGAATTTTGAAAAGTCTTGCTGTACTGTTTTTGCAATTTTCTGTGGAAAATCAAAACAAATCACATCAAAACGACAATAAAATTCCTGATAAGATGGATAGCGCTGTAAAAAACGCATCGCAGTTTTGATAATTTTCTTCTGCTTTGTCCCTGTCACCATTTCACAAGCTTGCCCATAATTTCCTATAGTACGTGCCTTTACCTCCACAAAAACTAGTTCTTGCCCTCTTTTAACAATCAAATCCACTTCACCACGGCGTGAATGGTAATTGCTTGTCACCCACACATAGTTTTGTGCTTGTAACAGGCCTAAAGCCGTTTGTTCTGCCCATTTACCTAACTGCTGTGCTAATAACATTTTTATCTTCCCCAAGTTAAAAGTAGCATCACATATTTTTATGTTTAAGTTTTTGTTAAATCTATCTGTATTTTCTGGCTTAAATTGAACAAATGAAAATCACTTCATTTTCGAAAAGCCAAGGTTAGCAGACATTGTTCACGCCCAAATCATAATTTCGGGTAAACTACCCGATTAAAATTGTTTATCTGTACGGAGTAAAACCAAATGAGTGCTCAGTTATTCGTTGTAGCCACCCCAATCGGGCACTTAGATGATATGACTTTCCGTGCAATTGATATTTTAAAATCAGTTTCTATTGTCGCTGCCGAAGATACACGTCAATCAGCACAACTATTTAAGCACTATAATATATCGACTCAACTTACTGCATGTCATGATCATAATGAAAGCAATAAAATTGAGCAGTTAGTTCAAAGATTACTTGCGGGCGACAATATTGCTTTAATTAGTGATGCAGGTACACCGCTTATTAGCGACCCCGGTTTTAAATTAGTTCGTGCTGCTCAAGAACATGGTATTAGAGTTGTGCCTGTGCCTGGTGCATGTGCGGCAATTGCTGCTTTAAGTGCAGTTGGTTTACCAAGTGACCGTTTTAGTTTTGAAGGCTTTTTACCATCAAAAGCTTCTCAACGTATTTCTCAATTGGAAAAACTCAAAAATGAAACTCAAACCTTAATTTTCTATGAAGCACCACACCGTATTTTAGAATGTGTAAAAAATATGGCAGAGGTATTTGGTGAAAATCGCCCAGTTGGTTTCGCACGTGAAATCACTAAAACCTTTGAAACTATCAAAAAAATGACCTTAAAAGACTTGGTCAGCTTTATTGAAAACGACCATAACCAAGAAAAAGGTGAAATTGTACTTGTAGTTGGCGGCGCACCAGAAAAAACAGATCTTGAACAAGAAAAACTAGATGAGCTTTTAAAACGCTTACTTCAAGACTTATCAGTTAAAGCAGCATCTCAACTTGCTGCCGATTTAACAGGTATTAAGAAAAAAGTTGCTTATCAACGTGCGCTTGAGTTAACCCAATCTTAAACTTATCTCAATATTTGTTTTGCTGACTGAACAATCGTTTCAGTCAGTGCATCAAGTTGCTTCGACTGCCTTTTCCAATGATGCCAATATAAAGGAATATCAAGTTGAGCCTCAGGCATAATATCAACAAGTGTTCCGTTTTCTAGTAATGGTTGAACCTGTAGCTCGGGCACCATGCCATACCCTAAACCTAGTTGAATTGCTTTAACGAAAGCATCTGTCGCTGGAATAAAACTATAAGGATAACTTTGCATCGGTAAACCGTATCCCTTTAATAAAACCTCCGAATGCATTAAATCTTTATGGTTAAAAATAACTGCTGGCGTTTTTCTTAAAGTTTCTCGGTTAATTCCACCACTAAACCACCGGTTTACAAACTCGGCCGATGCCAGCATTTTATAGCGCATTTTACCAAGAAGCTGAGCTAAGCAACCCGCCATAACTTGCTCTTCTGCTGTAATACATGCATTGACCTGTCCCGTTTCAAGCAAAGTATGTGTGTGAGATTGATCGTCAATTTTTAGTTCTAATACAATTTTTTCTTTAAAAAGCGTTTGCTGAATGCATGGTAAAAGCCAAGTGGCTAATGAGTCTGCATTTGAAGCCAAAGCAATTTTATAAAATTCAGATTCGGAAGATTTCCCCATTAAACCTTGTAATAAATTTTGCTCCATCAGTCTGGTATGACGTAAGTGTTGCAATAAAGTTTGCCCTGCTTGAGTGAGTACACAGGGACGCCCACGTATGATTAGGATCTGCCCTAAATATTTTTCTAAGGCCTGTACACGTAACGATACTGCCGACGGAGTAATATATAAATGCTCACCTGCTGCATCAAAACTCCCTACTTCTGCTACAGCCAGAAAAGCTTCACATTGTTTACTATCGAGCATATCAAACCTAAATTATTTTTAGCCAAACCTAAATATTCTTAATTTTACTTATTTTTTAATAAAAAGACAGATAATTCCCCCATCTGATTTTTTCAAACTTACTTATTGTCATGTTATCTCTTAGTATATTTTTTAAAGGTTTCGGTATTGGTAGCGGGCTTATTGTCGCCATTGGAGCTCAAAATGCTTTTGTTCTAAAACAGGGTCTGAAACAACAATACGTATTTTGGCTATGTTTAATTTGTGCATTGTCTGATTCGATTCTAATCGCTTTTGGTGTATTAGGTTTTGCCGAAATCATGACTGCATCACCAATCCTAATTACTGTTGCCAAATATTTAGGGGCAGCGTTTTTATTAGTCTACGGTGCAAAAGCATTCTATGCTGCATTTAAAACTACCCAAGGCATGGAGCTTGATAACGGTCAAAAGCAGACTTTAACCCAAGCATTAGTGACCTGTCTTGCCTTTACTTGGCTTAACCCCCACGTCTATTTAGATACTATTGTTTTGATTGGTTCTGTAGCAACCCAGCTAGAAGATAAAATTAGCTTTGCTTTAGGCAGTATTCTTGCTTCTTGGATCTTCTTTTTCAGTTTAGGTTATGGTGCAAAATTATTGAAGCCGTTATTTACCAATCCTAAAGCTTGGAAAATTTTAGATTTCATTATTGGATGTATTATGTGGTGTATTGCCCTAACACTTTTGTTTTAATAGCTTAAAAGTAAAAAAGGATCCTATAAAAGATCCTTTTTTTATTGCTCTTTATGATGCTTCACTGCCAAGCACAACTCTTGCCTGTTTTCTTTCTTGCTGTGACTGTTTTATAACAGCGTAGCCGGAGGATACTCCCAAGTAAGCAATGACAAAGGCAACCAATAAATCGGGAAATACACTGCCCGTTCCAAACACTCCAACCGCCGCTAAAATTACAGCAATATTGGCAATTGAGTCATTTCGACTACACAACCAAACAGAGCGCATATTGGCATCACCATCACGAAATGCATAAAGCATAAGGGCGACGGAAACATTAGCAATTAAGGCTATTACTCCAATTGCCCCCATGACCATTGGTTCCGGTGGAACTCCATAAAAATATGACCAAACCACTTTCGCAATGACAAAAACGCCGAAAGCTACCATCGTTATTCCTTTAAGTAGTGCCGCTGTCGCACGCCAATATAAACTCATCGAAAGGACGACTAAAGATAATGCATAGTTTGCTGCGTCTCCGGCAAAATCTAATGCATCTGCCCAAAGTGAAACGGATTGGGCTTTGTATCCCCCCAAGATTTCAACCACGAACATTAAGGCATTAATTATAAGCGCAATCCATAACGCTTTTCTAAAACGTGGACTGACTTTCTTGGTAGGAGAGCATGTTGAAGCACAACCACATCCAGCCATTTTATTTCCTCAAAAACTCTTTTATAGTGATTAAAAACCCTCGAGTAACTCCAGAGTCAAGTCTTATGAGTCTTTCTATTGGTCAATTATCAAAAAAAGCGGGTATTCCAATTGATACGATCCGTTATTACGAAAAAGTAGGTGTGCTGGAGCGTATTCAGCGTTCAGAAAATAATTATCGTGTTTATACGGAGCAAACTCTTGCGGACCTTTTATTTATTAAGCATTGCCGTGAATTAGATATTTCTCTCAACGATATTAAAACGTTAAAAGAAATGAAAGCTCAGCCGAAACAGGCTTGTACGGAAGTTGATAATTTGGTGAATAAATACTTGATTGAAGTATCTGAAAAAATCGAACGATTATTACTTTTAAAAGAATCTTTAATTGATTTAAAACAGCACTGCTCTACCAATCGAACAGTAGATGAGTGTGGGATTTTGAAAGAACTTCAAAACGCACCTTAAAAATAAAAAAGCATCACTCTTGTGATGCTTTTTAGAATTAATGGTCGCTATGTTCATCTGGAGGAACTTCGGTAATTCTTCCCCCTCGAGCTAGAAATGCGGCAACTTCATCTTCCAACGCTTGGCGCTGTTTTTGTTTAGCAGTCACAGTCAGCGTTTCTGCCTCAGCAATGTCAGTATCATTAATACTGCTTGCTTCTTCATCAGCTGCACCGCTTTCAGCTGCCTTTGCTTCATCTTCATCTACAGCAGAATCTTCTGCATCTTCATAATCATTGATATCTGACATTTTTCACTCCCCAGAATGATTTCTATTGCATCATCGCTATGGTTCCAAGACCTCAGAAATTTAGCAATCTCTTTGCATTTAGCAAAGAGCCAAATTGGTCAAATGTGTATCTTTTTCAACCCAATTGGTAATGATATATAAATGATTGCTTAAAAAATATCTACTGATATTTATTTAGACCAGTAGAGCATAAACTACGTCATTATTTTAACGACTATACTGGGTGTTTTGTAAAGACCCTAAACCGTTTGCTTGTTGCATAAAACGCTCTTTTAAGAAGGAAATTTGTTCAACTTGCTTGAGTCCAACATTACGAGCCCAGATAAATGGAAATAGCTCACTACTTTCCAACCAGCCAATTGCCGACATGCTATGCATCATTGCATCATTTTGGCCTTTACGGCGATGCTCATAACGCAACAATGTCTGTTCATTTGCCCATACACCTCGTGCTAAGTCATGTAGTAGTGCATCACAGAGTACAGCTGCATCTAGACAGCCAATATTTACCCCTTGTCCAGCAAGTGGATGAATAACATGTGCTGCATCTCCAATTAAAGCTAAACCAGCTTTAACATATTGTTTTGCAGCGCGAGCTTTAAGCGGGAATTGTGCTCTTGAACGAACGTCTAACACTTCACCTAACATATGCTGACTTTCTCGAGTTAAAAGCTGCATAAACTCATGATCAGTTAAAGCTGAATATTCATCGGCATAATCATCAGGTAATGTCCAGACAATGGATTGCCAGTATCCATTCTCACTTTCTTCAAGGCTAGCCATCGGCAAATATGCTAAAGGCCCGGTCGGTAAGAAAATTTGGCGAGCCACATAATTGTGGGGTTTAGATGTTTTAATGGCACAACTAATCGCTGCTTGCTTGTAATCTAATACGTCTAGATCAATAAAAGCCTGTTCACGTACAAATGAATTTGCACCATCTGCACCAATAAGCAGCTTAGTTTTAAGTGTAGTACCATCTGCCAATTGAATGTGCCAACACCCAACGCCCTGCTCAATACGAGTCACACGAACTTGAGTACGATAATCTATTAGTTGCTCAAGCATTTTTTGTTGAATAGCAACATTCAATACACTTGGCTCAACCATAGAACCCAAGGACTGCTCCGGCATTGGTCTTTGTATGGAATCATGACCAAAATTAATTTCACCATAACCATTCAAGTTCCACACCTGCATGCCTGTATAAGGCATTTGACGTGCTAGATCATCCCAAACATTGACTGTTTTAAGTAAATGAATGGTCGCTTGGCTGAGGGCTAAAACACGCGGGTTCATCACACCCACTGTCTTTTCAACATCCAGTACAGGAGCAGCATCAAGCACAGTAGGCTGTACACCGCCTTGAGCAAGCAATAAAGCAGTTAAACCACCAACCAGTCCACCACCAACAATGACAACATCTAATATTTCACTCATGCTTTTAGCCCCATTGCATAGTTCGCTACCAGTGGCTTAACACCCGGAATGACATCAAATGCAATTAATCCCGTATTACGAATTAATTTTAATAATGGATTTTGGTTACTAAAACCACGAACCACAGTGTCACAGAACTTAATCACTCGTTGTTGGTCTGACAAGCGAGCGTGTTCATAGGCAAGTAAATTATCAGGGTTACCAATATCATCAGAAGCGGTTAGCTGGTTCACTAAATAACGCACCAAAACATCTGCGTCACGTAGGCATAGGTTAAAGCCCTGTCCGGCAACAGGATGGATGGTATGCGCTGCATTACCCATTAAAATAACGCGACCTACAGCTTGTTTATGTGCAAGCACTTGCGAAAGTGGATAACTAAAACGTTTGCCGGTTTTTTCAAATTTACCCGCTCGGTCACCGTAAGTTTGTTGTAAAGCATTTAAGAAGTGCTGATCATTTTCATCGCCTAACCACTCATCTTCAGTGCCTTTTTTTACAGGCCATACAACCGAACGGCGATATTCACCCGGTAAAGGCAATAAAGCTAAAGGACCTAATGCACTAAAACGCTCAAATCCTACTTGGTCATGAGGTTTTGAGGTCTGAACAGTTGTAACAATTGCAACCTGATCATAATCATGAACATCAACACCGACGCCAATTGCCTGACGACAAAAAGAGTCACGTCCATCTGCTGCGATTAGTAGTTTTGACTCAAGTTTTAAGACTTCTTCTCCACGCTTGGCTTCAATATGTACTTGTTCAGCATCTTGAGTTAAAGCAGTCACCTGTACGCCATCAATCAGCTCAATCAAAGGCTGCTGACGTACTTGAGTCAATAAAACACGGCCAAGCCAAGCATTTTCAATCACTTGCCCAAAGCTTTCGACTTTTTCTTGTTCTGCAATTAAGCGCGCCTTACCAAAACTACCTTGTTCAGTAATGTGAACTTGTAGAATTGGAGTCGCATGTTGCTGTAATGCATCCCACAACCCCAGCTTTTGGTAAATCTGTACACTACGACGCGATAAAGCGGTATTACGCGCATCAAAACTAGAATGATAAGGAGCAACATTTTGATCATCATAGTTTGGGTATTTCACAGCCTCTAACAGCTTTACTGCAATATTAGCCTTCGCCAGCATGAGTGAAAGGCTAAGTCCGACCATTCCCCCACCTACAATAATCACTTGTTGTTGCATCGAGTTGTGCTCCTTTGGCGAATACGTTTAATTATGATTTAGCTTGCGCCATTAAATGTTCAATATCTGCAATATTTTTAACTACATCAGCAGTTAAAACTCGTGGACCTTTCGATGTTGCGACTACATCATCTTCAATACGAATACCAATACCACGCCATTTTTTATCTACAGTTTCATCGTCTGGTGCGATGTATAAGCCTGGTTCAACGGTAACGACCATACCTTCTTCATATTGACGCCAGTCTTCACCTTTTTTGTAAGATCCGACATCATGTACATCCATACCTAACCAATGGCCTGTACCATGCATATAAAATTGACGGTATGCTTCGGTTTCGATGAGTTCGTTAACATCCCCGTTGAGCAAACCTAAATCCACTAAGCCTTCGGTTAAAATTTTAACTGCTACTTCATGAGGCTCACGGTATGAATTACCAATACGTACTGCATCAATTGCGGCATATTGAGAGGCCAACACAACTTCATATAATGCTTTTTGCTCAGCACTAAACTTACCGTTTACCGGAAAAGTACGGGTAATATCTGACGCATAGAATTCATATTCACATGCAGCATCAATTAAGACCAAATCACCATCTTTAAGTGGTTGGTTATTTTCAACATAGTGCAAAATACAAGCATTGGCGCCGCCACCGACAATACTGTTATAAGACGGGACACAGCCATTTTGCCCAAAAATATAATTGAGTTCAGCTTCAAGTGCATATTCCATCATACCTGGACGCACCATTTGCATCGCACGGGTATGTGCCTTGGCACTAATTTTTGAAGCAATTTGCATCAGCTCAAGTTCTTGTGGCGACTTGATTAAACGCATTTCATCAACAATACGGTCGAGCTGAATCAGTTGAGCCGGAGCACCTTGATGTCGCTGCTCAGCATCTGCTTTTTTAATCCACTGACTTACCCGTGCATCAAATGCAGCATTTTGCCCAATCCGATAATAAAGACGCTCTTTATTTAATAACTTTTCAATAATTTCTTCATCAAGCAGATCAATTGCATATGCTTCATCTGCATCATAGTCTTCAATCGCGCCATCAATTCCGGCACGGTAACCATTCCAGATTTCCATCTCGCGGTTACGTTCACGGCAGAAAAGACTATAACTATAGTCAGTTACATCCTCAAAGGTTTCAATAACTGCAACTGCTTCAGGCTCAGCAAAGCCCGTCAAATAGAAAAAACTACTATCGGCACGGAATTTATAATCCGCATCACGATTACGGTACATCTCCTCACGCGTTGCAATAATTGCAATACTGTTAGGACCCATTTTTTCTGCCAGACGGTCTCTACGATGTTGAAAATCAGCTTGAGGCAATTTCATAATGATCTACTTGATTTAGAATTTTAAAGTCAAAAAATAAAATACAACCAATAACACATCGCCTCAATTAGCTTGGGCGATGTGGTGTGAACATTTCTACAATATTCTGATCTGTACCTAGAGCAGCAGTTTTACTTTTTGCATGAAAGTTTTTCAATAAAGAACTTTCAGCTACAGTGATTTTTTTTCTGCCAATAGACAAGCTTACAGGGATTAAGCGTACAAATTCATACAATTCTTCGTAACTGCTTTCACCTTCCTCATCATTGTCAGAATCTTCAAATTCGACTGCTGCAACATCTTGAAGGTGTTCGATCAATTCGCGCTCATCACCGCGCACATGACCAGATGCTAAACCGAAACCTAATACAACACCTGCACACCAATCAGATAATGCTTGCACACGTTCTTGAAGTAGATGTTCATCGTCTGGAAGCATTGGTAGATAATCTAATTCGTCTTCCGATAAAGCATGAACTACATCTTCTGCTTCGTCAGTTAAAAGTGCTAAAGCATCTTCACTTAACTCTGGCACATTAAGGGTTGTTAAAATTTGTGACCATTCTTCACGCGTAGGCGCTTCTGTCACACAAACAATACCTGTTAACAAACCATGTAACTCACTAGGGCTTGAAATTTCTTCAATTCCTTCAAAATGAGCGTTCCAATCTGTCCAGCCTGAAATATCGTCTTGCATTCGTTTATCCAATCTCTATACTTTGTATATATTACCTTTGATTGCAATTCTGTGCGACCTCGTTATGTTAGAACAATTACAGCGGCTACAAGCGCATATTAGCGTTTTAAAAACACGCTTACATCATTTAGAGAGTGAACATGCGGCCCTCTCAGAAGCTAAAGAACTGGCTGAAACAGAGCATCACGCACAAGTTGTGCAAAAAAATAGTATTATCACTAAAAAACAAGAGGAAATTGAGTCGGTAACTGAGCAACTCACTCAGTTAAAAGGACAATTTCAACAGTTGAATCAAGATGCTAACACACTTGCTGAACGTTATAGCCGATTAGAAAAGAGCACGACTGATTTAAAAAATCGTTTTCAGGAAATTCTTGCAGAACGTAATGAATTACGTGTTGCAAAAGAAAAGTTACAAGCCCACCAGCGTCAAACCCAGCAAGAGCTGCATGATTTACAACAAGATCGTGATCGTTTGTTACAAAAAAATGAGCTTGCCAAATCAAAAGTTGAAGCGATTATTCAACGTTTGGGAATTTTAGGCACCGCTCAAGATCAACATGCCCAAGAAATCCAGCAGCTTGCCCATCCTAATGCTGAAACTGGTGAGGAGACCCAATCATGAGTGAACAAGTCATGGTAGAGCTTAGGCTGATTGAACAGACTTTTAGACTCGCTACTACCGCAGATAAAAAAGATGAACTTGAGCGTGCAGCACAGCTACTCAATGAGAAGTTTAATGACATGCGTCGTAGTGCGCCACGTGTTGAGCACAATAAACTGGTCATTATGGTTGCCCTACAGTTAACTCAAGAAGTGCTGAGCCTTAATAAATCTTTGCAGGAATACACTCATTGCGAACGCCTCTTGCAAACAATTTTAGAAGAAGTTGAACAAGTAGTTTAATCAACTTCTATCAATACAAAAATGCCTTGTATTCTAAAACATAGATGCAAGGCATTTTTATTGAGTGTAAAACTCCAGTTGAATATGATTTTCTGTACTCGAATGTACAAAGCTTCATCAAACGCAAACTAAGTTTACAGTTCCATAAACTCAAGTGATTGCCATCAGGGTCAGATCGGTTATACTTAAGCTATCTCTGGGATGTTCGCCAGCGGGTCTATTCCCCTGCCGATACTTAAACTTATGGATTGCGTTCTGTATATTTAGAGTGTATGCCTACCTTCGAGTAGGAAACCCAGCAAGTATACGTCGCGTCCACCTTGAACTCATCGGGTTCAGGGTAACGACACATGCAGCGGCATCTTCGGAGCATTTATTTTTCATTGTTGTTCAAGCACTGTTCATACCAAGCTGTCTGAAAATCTTCTATTGCTTTTCTTTTAAAGAAACCAGTTTTAAATACTTTCGCAGAATAAGCAGAATTAATTAAATCTTGATAAAGTTGTTTTGCTTCTGGATCTTCTAGGCCATTCGCTATTTGCTGCAAGTCTTCAGATGGAACTTTTTGTTGACGTGCCTCCATTACAGTATAAGCAACCTTTCTTACTACATTGCAAATTTGCGGATCACTTGCCGTTTCATCCGCATAACAACCACAAGCCAAAAAACTAAGAAAAAATAATTTAAACTTCATACACCTACCTTATTTTTATAGCTTTAAATTAATTAAAGAATCTTATTAATAAAAAAGAAATAGTGATTTGATCACTATTTCTTTGAAAGAGTTTTATGCGGGGTTAATTATATAAAAATAAATAACAAGACCCACTAAAATGGTTGATGCAATGGTTAAATAGGTTCCAACCGTATTAAAACTCTGTAAGAACTTTAAGATTTCCATATCTTGATCCCCAAACTATTACTTATTTAAGACAAAAGAAAATTTATCATAAGTCAATAATGCCAATCAATTCACACTTATCGGATTTTTTGAGATAAAACTCAATTAAATTTATTGATTACATTTAATCCCGAAAGCATCCTTATAGTAGTCAGTTGCACTTTTCAGATCAGATAACAACTTTTCTTCAGTATAAGGTTTAGGCGAAATTTTTATTAAAGCGGGCATGTATTGAGTTTTATAAACCTCAGGATAGTCATGACATAAAATTTTGACCTTAACGCCTTGAGGTGTATTTGGGTTATCTAACTGATCTAAAAACTCTCCGATTTTACGATCTGACTCTTCAAATTGGGCTTTATAATCAACTTCCGCTGCTTCAGGTTCTGCTTGTTTTGTACAGCCACCAAGTAGCATTAAAGTGCTGATAGTAAGGGTTAGAATTTTTAACTTCATAGGCTTAGTAATGCTGCATCAATCTTTTAAATATACTTAACCTTATTAAATGTAAAGAAATACTGGTAATACGTAAAGAAATAGAAATTTTTACCTTTAAATAGAATGTGTCAGTTCACTTTATGAATATTAATCCAATGAATTTAAGGTGCTTTTCTAATTACTCTTCTATTTCCATAAAGCTGTCAAAAAATAGGTATAATTTTGCACGACTGATCTCTAATTTCTTTAGATTTACCCCATGAATGAACTCAGCTTTATTAGAAAAAATTTAAGATCTAAAAGACGTTCTTTAACTTCATTTGAACAAAAACAAGCTCAGCTTGGTGTTCTTCATCATCTCAATACCCTTCCTATTTTTCATTCTTCAAAAAAAATTGGCCTATATTTACATGCCTTTGGTGAGGTTCACACAGAGCTTCTCATAGATCTATGTTTTAAAAAGAATAAACAAGTTTATTTACCGATGATTTGTTCTATGAATCAAAAATTAGTTTGGGTAAAAATATCTAGAAACCAATATATAAATCGACGATTTTCACATCATCCATTGGGCATGAAAGAACCTATTGCAAGTAGAGCAAAGCATGTGTCTTCTCTTGATTTATTACTTATGCCACTTTTAGCCTGCGATCAATATGGTACGCGTATTGGTATGGGAGGTGGTTATTATGATCGTACCTTGGCTACTGCAAAACATCGGCCTTATCGCTTAGGAATAGCTCATCAATTTCAATTTATTGAACATACTCTAAAACGCCAAAGTTGGGACCAACCCTTAGATGCCTTACTTACCCCACAACGTTTTTATTATTTTAAAAGATAATATTAGATAATATTTATGTAAAAATTAAAATCAGTCTTAATTTTTCGTGTTTCTAAAATCATAAAAGCAACCACCCTAAGGATGGTTGCTTTTACGTGACAGACCGATTTACCAAGTAATGTTAACACGTCTATTTGGTGCTAAACACTGAATGAGTTTTGCATTATTGTTACCTGAACACTGTTGGTATAAATCGGTCTGGCTATTCGCCCGAATTTGAATACGATTCGGATCTATCCCCTGTTGAACAAGTAACTTCGCAATCGTATTTGCACGCTGTGATGACAATTGATGGTTGTAACTGAATTTACCTAATGGGTCAGCAAAGCCAGAAACAATAATCGGCTTCATTGATGGGCTTTTTTTGATCTGTTCAGCAACTTTCTCAAGGTTATTCGTGCTTTGATCAATCGCTTTAGCATCAAAACGATCAAAGGCAAATAATACACTTGCTGTATGTTCGCTTATTAAATTAGTCTGTACTGGCATTTGGTTATTTTCACCCCAAGCCATCAAACCTTCACATGCTTCACCCTTCCAAGATAAACGTTCTGCTAAATATTGTTTATCAAAATCAATACGCAACTGACAGCGTTGGTATTGATTACTTTTAGGGACGCGAATATCCAACACATAGTTCCAAACTTTTACCGCAAATACCCCTTCGCTAAATTGTGGATTCCCTAATAAAGCTCGAATTTGGTCTTTATTTAATCCTGAATCTAAGCGCGCAACATCTTGGTATTCATAGCGCTTTACTTGCTTAAGGTAACTTTTTTCGATAGCTGGGAATTTAATTTCCTGTTGTTGAGCTGGCTCATTTGCAGAAGTTACCACTGAGAAACCAGCAAGAGTTGCCACCACTAAGCTTTGGATTGTTTTGTTCATCTCTTTACTCTCTTTATATGTTGACTAGGGAGAGGCATTGCTCTCCCCACCAGTTTCTTAGTTAATGACACCACTGATACCAACACGAACACTTGGTTCACCTTGTGAAGCTGCTGCAACACCACCAGTAATTGACCAACGACCATTATCAGAAGTCTTACGTAATGTCACACCAACTGCATTTTCACCGCCATGATATGCAGCACCTACTGCATAAGTATATTTACCTGCAACGAATGGTGCATTTTCTAAAGCCATAGCTGCAGCAATACCGGCATTGGCTTTTTTCTCAACATCATCAATACGTTTATTGGTGTCATAGAACACTTGTTGTAACTGGTCACCCAAGTTATTAATTTTATTACCAAGGTCTTGATTCGACTGGTTTAATGTGCCAATGGCATCATTAATATTGTTCTTACCAGTACCACCAATATTGTTAGTAGTGATTGAGCCATCGTTAGGGTCAATCGTGGTATTTCCACCAATACTATTCTTGATGCTTTCAGAGATTTTATGGATTTGCCCGCCATTTACAGCTTGGTTAGAATCCTTTTTAATTTCTCCATTTTTTACACCCTGTACAACACGGTTACCGTCTTTTCCAGCCATGTTAACGCTAGTACCACCGGTGTCTTTACCAACAGTAATTTCACCATTTTGTGTTTGCTGTTGAACCAGACCAGATTTACCTTTAGAGATGTTGTCAATATTGTTCTGAATGTTATTAATATCAGTCGAATTTTTATCGACTTGTTTCTGAACATTCCATAATTGACCACCATTAACCGCATCTTTAGAGCCTTTTTCGACTTTACCTTCAGCAACATTCTTCAGGTTGGTACCTTTATCCCCACCACCTAAAGTCACTGAGTTTTTATCGACATTGCCATTTTTATCTTTGTCATATTGGACAGCCTGATCAGATAGTTTGCCAACATCTTTGCCGATTTGATCTTTAACATCGTTAATCTGTTTGTCTAACTGACCTTTGTTCACTGCATCTTTAGCATTTACACCATCTGCAACATTGGTAATTTTCTTACCACCTGCATCAATGCCATTAACTGTAATGCTTGGGCCACCTTTGATGATTAAACCTTGTTGGTTCAAGACATGACCACCGACATTTACACTGTCGAATTTCACATCTTTAAGCATTTCAATTTTCACGCCATCTTCAGTTGTACGGGTAATAATGTTTTCACCGCTCGTTTTATCTTCAGCAGTTTTCGCATCAGCCCCACCAACAATATTCATGGTGTCGCCTAACTTACGATGCACCGCCTTACCATTGGTTGCCTTTTGATCATTTGCACCAAAGTTAAGACCTTTATTCGCCAGATCATTTACGCCATTAGTCACTTTGTCATCTACAGACTTAATTGCATCATGAACCGTGTTTTTACCCGTTCCACCAATATTCTGGGTAGTAATACTGCCATCAGAATTAACAACCGTATTCCCACCCATACTATTTTTGATGCTGTTAGAAATCTTATGAACCTGACTGCCATTCACAGCATCTTTAGAATTTTGCGCGATTACACCATCAGCTACATTCGTAATTTTCTTACTACCAGCATTAATGCCATCTTTGGTGATACTCGGGCCATTCTTAATGGTTAAACCATTATTATTGAGTACGCTATCACCAGTAGTCACGCTATCTAAAGTTAGATCTTTCTTGGTTGAGACTTCATAGTTTGTACTACCATCTTTATTAATAGTTTCTTTTACGACAAGGTTATTGCCTTCAGATACCGTGCTTTTTGCTTTAGTTGCAGTATTTTTAACTTCACTAATTGCATCATTAATATTGTTTTTACCTGTTCCACCAATATTATTGGTAGTCAGGCTGCCATCCGGATTAACAACCGTATTTCCGCCAATACTATTTTTGATACTGTTAGAAATCTTGTGAATCTGACTGCCATTTACTGCTTCTTTTGATGTCGCTGAAATATTGCCAGCTTTAACATTATCTAAAACCGTACCGTCCTTACCTTTTAAGGTAACCTTGTCTTTAGTTTTGACATCGTCATATTTCACTGCTGCATCATCAGTTGCATTTTGCTTAGCAGCAAGATTGTCCAACTGACCTTTGTTCACGGCATCTTTGACATTTACACCATCAGCTACATTGGTAACCTTCTTACCACCTGCATTGATACCATCTTTAGTGATGCTTGGACCTTCTTTAATCGTCAGACCATTATTGTTCAAGGTCGTATTGCCAGTCGTTACGCTGTCAAACTTCGAGTCTTTTAACAATTCAATCTGAATACCGTCTTTGGTCGTACGGGTAATAACATTCTCACCACTGGTTTTAGCTGCTGGCGTTGAAGCTGCTGCTCCACCCACAATGTTTAGCTTCTCACCTAATTTACGGTGTACGTCTGCTCCACTATTACCAGCAAAGTTCAAGCCCTTGTTTTCAAGCTCACTCTTGGTGCTGTCAATCTTGGTGTTCAGCTCAGACTTGGTGTCTCTAATCTGGGTCGTGAGCTGATCTTTTGTATTATTTAACTTGGTGTTAGTGTCCGTGATCTGGTTGCCCAAATCTTTCTTGGCATCATTCAGGTTCTTGTTGGTATCAGCAATCTGGTTACCCAAGTCTTTTTTCGTATCATTCAACTTGGTGTTGGTATCAGTAATCTTGCTGTCCAAACCGGTTTTAACTTTAGTTAACTGGTCAACGTTTACTGCATCTTTACCATTTACACCATCAGCTACATTGGTAATTTTCTTATTACCTGCATTGATGCCGTCTTTAGTGATGCTTGGACCTTCTTTAATCGTCAGACCATTATTGTTCAAAATCGTGTTGCCAGTCGTTACGCTGTCAAACTTCGAGTCTTTTAATAACTCAATCTGAATACCATCTTTGGTCGTACGGGTAATAACATTCTCACCACTGGTTTTAGCCGCTGGCGTTAAAGCTGCTGCTCCACCCACAATGTTTAGCTTCTCACCCAGTTTACGGTGTACGTCTGCTCCACTATTACCAGCAAAGTTCAAGCCTTTATCAGTAAGGTCATTTACACCGTTGGTTACTTTGTCATCTACAGATTTAATTGCATCATTAATATTGTTTTTACCTGTTCCACCAATATTATTGGTAGTCAGGCTGCCATCCGGATTAACAACCGTATTTCCGCCAATACTATTTTTGATACTGTTAGAAATCTTGTGAATCTGACTGCCATTTACTGCTTCTTTTGATGTCGCTGAAATATTGCCAGCTTTAACATTATCTAAAACCGTACCGTCCTTACCTTTTAAGGTAACCTTGTCTTTAGTTTTGACATCGTCATATTTCACTGCTGCATCATCAGTTGCATTTTGCTTAGCAGCAAGATTGTCCAACTGACCTTTGTTCACGGCATCTTTGACATTTACACCATCAGCTACATTGGTAACCTTCTTACCACCTGCATTGATACCATCTTTAGTGATGCTTGGACCTTCTTTAATCGTCAGACCATTATTGTTCAAGGTCGTATTGCCAGTCGTTACGCTGTCAAACTTCGAGTCTTTTAACAATTCAATCTGAATACCGTCTTTGGTCGTACGGGTAATAACATTCTCACCACTGGTTTTAGCTGCTGGCGTTGAAGCTGCTGCTCCACCCACAATGTTTAGCTTCTCACCTAATTTACGGTGTACGTCTGCTCCACTATTACCAGCAAAGTTCAAGCCCTTGTTTTCAAGCTCACTCTTGGTGCTGTCAATCTTGGTGTTCAGCTCAGACTTGGTGTCTCTAATCTGGGTCGTGAGCTGATCTTTTGTATTATTTAACTTGGTGTTAGTGTCCGTGATCTGGTTGCCCAAATCTTTCTTGGCATCATTCAGGTTCTTGTTGGTATCAGCAATCTGGTTACCCAAGTCTTTTTTCGTATCATTCAACTTGGTGTTGGTATCAGTAATCTTGCTGTCCAAACCGGTTTTAACTTTAGTTAACTGGTCAACGTTTACTGCATCTTTACCATTTACACCATCAGCTACATTGGTAATTTTCTTATTACCTGCATTGATGCCGTCTTTAGTGATGCTTGGACCTTCTTTAATCGTCAGACCATTATTGTTCAAAATCGTGTTGCCAGTCGTTACGCTGTCAAACTTCGAGTCTTTTAATAACTCAATCTGAATACCATCTTTGGTCGTACGGGTAATAACATTCTCACCACTGGTTTTAGCTGCTGGCGTTGAAGCTGCTGCTCCACCCACAATGTTTAGCTTCTCACCTAATTTACGGTGTACGTCTGCTCCACTATTACCAGCAAAGTTCAAGCCCTTGTTTTCAAGCTCACTCTTGGTGCTGTCAATCTTGGTGTTCAGTTCGGTTTTGGTATTCGTAATCGTATTGTTCAGCTCAGACTTGGTGTCTCTAATCTGAGTCGTGAGCTGATCTTTTGTATTATTTAGCTTGGTGTTGGTGTCCGTGATCTGGTTGCCCAAATCTTTCTTGGCATCATTCAGGTTCTTGTTGGTATCAGCAATCTGGTTACCCAAGTCTTTTTTCGTATCATTCAACTTGGTGTTGGTATCAGTAATCTTGCTGTCCAAACCGGTTTTAACTTTAGTTAACTGGTCAACGTTTACTGCATCTTTACCATTTACACCATCAGCTACATTGGTAATTTTCTTATTACCTGCATTGATGCCGTCTTTAGTGATGCTTGGACCTTCTTTAATCGTCAGACCATTATTGTTCAAAATCGTGTTGCCAGTCGTTACGCTGTCAAACTTCGAGTCTTTTAATAACTCAATCTGAATACCATCTTTGGTCGTACGGGTAATAACATTCTCACCACTGGTTTTAGCTGCTGGCGTTGAAGCTGCTGCTCCACCCACAATGTTTAGCTTCTCACCTAATTTACGGTGTACGTCTGCTCCACTATTACCAGCAAAGTTCAAGCCCTTGTTTTCAAGCTCACTCTTGGTGCTGTCAATCTTGGTGTTCAGTTCGGTTTTGGTATTCGTAATCGTATTGTTCAGCTCAGACTTGGTGTCTCTAATCTGAGTCGTGAGCTGATCTTTTGTATTATTTAGCTTGGTGTTGGTGTCCGTGATCTGGTTGCCCAAATCTTTCTTGGCATCATTCAGGTTCTTGTTGGTATCAGCAATCTGGTTACCCAAATCAGTTTTCGTATCATTAAACTTCTGATTTAAATTTGTAATATTTTGGGTATTTTGATTAACACGACCATCCACATTTTTAAGCTGACGAACTGTAACCGCATCTGAGTCTGCTGACCCATCTTCAACATTGGTAACACGGCGCTCTTTTCCTGCGGAACCAACAGAGATCACACCATTAGACATAGATGCGTCGCGATTTGTAAGAAATGAATTTCCTTTAGCTTGGGTTGCAACAGCATCTTGGCCAAGCGCAACACTATTTTCAGCTTCTACTCGGCTACGTGCACCTAACGCAACACCACCACTCACCATAGACTGAGCATTTTGGCCTACAGCAACAGCGTTTTCTTGATCAGCAATTGCACCACCACCAATTGCGGCTGAGTTTTTACCTGCAGCTTTAGCATTTTTACCAATAGCTGCTGCATTGTCACCCGTTGCTTGAGCACCACTACCAATTGCAGCTGAGCTATTTCCAGTTGCTTTCGCCCCTTCACCAGGATTGTTACCTGAACCAATTGCTGTTGAATTTATACCTGAAGCGAATGAGTTAATCCCCATTGCCGAAGCACCATCACCAGTAGCTTGTGCAACAGCACCAAATGCAGCTGCACCTTTACCAGAGGCATTTGACATGACACCAAATGCAGAGGAAGCATCGCCAGTCGCTTTAGAAGTCATACCAAAAGCAGAAGAAAATGCACCTGTACCTACAGCCTGAACACCAACAGCTGTTGAACCATGATTGGCTTCTGTTGTTGGATATTGACCAGCTTTAAGTACACCACCCGTAATTTCAGTATAAGTTTTACTTAATTCAGCATCACGTGCGATTTTATCAACATCATCACCACCAATTGCTACAGATGAGTTACCACGGGCAATCACGTCTGCACCAATCGAAATAGACTGATCTCCAATTGCTTTGGTCTGATCACCAATCGCAATCGATTGATTACTATTGACCCCTTCAGCACCTTTGGTCGATGCGTTACGGCCAATAGCTACATCACCACGACCTACGGATTGGCTACTACTTCCCATTGAAATAGCACCAGAACCTGAAGCTTGTGCATTCCCACCTACTGCTACTGCATCACGCCCCCTTGCAGAAGCATTAACACCCACTGCAATAGAATTAAGTCCAGTAGCGCCATCATTTTCAAAGTTGCCGCCTTGCTGACCATAATCATTAATACTGACATAGTGGGTACGAGCAGCTTTTAGCTGACGAATTGTAGCGGCATCTGAATCAGCTGCACCATCCGCAACATTCTGAATACGGCGTTCATTACCAACATCACCAACAGACAATACACCAGTTGGTGCAGGTTTTTTAGTTAAAAAACTTGCGCCAGTTGCTTGAGTTGCCTTTGAATCTTTACCCAGAGCAATACTATTTTCTGCTTCTGAACGAGCCCCTTTGCCGATGGCAACCCCACCTTCATAAGCTGCTTCAGCTTGGTCACCAATTACAACGGCATTATCTTTTTGAGCTTTTGCCCCAGTACCAATTGCTACTGACTTTTTACCTTTTGACTCTGAAAAAGCACCAAGCGCTAAAGCATTTTCTTCTGTAGCAACAGCACCGCCACCAAATGCAATTGAATCTTTACCTGTGGCTTTCGTTGCCATTTTAGGTTGATAAGCTGCGCCAGCTTGCCCCGCCACAGCATCTGCATTTTCAATATCAGGTGAACCAATAGCAATTGAGCGATAACCTTCTGCTGTTGCAGAGTGGCCAATCGCTAATGACCCCTTACCTGTCGCTGCTGCTACGTTACCAATTGCTTGTGAAAAATCAGCAGTTGCAGCTGACTGACGCCCAACTGCAAGAGCAGTGTTTCCAGAAGATAATGCTCCAGTGCCAATGGCAACCCCTGAAATACCTTGAGTCGTTGCATAAGAACCAATTGCGGTTCCCAAGCCTTTCTCAACTACGGCTCCCGTACCAACACTCACAGATCCTCCTTGTTTAAGTGCTCCTGCATAAGGACCTGTTGTGTTGTTATATGGGTTATTACGGTTTGCAATATTTGAGCTTGTTCTATCTTGAGTTTGAGCTCCACAACCAATAGCAATATCTTTTGTATTTGCAGTATTAGCACCACCCTCACGACAAGAAGTAGTACCGGAAATAGAAGTTCCGGCCCCAAGTCCTCCCTCTGTATTTGTCGCTGCAAAAGCAGTAGCAGAAAAACTAATTGCTCCCACAAAAATAGCAGCCGATACATTTAAAGTTTTTGATTTAGTCTTTGTTTTACCTTTCGCAAGTTCAGATGTTGCAACCCATGCTCCGATCGAAGCATTCCAAACTACTTTATATACTTTATTCATAAAACTTCTCAGACAAATATCAAAAACAAAGACTCCTAAAAATGTTGTTAAAAAACATTTTTAGTTTTTTTGTGAGCGGAAAAAAGAGGCGGCATCCTAATGGAATAATTTTTTAAGGTAAATGTAGAGTTGGGGAAATTGAGCAAAAACGAGACACATATCACAAAATAATAGAATTAATACAAATATTAAGCATTTGATTATTATTAAAAAAAGAGAAATAAAGACTAAAATGTATCTAAATGTTAGCATTAAGTAACATTAGGTAACTATAGAATATATACTCTAAAAAAATAAAAATTAATAACTATAAATTAGTTTATATAAATAATTTATTTTCCAATTAATATACAAATGCTCTTTTAATTAAAATATTCAATTTTATTTATTAATAAAAAATAAAAAGCTAACAATATATGCACTAGAGATGGTTTATTATCTCACCACATTAGACTATATACTCTAAAAACTATTAATTAAGATTAAGCAAAATAATAAATTTTAAATACACTATTTTAGTGATTGTTATAAATTACCCAAACACATCTATAAACTTTTATCTTAGCATTAGCTACTTTCTTCTATAGCGTTTTTTTCATTCAATAAAAACTATTAAATAATAACCCTAAGCACATGACTTTAGTAAAAAATATAGATAAGATTATTAAATTTAGATGCTTTATTGATATCAAAATAGTTTTATTGTTCAACTCTATTAAACCAATGATTTTCTTATTTTTTCAAAAAAAGTTGACTAAATTAGTCATTTTTTCCACATTTTCTCTAGTAAGGCCCTTGTAATTTTTAAAATACACATCACTATAAAAAACATGGCAACCTCGTTGTCACTCATTAGGAGTGCCCATGTCTGAACTTATTATGAATGAAAAAACTGACTTAGAGCCTCAGGTTCCAAGTGTATTACCACTTTTAGCGTTGCGCGATGTCGTGGTTTATCCACACATGCAAATTGCGTTATTCGTGGGTCGTGAAAAATCGATCAATGCAGTTGATGTGGCTCGTAACAGTGACAATTTAGTATTTGTAGTTGCGCAAAAAGATTCGCTTACAGAAGAAATTGATCACGATAACCTTTATCAGTACGGAACTGTCGCTAAGATTGTTCAAGTCGTAAATCATGAGAATGATGAAAACTGTATTAAAGTACTTATTGAAGGTTTACATCGCTCTAAACTTGAAAAAATTATCGATGAAGATAGTCATTTGACTGCTGAGCACAGCTTAAGTCCAATGACAATTAACGTAGATAAAGCTACTCAAGAAACTCGTTTGCAAGAGTTACGTACTTTATTTGCTCAATATGCTGAAGCAAAATTACGTAATGCGCGTGAACTCGTTGCTGCGGCTAATAAAATTGAAGACTTGCTACAGCTCATGTTCTTCGTAGCAACACGTGTGCCTCTAAATATTGAAATTAAACAGAAGTTTTTAGAGTACGATGAGTTTGAAGCACATTTGCAAGAGCTGATGAACTACTTGGTAAATCAATCTGCAGAACAGCAAATTGAACAAACTTTGCATGACAGCGTAAAACGCCAAATGGAAAAAAACCAACGTGAATACTTTCTAAATGAAAAAATGAAAGTCATTCAACGTGAACTTTCCGACATGAATGGCGGTGCTGAAGATGACGTTGCTGAAATAGAGAAACGTCTTGCTGAAGCTGATTTACCTGAACACGTACGTAAAAAAGCTGAAGCTGAGTTCCGTAAGCTTAAAGCAATGCAACCTGCCTCTAGTGAAGCTGCTGTTGTACGTAACTATCTAGAAGTAATTTTAGATACGCCGTGGAATAAAGCGAGCAAAGTAAGTATTAACCTTGCCAAAGCACAGGAAATTCTCGATACCGATCACTACGGCTTAGATGACGTTAAAGATCGTATTGTTGAATACTTAGCTGTTCAGTCACGTGTTAAAAAGCTCAAAGGTCCAATTCTATGTTTAGTAGGCCCTCCGGGTGTAGGTAAAACTTCACTTGGTGAGTCTGTAGCGAAAGCAACAGGTCGTGAGTTTGTTCGTATGGCACTCGGTGGTGTACGTGACGAAGCTGAAATTCGTGGTCACCGTCGTACTTATATTGGTGCGATGCCAGGTAAAATCGTGCAATCTTTAACAAAAGTTGGCGTGAAGAACCCATTGTTCTTACTCGACGAAATTGACAAGATGGCACAAGACTACCGTGGCGATCCTGCTTCTGCATTGCTTGAAGTATTAGATCCATCACAAAACAATAAGTTCAACGATCACTATTTAGATCTTGATCTTGACCTATCTGAAGTGATGTTTATCTGTACTGCAAACAGTATGAATATTCCAGAAGCATTGCTAGACCGTATGGAAGTGATTCGTCTACCGGGTTATACCGAAGATGAAAAAGTTAACATTGCTGAACGTTACCTTGTTCCAAAAGCAATTAAGAACAATGGACTACGTGCAAAAGAGTTAACAATCCATGAAGAAGCGATTCGTGACATTGTTCAACGCTACACACGTGAAGCTGGTGTACGTAATTTAGAACGTGAAGTGTCTAAAATTGCACGTAAGGTAGTAAAAGAAGCCGTAAGTAAAAAGTCTAAAAACTTACAGCTTGATGTGACTTCTGCCAATCTTCCAGAATACTTAGGTCCACACAAGTTTGACTTTGGTATTGCAGAAGATGAAGCTCAAGTAGGACGCGTCAATGGTCTAGCTTGGACATCTGTAGGTGGTGAGTTACTTACTATTGAAGTTGCAGCTGTAAAAGGTAAAGGTAAATTCATTACGACCGGTTCACTCGGCGACGTTATGAAAGAATCTATTACTACAGCAATGACTTTAGTACGTACACGCGCTGATGAATTAGGTATTGAAGCTTCTCGTTTTGAAGAAACTGATGTACATGTTCACTTACCTGAAGGTGCAACACCAAAAGATGGCCCATCTGCTGGTTTAGCATTAACAACTGCGCTTGTATCAGCATTTACAGGTATTGCAATTCGTCCTGATATTGCAATGACTGGTGAAACAAGCTTAGGTGGTCGTGCAATGCGTATTGGTGGCTTAAAAGAAAAACTTCTTGCAGCACACCGCGGTGGAATCAAGCTTGTCTTTATTCCTCAAGATAACGTTCGTGACTTGGCAGAAATTCCTGCGAATGTTAAAGAAGGTTTGGAAATCAAAGCTGTGAAAAGTATTGATGACATCTTACCTTTAGCATTAGTTTCGATGCCAAAACCTTTGCCTAAAACACCGATTGTGAAACCGGTGGAAGGTTCAAAAGCAGCACGTCACTAATTAAAAATAAAAAAGAGAGAGCTTCGGCTCTCTTTTTTTTGTTACACAATTTGATTGAAAAATATCCAACCATCCTCATAATAGGTATTAAGAGTATTTAATTACTTTAAGTATTCTTCGTTATCTCTTCTTTTATAGATAACCTTGTTTTTATTCTCTATGATCATCTGAACTCCAGACAGATGATCATTTGATCGCAGTCCAACACAGTTTTTTGGACTGCGTTTTTTATGCCTGTCTTTTAAGATCATCAGATGTTTTCATTCCTCAGGTATAATGCGCCAGCTGTTTTTGAATGAATAGATAATATGAAAATTCGTATTCTGACCATTGGTCAAAAAATGCCTGCTTGGGTTCTTACTGGTTTTGAAGATTATTTCAAACGCATCCAACCTTTTGTTCAAACCCAAGTCATTGAACTGCCTATGGCCAAACGTGGTAAGAATGATTCAGAAGCAGATATTTTAAAATATTGCCAAGTTGAAGGTGAAAGTATTTTAAATACTTTAAAACCGAATGAAACTTTAATTGCACTAGAAGTTGGTGGTCGTGAACTCAGTACAGAAAAACTAGCTGAGACAATGAAACAGTGGATGCTTGAAGGTAATGATGTAGCTCTCGCAATTGGCGGCCCAGATGGTTTATCAGATCAAGTACGTAAAGCTGCCGCATGGCATTGGTCACTTTCAAAACTTACGATGCCTCACCCTTTGGTACGTGTTTTATTAATCGAGCAACTATATCGGGCGATGAGTATTAATCATAATCACCCTTATCATCGTGCATAAAAGGAACAAACGTTTCATTTTAAGAACAATCCGTTGAAATCTGGATACTTTTAACATGTCCTGATTTTGGCATAATAACTATTATTCTGCTTTTCAAATCAGGTGTAATGAAATGGAACTACAAACGCTTCCCGGATTGTTTATTTCCCATGGCTCGCCCATGCTTGCACTTGATCCGGAACAGGTGGGACCTGCTCTACACCGTTTAGGTATAAATCTGCCTATACCAAAAGCAATTATCGTGATGTCTGCGCACTGGGAAAGCAAAGCACTTGAAGTGAGCATTTCAACTCGTCCTGAAACGTGGCATGACTTCCGCGGATTTCCTAAAGAGTTATATGAAATTCGCTATAGTGCACCAGGCCAACCAGAACTTGCAGAAGAAATCTTAAAATTATTAGCAGATGCTCACTTTGTTGCACATGCCAATAGTACACGTCCTCGTGATCATGGTGTATGGATGCCTCTATTGCACATGTACCCTGATGCAGACATTCCCGTGGTTGAAATTTCTTTGCCATCAAATTTAAGTTCGCAAGAAATTTATCGTATAGGACAAACACTAGCCCCTTTACGTGATAAACAAATTTTACTCATTGGTTCGGGAAGTATTACCCATAATCTTGCAGAGTTATCTTGGCAAGGAGACCACTCTAAAGTTCCTGAATGGGCATCGACGTTTAGAAATACAGTGGTTAATAAGCTTTCACATCAAGATTATGATGGCGTATTGGAGTGGCAATCACTGCCGTATGTAAAACGCAATCACCCTAGCCTTGAACATTTTGCACCTTTGTTCTTTGCTATGGGTACAGGCAATCGTTTTACGATTGTTCATAGTAGCTTCACAATGGGTTCATTAGGAATGGACATTTATCGTTTTGATTAATTATTAGCAAATACCCCGTTTTCGGGGTATACCATTATTTTTGTTGAAAATTCGAATAATTTACAAACTTATACATTTTAAAAACCGAAACAATCAAATGTTTACATTTTCTTTTTTTAAGAATGTTTTAAGCTTATTACTGTTGTTTTTTTACTTGAAGTTTTTAAATGAAAATTAAATATTTAATTCTTGCGTTGTTACCTTTTTCTTTGATGGCGTGTCAAACAGTTACTAATACTCCTGCTCCAATTGTATCTGAGCAACAACAAAACCTTGCAAGCACTTTAGGTGAATATGCATGGACTTATCAAAATGTAAAAGCTTCTAAGCCACTTATTCTTAACTTTAGTGCAGATGGTAAATTAGCAATCAATACAGGTTGTAATGGCCAAGGCGGTACTTGGAAAGTTGAAGGTAACCAACTTGTTACTTCGAATCTTGTTTCAACGATGATGGCTTGCCAAGATGATTTAATGAAACAAGAGCAACTTTCTACTAGCCTCTTTAATGAAGCGAAGTTACCAATCGAAATTAGCAACAATAATGGTCAGGTGATTTTAAGCGTGACAGATAAAACTGGACAAAAGCACATTTTCCAAGGTCAAAAAGCAGTAAATACTCAAGCTTTAACAGACTACTCTTGGTCATATCAGCCTGAAAATACTAAAAAACCAATTGTTCTTAACTTTACAAATGACCGTTTATCTATCGCAACGGGTTGTAACCGCCAAGGAACAACTTGGAAAGTTGAAAACAATACCATCGTAACAGCTGACGTAATGTCGACGATGATGGCGTGTGAACCTGCTTTAATGAAACAGGAACAATTTTCTAGCAGCCTATTCCAAAAACGTGCAATTCCGTTTGAACTCAATACAACAAATGCTGATCAACCAACATTGACAGTGTCTGATGCTCAAGGCCAAAAATATACCTTTACTGGTAAAATGACACCTGAAGCAAAATATCAATCTGAAGGAAAAACTATTTTCCTTGAAGTAGCTCCACAAACTAAATCTTGTACGGGTGTTGCACCACAAACTTGTATGCAAGTTCGTGAAGTCAAATATGATGACAAAGGCGTTAAAACTTACGCTGACAAAAACTGGTCATTATATTATGGTCAAATCGAAGGTTTTGAACATAAACCAGATCAACGCGTAATTTTGCGTGTAAAACGTTTTGACGTAAAAAACCCAGCAGCAGATCAATCTAGTCAAGCAGATGTATTAGATATGGTTGTAGAGCAAGAGTTAGTTAAGAAACCTAAAAAATAAGTTTTTAAACTAAAAAAATCCGATGCTTTTGCATCGGATTTTTTTATTTCTATATTTTAATAGATGCCTTGTGCAAGCATCGCATCAGCAACTTTTACAAAGCCAGCAATATTGGCACCGTCTACATAATTCACAGTACCGTCTTCCTTGGTACCATATCTTACACAGTTAGCATGAATATTTTTCATAATTGCATGTAGACGCTCATCGACTTCAGCATGTGTCCAGCTTAAACGAATTGCATTCTGAGACATTTCTAAACCAGATGTTGCTACACCACCCGCATTTGAAGCTTTTCCTGGTGCATACAAAATTTTAGCTTCGATAAAGTGTTCAACTGCTTCAAGTGTAGATGGCATATTAGCCCCTTCAGCTACACAAACTACACCATTTGCAATAAGCGTTTTAGCATCTTCACCTGTTAATTCATTTTGTGTAGCACATGGTAAAGCAATATCAACAGGAATATGCCAAGGTGTTTTTCCTTCAAAATATTCAAAACCATGCTTAGAAGCAAACTCGGAAATACGACCACGTTTAATATTTTTCAGTTCCATGACTTCGGCAAGTAACTCATCTGTAAAACCATTTTTTACATAAACTGTGCCGTTTGAGTCCGACAAGGTAACCACTTTTGCCCCTAAGAACATGGCTTTCTCTGCTGCATATTGAGCAACATTACCAGAACCTGAAACTGAAACAGTTTTACCGGCAAAAGACTGTCCACGTGCTTTTAGCATTTCTTCTGCAAAATAAACCGTACCATAGCCTGTAGCTTCTGGACGCATTAAGCTACCACCAAATGAAATGCCCTTACCAGTAAAAACACAAGCGGTGTCGTTACTCAGCTTTTTCATCATGCCCGCCATATAACCGACTTCACGTGCACCCACGCCAATGTCACCCGCAGGGATATCCGTATTTGATCCTAAATGACGATAAAGCTCAATCATGAGTGCCTGACAAAATCGCATAATTTCAGCATCAGATTTACCTTTAGGGTTAAAATCTGAACCACCTTTACCACCGCCCATTGGTAAAGTAGTAAGTGAATTTTTAAAAGTCTGCTCAAAACCTAAAAATTTTAAAATAGATAGGTTGACCGATGAATGGAAACGCATACCACCTTTGAATGGACCAATTGCTGAATTGTATTGAACGCGGAAAGCACGGTTAACTTGAGTCTGACCTTGATCATCCATCCATGAAACGCGAAATTGAATCACACGTTCTGGCTCAACCAAACGTTCTAGCAATCCCTGCTCTGCATATTCTGGATTTTTTTCAATAAATGGCCACAAACTTGTCATCACTTCTTCGACAGCTTGCAAGAACTCAGGTTGATGCGGATCACGCGCTTGCACGTAATTCAGGAATTCATTCAGATTGTTGTATTTCAATGCACGGTCCTCAGCATAGTAATGAATTAAATTGGTGCAATACATTTTTAAATGCATCATTTAGCAGCAAAATATTAAATCCCTTTCCATCAATTTTAACAATACTTATTTTAAATTATTTTATTTACCTTAATTATCAAAAAGTTATTTTTAGAAAAACTACTTAAAAATAAGAAATATTAATTTATCTTTTCATTTTTATTGATCTATTATTGTGCAATATTGGCTACATTTTAGGTCAATCAAAAAGCCAATAAATTCGTTAAAATCCATTGACCTTACTTAGGTTTTTCTTCATTATCGCATCGTTTTAACCAAGCTATTTGCCCACTATGAATTCATCTATTTCTCTCATACGCGAGATTGATGCGTTATTACCACAGACTCAGTGTGGTTTATGTGGACATCGTGATGGATGTCTACCCTACGCAAAGTCGATTGCTGAAGGTGAAGAAGCAAATAAATGTGTTCCAGGTGGCCAACCTGTAGCCGATGCACTCGCAAATCTATTAAATCGCCCTGTGTTAACCGCTGAAACTAGCGTATGGCCTGTACAAGCCGATGGCCGCCCACAGCGAATGAAAGCAATTATTCGTGAGGATGAATGTATTGGTTGCACCAAGTGTATTAGTGCTTGCCCTGTAGATGCTATTATTGGAAGTGGTAAGCTCATGCATACCATTTTGACGGATTTATGTACGGGCTGTGAGTTATGCATTCCACCTTGTCCAGTCGATTGTATTGATCTGGTCGAAGACACCCAAGCATTACCAAATGAACAACAGCGTATTGCTGAGCAAAATGGCTTAAGACAACGTTATTACGCACACATTCAACGAGAAGAAAAGCGTCGTACTCACCGTAAAGGGCCTGTAGTACGTGCTGAAATTGATACCCAATTATTTGCTCAGTTTTCTCAGGCACTTGATGAAGTACCATCAATTGAACTCATCGAGAAAACTAAAGAAGTTGTATCGACTGATGCGAAAACTACAATTGAGTTAGCGAAAATTCGTACACAAATTAAGAAACTGGAAAAACAGCTCAGTGTTCGTGAAGATGCCAAAAAGCGTCTTCAACTTGAAGAACTGCAACAGCAACTCATGCAATTACAGGAGGTCTGAATGGCCGTCAAGAATATGACGAAAAAGCAGATTCAAATTTTCTTTGAACGTCTTCGCGAACAACGACCTTCACCTCAAACAGAATTAAAATATTCCTCTCCATTTGAGCTACTTATTGCAGTTATGTTGTCAGCTCAAGCGACCGACGTAAGTGTTAATAAAGCAACAGATAAGCTCTACCCTGTGGCGAATACCGCCGAAAAAATCTATAACTTAGGCGTAGATGGGTTAAAAGAATATATCAAGACAATTGGCCTCTATAACGCAAAAGCCGAAAATGTCATTAAGACCTGTAAGATTTTAATGGAGCAGTTTAACGGCGAAGTGCCAAGCAACCGAAAAGACTTAGAAGCTTTACCGGGTGTGGGGCGTAAAACAGCCAACGTAGTTTTAAATACGGCATTCGGACAACCGACTATGGCTGTCGATACCCATATTTTCCGTGTGGGGAATCGAACTGGTTTAGCAATAGGTAAAAATGTTCTTGAGGTTGAGCACCGTTTAGTAAAGGTCATTCCTAAAGAATTTATTATAGATGCACACCACTGGCTGATATTACATGGTCGTTACTGTTGTATTGCCCGTAAACCTAAATGTGCGGAATGTGTAGTTGCAGATGTCTGTAACTGGCCTGATCGCTTTGAATTTGGCGCACAAAAGCAAATTGCCATTAAAAATATTGAAGCTTAAAAATATGGTTGGGTATAGGGACATACCCAATCAAACTTACTTTAGACGCTTTTTCTCATTGCGCTCTTCTTTCGCTTGTTTTTGTACCTGTCTTAGCATTTTGTAGCTTTGAAAAGCCAAAAATATTAATAGTGCTAGACTCAGCAATACCACCAAAATCAATATGACTTTCATATTGTTCTCCTGCACTTAAGGAAAGAAAAGAGCCCTCACAAAGAGGGCTCATTATCACAAACAATATTAAATTATTTGTCTAAGATGTTGAACAAATCTTTTTGTACATCTTCAATTGTACGCAAACCATCAAGCTTGTCATAAGTTGGCGCATTTTCACCAGAAGCAGCACGGCCTTGGTAGAAACCAACCAATTGCTCTGTTTCAGTGTGATAAGACGCTAAACGCTTACGGATTGTTTCTTCTTGGTCATCTGGACGTTGAACAAGGTCTTCACCAGTTTCATCATCTTTACCTTCCACTTTAGGTGGATTGTATACAGTGTGATAAACACGACCAGAAGCTGGATGCTGACGACGACCAGAAAGACGTTTTACGATTTCTTCATCAGGAACATCAATTTCAATCACGTGATCGATGCTAATCCCTTCTTTTTCCAGAGCTTCAGCTTGTGGAATAGTACGTGGGAAACCATCGAAAATGCAGCCATTTGCACAGTCAGGTTGAGCAATACGTTCTTTTACTAAACCGATAATAAGTTCATCTGAAACCAAACCACCAGATTCCATTACACTTTTAGCTTTTAGACCTAATTCAGTACCTTCACGAATCGCAGCACGGAGCATATCACCGGTTGAAATTTGTGGGACATTGTAGCGCTTACAGATCAACTGAGCCTGAGTCCCTTTGCCTGCTCCAGGTGGTCCGAGTAAAATAATGCGCATAAAAAACATCCTCATTTAAAACAATGAATATGAAGTCCGGCAGAAAAAGTCTCGTTAATCTTCAATAGATCCTGCCTGACATCGAATTATAAGAAAGCCACAAACAAATGTATTGTACCAGCAATAAATCCGGTTACCCCACCTAGTACAATAAGAATCCATTCATCCTCCTGAAATGCAGGACGCAATAAATTCTGAAATTCTTTTGGTGTCAGTTCGCGAATACGCTCTTTAAACATTTGAAAAATCTTCTGTGCCCGGCTTGCGTTCAGTGCTGGGTCACATACGGGTCCCATCGTAATTTCAATTGAACGATCAATCAAGTCCGTCTTTAATCTTGCGTACTCTCTTGGCCCTAAAGAAAGCTGTAAAGAGGTGCGAACTAATGGTGTTTCCATGATTTCGTTAATATGACGCTTGACAATACGACGGGTTTTATCTTTACGCGGCCCATACATCATTTCGGTCATAATTGATTTTAACGTAATCAGATCTTCTGTAACCACACTAGAAAACACATCTGAAACTTCCTCTTGACGCTTCATAAAAGCACCTTGGACATTATAGGTCCCAATTCGAAGAACTGGTACAATCCAAGGAAACTTACGATCTTTTGTTAATCTAAAAATTTGTGGGTAACGAATATAATGCGGTTCAATTGGGTTAAATACCATCCAGATTGCGATCCAGTTGGTTAAAAAGCCCCAAATTGCAGCCCAAAATGGTACTGTCCAGTGCCATGGTACGACAAACCAAACCACCATTTGGAAAATACCAAAAAACATTCCAATTAGTGCACTAATATGCCAAATAAAGTTAATTTCTTTTTGACCAACTTTTAAGAACATACGTACCATTAAACGGCGATCACCTTCCATCTGGCTCACCACCATTTCACGCATATTAACCAGTGACTCAACGTTCATGGTCAGCTCAGTCACTAATTCTTTTAACACACCCGGCAATTGTTTATGTGCTTGAGCATAAATACGGCGTTTAATTGAATAGGGCAAGTTTTCCCAAAGTACAGCATTACGGTCGATCATGACTTCATCAATGAGATGTTCAAGTTCAAAACCAACTTGTTCACCAATAATGCGTGCCATATCTTCAGGATCCATTGCTTCTAAAAATTCACGCAATGAACCTAATTTAGATAAAGTGTTATCGGTAATAATACCTGAGATACGTCCTGCTTTACGTGGCACGATACCTTGCCAACCTACTGGCAATGGTCCTAAATGGAATCCCCAAAACTTAATTGGGTAAAATACCATTTTTAAAGCCATCCACACATGTGCCCATGTGACAAAAGCCGTTACGGGAATAATACTCAAAACGGCCCAAAAATCAGGTCTGTGTAAAAAGATCTGCCACAATCCACTGACGTACTCTAACATGTAAGACTCTCGTATTTATTTGTGCTCTGCTTATGGCGAGTTAACGATAAACTGCTTTGTTTTATAAACCAAAACTTAGAGAATAAGAAAATTGAATTTGTGGTTTAGTATCTGCAGCAACATTTCCGTTCTGGTCAGTTAATTTTTCAGCCGCACCGATACCTACACTAAAAGTGCTAATTCTTTCCGAATTTAACCACACATAGGCCAAATCAACACCCGCACCTAAACGGGATTTAAAATCACCATCGACTTCTTTACTATCAAGATGCCCAGCATAGAAACCGATATAGTAACCATTTTTGTCTGTACCAGTAAGATAATAAGGATATCTAAAACCAACTTGTCCACCGGCAGTTTTGTCACCATTCAAAAATGCACCGGCTTTTGCATAAGCAATCCCATATGGGTTTACCCATTCACCATTAAGATGTAATAATTTTTGAGTAACTCCGGCACCGACATTCCAAGTAGATGCTTTATGATCTGCTAATTTTGCTTCTGGAAGAAACGAGTAGTCTTGAGCATAGGCCCAATTACTTACCGTCAAAACTGCAAGTAAGGGATAAATTTTTCTCATTATTTTCTCCATTTTCCCTAATCGTATGGTGAGAACAACCCTATTCTATTGAATGAGAGACTTTAACAGAATTATTTTGCTTCTTATATACAAGTATCTAGAATTTTGTTGTCTGCAAAGTCAAAAAGTATCTTATTAAAATACAATGAAACTTTGAAAATTATGCAATATTTTAAACGCTCTTGCGTTAGAATAAGCAGCTATTTTTCTTACCCTATGTCATTAAGTCGATCCTTATGAAGCAGCACTTTCCTTTAAAAGATATCCAGCAAGAAAAGCGCATTTATCGAGGACGAATCTTTTTTGCCGTAGGTCTTGTTATCGTTTGCTTATTAGTGCTGATTAGCCGATACGCTTATCTGCAAATTTTCCACTATGACGAATTCTCAACTGCATCCGACAAAAACCGAATTCGCTTGCAGCCACTTCCACCTGCTCGTGGTTATATCTATGACAGAAATGGTGTCTTACTGGCAGATAACTACCCTGTTTTTACAGCAACTTTAAGTAAAACAGACGTAGAAGATGTTGATGGTGTGGTTGAACAACTACAACCTATTTTGGATTTAACACAAGAAGATATTGATCGTTTTAAAAGTCGTATAAAAACTGCCCGTAAAACTGAACGTGTGGCAATTAAACTTAATTTGACTGAAGCAAATATTGCCAAATTTAGTGAGGCTAAATATAAATTTCCGGGTGTAAGAATTGAGACACAAATGACCCGTTATTATCCACATGGTGAATTATTTGCACATGTGATTGGTTATGTCGGGCGTATCAACGATAAAGAACTAAAAAGTATTGATAAAGACTTATATGCTGGAACCAACCTGATTGGGAAGATTGGTGTTGAAAGAAGCTACGAAGATTTACTGCACGGTACACCCGGTTATGAATCTGTTGAGGCAGATGCCCATAGCAACGTATTACGCCATTTAGGCCGTAAAGACCCTACCCGCGGTAATGACCTCTATTTATCTTTAGATTACGGTTTACAAGTTGTCGCATCTCAACAGCTTGCAGGTCGTCGTGGAGCTATTGTCGCCATCGACCCTCGTACTGGCGAAATTCTAGCATTAGTGTCTAGCCCAAGCTTCAACCCTAATTTGTTTGTGACAGGAATTAGCCATACTGACTATAGTTCACTGCGTGATAATTTAGATCAACCGCTTTATAACCGCGCTGTACAGGGTGTATATCCGCCCGGTTCTACCATTAAGCCAATGGAAGCTATGGGTGGTTTACACTACGGCATAGTGGACTGGTCAACAGCAATTTCTGACCCCGGTTATTTCCACCTACCAGGTGATTCACATAAATTCCGTGACTGGAAAAAATCTGGTCATGGCATCGTCAACATGCATAAAGCCATTATTATGTCATGTGATACCTATTTCTATATTCTTGCCCATCAAATGGGTATTGATCAAATGAACCAATGGATGCGTCAATTCGGGTTTGGTCAAAAAACAGGTGTCGATTTACCAAGTGAAAGTGAAGGTCTTTATCCAAATCCTGAATGGAAAATGCGTACGCGTAAAGCGAAATGGATGAAGGGTGAAACTATTTCAGTCAGTATTGGGCAAGGTGCTTTTACAGCCACTCCGATACAACTTGCCATGGCAACTGCAATTACGGCAAACCATGGTTCCCATGTTACGCCTCATGTTTTACGCGCAACTCATGGTGCAAAACCATTTACCGTACGTAATGCACCTGACGGCAAAATTAACTTTAACGGAACCGATGAAGACTGGATTCAAATGCGCGATGCCATGATTGATGTAATTCAGTCAGGTACTGGTAGAGGTATTCGCACTCCTCTATATCAAATTGCAGGAAAAACAGGAACAGCACAGGTTAAGAGTATTGCGCAAGGTAAACGCTATAACGAAGCAGCCTTGAGCGAACGTCAGCTTGATCATGGTTTATTCGTTGGATTTGCCCCTGCCGATAAACCTGAAATCGCGATTGCCGTGATTTGGGAGAACGGCCGTCATGGTGGTTCTGCTGCACAACTTGCACGACCTGTATTTGATTACTGGCTATTAACGCGTAAGAAAAATCCGATTCGCCCAGCAAATCACCAAGTCAATGGTGGACTAATGACAGCAGGAATTAAACCTGGTGAACTGCCAAGCGGCGGGGAAAGTTCTAGTCCAGCACCAGTGACTTCAAACAAGCCTGCAGCAGCATCAACACCACAAACGACTCCTGCTCGTCCTGCTACCAATGAGGTCGATGAATAATGAAAAATCAATTACGCATTATTGGAGGCGAATGGAAAAGACGAGTACTTCCCTTCGCTAGCATTGATGGTTTACGTCCAACTCCGGATAGAGTACGTGAAACTCTGTTTAACTGGCTCATGTGGGATATCCAAAATGCTCAGGTTCTCGACATTTGTACAGGCTCTGGTGCATTAGGTTTTGAGGCATTGTCACGCGGGGCTGCTTCGGTTTATATGATTGAACCCGATAAGACGCAGGCAAAATTTTTAAAAGATAATATTGAACTCTTAAAAGCCCAAAACTGTCATTTGATTAATGCAACTGCTCAACAAGCTTTACCGCGTTTAAAAGAACAGTTTGATGTGGTTTTTTTAGATCCACCTTATAGTCTTGATTTATGGCAAGAGCTATCTAACTTGGCCGAGCCACATATTAAAAAAAATGGATATATTTATGTTGAAGCTGACCGAGATTTATCTCAGCTTCATCTTCCTACAACATGGCAACAGGTTAAAACAACAAAAGCTGGTACAGTTCACGCAGGGCTTTACCAAAAAATAAACCAATAAAAAGGTAGCGTTAAGCTACCTTTTTCGCTAAAAGCTTTAATTAACTCAAACCAATCACTGCAACAACTGCTGCACAGGCACCAACAATTTTTTTGCCATAGGGCACATATCGTGTAAGCGCAGCACCCAATGCTAATCCACCACAATAAATTAAAGCCATAGCTGAAATCATACCAGTTACTAATGCCACGATATGCCCTGCGTGTGCTAACTCAACCCCATGAGCAATACCATGGAAGCTTGCAAGTAATGCCGCCGCTATAGGTAAAACCTTATTCGATTTTGTCCATAATGCAATTGCTGTAACCACTAAAGAAGCCACAATACCGTATTCAGCAACATTTACAGGGACTAAGCCTTGAGCACCTACTAAGAACCCTACAATTAAGGTCACGCTTAAAGTAATAACTCCAGCAATTTTCCACTGCTTAGCCGCTGACCACAATAAGACACCAAAACCCAAGGCCATGACTAAATGATCTAAGCCAGTAAAGGGATGAATAAAGCCTGCCATGAATCCTGAATGTACGTGATCATGTCCTGGATGGGCCATTGCAAGTGCTGGCAATAAAGCAAGTAACCCTATGCCCCATTTTTTTATGAAGTTCATAATGTCTCCTTAAGCTTTAAACAGCCCTTGTTTCTCAATAAATTGGATAATTTCTTCAAGACCATCTTGTGTTTTCATGTTTGAAAATAAGAATGGCTTTTCTCCGCGCATGCGTTTTGCATCTTGATCCATCACATCAAGATTTGCACCTACCATTGGCGCAAGGTCAGTTTTATTAATAATGAGTAAATCTGACTTGGTAATACCCGGCCCACCTTTACGAGGAATTTTTTCACCACCAGCCACATCAATCACATATAAAGTTAAATCAGAAAGTTCAGGGCTAAATGTCGCTGCCAAATTATCACCACCACTTTCAATGATAATAAGCTCTAATCCTTCGAATTTTTCACACAAATCATCAATTGCAGCCAAGTTAATTGAAGCATCTTCACGAATAGCTGTGTGCGGGCAACCACCAGTTTCTACCCCCACAATACGATCTGGTGACATCGCCTCATTACGGGTTAAGAAGTTTGAATCTTCTTTGGTGTAAATATCATTTGTCACCACAGCCATATTGTATTTATTACGCAAGGCTAAACATAAATTAAGTGTAAGTGCTGTTTTACCCGAACCTACTGGTCCGCCAATTCCAACTCGTAATGGACTACGCTCTGTCATGATTTTATCCTTTTTTTCCTAAACTTAAGATCTGAATAACCGTGAATATTGTGTTTCGTGTTTCATGCTCAGCATGGCATAACGAGGTAAAGCACTGCTCAATTGCTCATCTTTGAGTTTCAAAGCTTTCTCTACCGCCTGCGGAACCAAACCATGCAAATGCCATAAAATTCTTTGTCCAGCCATTTGGCCTAATGGGACAGTTTTTACTGCTGCTAAAACCTGATTTTCTAACACAGTAAAGGTATAAGCCGTAAGTACATCCATGTCGTTGAGTTCGAGTCGGCCACAGAGCTGTGCATAGACAGGCACAAAACCAAACTGCTTTTTAACCTCAACTGTTTTCTTTAAAACATCTTTAATCCATGCATTTAAAGAAAATGCTAATTGCTGAGTTTCAGCGAGCAGCTCTTTACTTTCTCGGCTGGCCTTATACAAATTTGCCCAAACCAAGAACTCTTCTAAGTCATCATGATGCTGCATGAGACGCTTTAATATAGGCAACTCAAACCTCACCAACAGCATCTCAAGTACTTCTTCAAAGTAAGCAATCGCCGAGGTTTCATCATGTATTAAGCCAATATCAATGGCTGTTTCTACACCTTGTGAATAGCAATACGCTCCAACTGGCAATGCCGTAGAAGACAGTGTCAGTAATTGAAGTAATTGTGCGGCACTATGAATGGACATGGTGCAAAGCTTTAATTGGGCTTAAACGATGGTCATGACTATGCTGTGCATAGGCACCGCTTTCAGGTTCAAACGGATAATCAGTTTCTGTCACCGTAAGTCCTAGACCTTCTACCATTTCTGCAAGGACATGATCAGGCTCAAAATACAAAGCTCTAGGTGTTAACATTAATGGCACATGTCGGTTACCTAAGTGATAGGCAGCTTTAAGTAAATCAAAATCGGTTTGAGCAATAACTTGCATCAAACGCTCAGGCTTGGCATCAACACGCAATACATCACCTTCTTGCGTTGCAATATATGAGCCACTACGCAAAATACCTGTACGCGGTAAGTCAGCACCAATATCTATGCCACTTGCTAAAGCTGCCCGAAACCGTGATTTTTGACGTGTATCAAAAGTCAGTTCAACCGTTTCAAATGTCTGATCAGGAGAAATATCTTCAAGACGTTGGGTATAGATTTTCATTTAATTTCTCTCTCCTTATTTGTTTCTTTCACATCTAAAATCATGAGGAAAATTACCTCGATGAAACTCATCAAAATAAGAAATAGCGCTGAGCCATGGGTAACACATCAGCAGGTTCACATGTTAATAACTCACCATCCGCCCGCACCTCGTAAGTCTCAGGATGAACCTGCATAACCGGACAATATGTGTTGTGTTTCATATCAGCTTTGCTAATGGCGCGAGTGTTTTTACATGGGCTAATTAACTTTTTAAGATTTAATTTTTCAGCAACTTTTTCATCGATTGCTGCTTGGGATAAAAAGGTAATACAGGTGTTATGTACACCACGAGGATAGGCGCCAAACATTGGACGATAATGCACAGGTTGAGGTGTCGGAATTGAAGCATTAATGTCACCCATCGGTGCCGCTGCAATCATGCCTCCTTTAATAATCATGGAGGGTTTCACGCCAAAAAAGGCAGGCTTCCATAACACCAAATCAGCAAGTTTCCCAACCTCAATCGAACCGATTTCATGACTTAAACCATGGGTAATTGCTGGGTTAATTGTATATTTGGCAATGTAGCGTTTAACGCGATTATTATCATGGAACTCATTGTCACCCTCTAAAGGGCCACGTTGAATTTTCATTTTATGAGCCGTTTGCCAAGTACGTATAATCACTTCACCCACGCGGCCCATCGCCTGAGAGTCAGAGGACATCATGGCAATAGCACCTAAGTCTTGCAGGATATCTTCAGCAGCAATGGTTTCACGGCGAATACGACTTTCTGCAAAAGCAATATCTTCAGCAATTGCCGGGTCTAAATGATGGCAAACCATGAGCATATCTAAATGCTCATCAATGGTATTAATCGTATAAGGGCGTGTTGGATTAGTAGAAGACGGTAATACATTACTTTGTCCGATTGCCTTTAAGATATCGGGTGCATGTCCACCCCCAGCGCCTTCGGTATGGTATGTATGAATTGTACGATCTTTAAATGCAGCGAGGGTCTCTTCTAAAAAACCACCTTCATTTAAAGTATCTGTATGAATAGCGACCTGCACATCAAACTCATCCGCTACACTCAAACAGTTATTAATGGCTGCCGGTGTTGAGCCCCAATCTTCATGTAGTTTTAACCCGATTACCCCAGCTTTAATTTGCTCACGAATTGGGTCTGGCAAACTCAAATTACCTTTGCCCAATAGGCCAATATTCATAGGCAAATCATCAATGGCTTGCAACATGGTTGCAATATGCCAAGGCCCCGGAGTCACTGTCGTTGCCGAAGTTCCTGCCGCAGGTCCAGTCCCGCCACCCACCATAGTTGTTGTACCCGACATTAGTGCAGTTTCAACTTGCTGCGGGCAAATCCAGTGAATATGAGTATCAATACCACCCGCTGTTAAAATTTGTCCTTCACCTGCAATCACTTCTGTTGCAGCGCCTAAAGGGATGGTAATGTCTGGTTGAATATCTGGATTTCCAGCTTTTCCTATTTTCCAAATTCGGCCATTTTTTAAGCCCACGTCAGCTTTAACAATTCCCCACCAATCCACAATTAAAGCATTGGTAATGACCGTGTCAGCAACTTCATCAGCTAAAAGTTGAGATTGTCCCATTCCATCACGAATGACTTTGCCACCGCCAAATTTAACTTCTTCACCATAGGTCGTTAAGTCTTGCTCAACCTCAATAAAAAGCTCTGTATCAGCCAAGCGAATACGATCACCAACCGTTGGACCAAACATCTCAGCATATGCACGACGTGACATTTTCATAACTTATTACTCATCTCTTTCATTATCATTGTTATGTCTAGTCCAGCTTGCCCATGACTCGGCCTGCAAAACCATATACTTCTCGTTTACCCGCTAAAGCAACAAGTTCTACTTCCCGACTTTGTCCCGGTTCAAAACGTATTGCTGTGCCTGCCGCGATATTTAATCGAAAGCCTTTCGCCATTTCGCGATCAAACTGTAATGCATCATTTGCTTCATAAAAATGAAAATGCGACCCTACCTGAATGGGCCGATCGCCAATGTTGGCAACTACAACTTTTAAAATTTGCCGTCCAACATTCAATTCAATATCAGCATCTGGAGTAATGATTTCACCGGGAACCATAAACGCTCCTTTTATACGATTGGTTGATGAACAGTGACTAATTTTGAACCATCAGGAAAAGTTGCCTCGACCTGAACCTCGGCAATCATTTCTGGCACACCATCCATCACATCTTCACGCTTTAATAAAGTTGTTCCGTAATGCATTAAGTCGCTCACCGTCATGCCATCTCGCGCGCCTTCCAGCAAAGCAGCAGAAATAAAAGCTATCGCTTCCGGATAATTCAGTTTCAAGCCACGAGCTTTACGACGCTCAGCCACTAAACCAGCGGTAAAAATAAGTAATTTATCTTTCTCTGTTGGATTGAGTTCCATATCTCTTTCCTAAATTGCATTTATATTCTTTAAGCAAAATGCATGCTCAAAAGCAGCATACGTGTTTTAACTGTTTTTAAAATACGCAATTTAACGTAACTTAGGTTTTCCAAATCCTTGGAAATTCTTCATCTAAATCAAACCAATAACGTCTTAATCTTGCTCTTATAGCTGCAAAAGCATCATGGCAATGTCGAACATCATTTCCCAAGAAACGCGCACAAACCACATCATCTAAAAGTGTTAAAGTTACAGGCGCTTGCATACGCATCATTAATTCACGAATGAGTTCGAGCTGTTGTTCTAAATAAAATGAAGACCGATATTGCTCAGGTGGCACAGCCCAAAAGCTTCCCATCACGGCTTGATTATTCATACCTAAACATGAACGAAGCCAGCGATCTTCCCCTTCAAAAAACAGTGTGTCTGCGACCAATAATTTTTGTTCTCGCCACAATTTAAATTGGTTGTGGTAGCTTCCCTGCACAAAACGCTCAGCACGTGCCTGCCGCCCCAGTACCAACATATCCCATCCAATAAAACTGGCAGCATGGTCAAGATGAATATGAGTTTCTGAGTGTGCTAGAGCCCCATCAAATAACATAGATTCCTGCGGAACCCACTCCAAAATAGACTGATCTCGTACATGAAGATGAATATGCTGAAAGGCCTGCTTTCCATTGGTTTTGTACCATTTTCCCGCACCTGGAGTAGTTACTACCGCATGAGCTTGATCTTTGGTTTCGATTTGAAAAGTAAGATGATCTCCTCCAGCAATACCAGCGGGTGGATGTACAATAATGGCGTGACATATACCTGTTTTTTCAGGCCAGAGCATTTTTTGCACCCTTACAGGGCCATAATGCTTTCTATGATTCATTATGGTGCGTGAATTTTCAAAACAAAATCCGAGCTCTAATTGCGCATACCAAAATGGTGCTAAAGAGTTTTTTGAAAACGTTTGTACCTGATTCATTCTGGTTCATATGTTCAAAATAAGTGCTTAAACTTATAAGCAAAATACGCACCAAATATAAAAATAAGCCAAATGATAAAATTAGATACAATTTTTCGATTTTAATGAGTTAAAAAATCATCAATGTCTAACATAAAACCACAGTAACTCATGGAATTATTTATACAATAGCGCCCACCGTTGCTTCCATACTTGCTCTCCATGAAACTTTTTTTCGTGTTAACGCCACTTGTCTTTTTAACTGGGTGTATTTTTGGCCAATCTAGTGAGGTCAAACGTGCAGAGAAAATTCTGCATAATTTTGAATGTAAAAATGTTGAGACAAGCCAGATTGCAACAAGTTCTATTAATTCTTATTACCAACAATCTTTGGCGGTAAGCAAAGAAAAAGCGACTTCATATGTAGAGAGCTACAAGAATGGTGAAGAACTATTCGACATGCCACTAGATGAAGTTTTAAAGCAACAATATCAACTTTATAAATCAGCTTGTGATTCTTTAGGTGGAGTTTCTTCTCAACCTTAATATATACGGGTATCCATTAACTTTTTTCGTGGATACCTTGTTTTTCTTTTTAACCATTACTCCCCGATCAAAAATTACTCACTTTACCTTTTATTATAATTAAATTACATACTTAAACTTTTATTTAGCTCTTATATTTCATAGCCTGTTTACTTGTTTTTTATTTATTTTCCGAGGTTTAGATCATCATGAAAAAAACATTATTATCAGTAGCACTCTTAAGTATCCTCCTTGCCGCTTGTAGCAAAAATGAAAATAAAGCCGACACGACTCAAGCATCTGCTCCTGCACAAACGACCGAAGCAAATAACAATGCTGTAGATAGCGCGCACACAGCGGAAAACTCACTCGATTGGGACGGTACATATAAAGGTACCCTCCCATGTGCAGACTGTGAAGGTATTAAAACTGAATTAGAACTTAAAGATGATAAAACCTATGAGCTGACTGAAACTTATATTGGTAAAGGTGATACCAACCCATTTGAAACCCATGGTACCTTTACTTTCGACAAAGATAATACGTCAGTCATTACCTTAGATGATAAAGGCCAAAACCGTAAATTCTTTATTGGTGAAAACACTGCAACTGCTTTAGATATGGAAGGTAAAAAAGTTGAAGGCTCTTTAGCTGAACACTATGTTTTGAAAAAATAATTTTTAATAATTAAAAAACCCGCTCATTTGAGCGGGTTTTTTGATGAATCAATTCTTAGTGAGCAGCGAATTGGTTCATTGTGTTTTTAGCATCGTCATGCGCTTTAAGAGCGTTGTCACCAGAGAAGATTTCTTTGTGATCATCACCGATGTCAGAACCCGCCATTGCTTGGTGTTTAACACAAGCGATGCCACCGCGGATTTCTTTACGTTGTACGCCAGCAACATAAGCCAACATACCTTCAGAACCGAAGTAACCTTGTGCAAGTTCATGAGTAGAAAGAGCCGCAGTATGGTAAGTCGGAAGTGTGATCAAGTGATGGAACACACCTGCTTCGCGAGAAGCATCTGCTTGGAAAGTACGGATCTTGTCATCAGCATCAGCAGCTAATTCAGTGTTGTCATATTCAGCACTCATTAATTTAGCGCGGTCATATGCAGAAACGTCTTTACCTTCAGCAACCCAACGGTCGTAAGCTTGTTGACGGAAGTTTAAAGTCCAGTTGAATGATGGGCTGTTGTTATAAACAAGCTTAGCATTTGGAACAACTTCTTTAACACGGTTAACCATGTGTGCGATTTCTTCTACGTTTGGAGTCGCAGTTTCGATCCAAAGAAGGTCAGCACCATTTTGAAGGCTAGATACACAGTCAAGTACAACACGGTCAATTTGAGTGTCAGCACGGAACTGATATAAACCAGAAGGTAAACGCTTAGGACGGTGTAATTTACCATCACGCTTGATTAAGATTTCGTCTTCTTGAGCATCAGCGATGTCAATTTCTTGAGTATCTAAATAGCTGATGTATTGAGAAGCAATGTCACCTGGCTCTTTAACCACTGGGATTTTTTGAGTCAAGTCAGCGCCTTCAGAGTCAGTACGTGCAACGATGATACCGTCATCAACACCCATTTCTAAGAATGCATAACGTAATGCATGGATCTTAGCGATGAAGTCTTCGTGTGGAACAGTTACTTTACCAGCTTGGTGACCACATTGTTTAGCATCAGATACTTGGTTTTCGATTTGAAGCGCACAAGCACCAGCTTCGATCATTTTCTTAGCAAGTAAGTAAGTTGCTTCTTCGTTACCGAAACCAGCATCGATGTCCGCAATAATTGGCACAACGTGAGTTTCAAAGTTGTCAATTTGAGCTGTGATTTCAGCTGCTTTAGCAGTATCACCAGCTTCTTGTGCTTTTTTAAGTGCACGGAATAAATCGTTTAATTCTTTTGCGTCAGCTTGACGTAAGAAAGTATAGATTTCTTCGATCAATGCAGGAACAGAAGTTTTTTCGTGCATAGATTGGTCAGGAAGTGGACCAAACTCAGAACGAAGAGCAGCAACCATCCAACCAGAAAGGTAGATATAACGTTTGCTTGTAGTACCGAAATATTTTTTGTTCGCAATCATTTTTTGTTGTGCGATGAAACCATGCCAGCAACCTAATGATTGAGTGTATTTGCTTGAGTCAGCATCGTATTCAGCCATATCACGACGCATAATCGCAGCTGTATACTTAGCAATATCTAAACCAGTTTTGAAACGGTTTTGAAGTTGCATACGAGCAGCATCTTCTGGGCTAATGTCTGCCCAAGTGTTGCCGAATTTTGCTTTTAATTGACGTACTGCATCAATCGCTGTTTGATATGTAGTCATGATATTGTCCTGTATTCATTTTAGGATTTCATCGATCGAAGCCTAGAGTCACGTTACTTAAATTTCTTATGACACCAGCTGCTTCCTCATGAGCACAGCTTAGACTTAGCCAATCAATTAATCCAATATCCTTTGTTAATCTTCAGTATTTATTTAAAAAATATACTAATAAATCGATATTATAGATAAAACTAAAAACCTTAACACTCTGTTTATAAAAATAAAATTATCCTAAAGGAGTATAGAGTTTTATTCTAAAAACTTAGTAAGTCTTATTTTTATACAATTTTTGGAGATTTTCCACTCATTTTTAAATCTAAAAGTCAATTGTAAATTAGGCTATTTTTGCCAATGTAAAAAGTCAATTGATATGCTAGAAATTGAAGATATCTTCATAAATAAAGTGAATTTATATTTATTGGCTTTGAAATAAGGCAAATACAATAAACATATGGTCTTAAAGCCCTTCTCTCTCCTACTTAATTCCTACAAAAAATGTCGCTTTTCTCATCATTTTTTCACACAATAGTTATTAAATATGGCATAATTTGAAACAATTTCAGGGTTTTATTTTCGGTATTTTTTTTATGAATCTGGAGCGAGTAGATCTTAATCTATTAATATATCTTGATGTACTTCTTCGTGAAAAAAATGTTACACGCGCAGCCGAACAGCTTGGGGTAACTCAGCCTGCAATGAGTAATATTTTACGTCGTTTACGTAATTTATTTAATGATCCGCTTCTTATTCGTTCTTCTGAAGGGATGACTCCAACAGAACGTGCACTTGAATTACAACCGCGTATTCGTGATGCCCTTTCTGATCTTTCCATGATTTTGGAACCCCGTACCGAATTCCGCCCTTATACAAGTAATCGCGTTTTCCGCATTATGACATCTGACTATGCCGAGGCAACTTTAGTCCCGCGTCTTGTCAAAGCTCTACGCTCTGAAGCTCCAAATGTTGTACTCGATTTTCTTACACCAAGTGATGTGTCTTATAGAGACATGGAACAAGGTAAAGTTGATCTTGCGATTAATAGATTTAATGAAATACCGCAAAGTTTCCACCAAGTTTTAGTTTGGCGTGATAGTTTCAGCTGTATTCTTAACGACAAACATCCTGCTGTAACTCATTTGAACCTAAAAAGTTATTTAGATGCACAACATATCTGGGTTTCTAAAACAGGTATGGGCGTAGGTTTTGGTGTAAATCCAGACAAACAAGGCGGTTTAGGCTGGATTGATCAGGCATTAGAACGTATTGGTCAACGTCGTAAAATTTCTGTATTTACCCGTCACTACCAAATGCCAGCATTACTTGCTCAAAATGTTGACTTGATTGCCACCCTTCCAACTCGGATGGCACGCCTACAAACTCAAAATCCTAAACTGGTTATAAAGGATCCTCCTTTTTATATTCCAGAATTTGAACTTAAAATGGCTTGGTGTCCGTTATTACATCATCATCCTGCTCATCGCTGGTTGCGCCAACTTATTTTATTTGTTGCTCGTCAAATGATTGAAGAAGAAAACCGTGAATTTCTAACCAACAATTCACAATTTTCTCACTATTAAATAAATTTTAATTTAATTGTCGATTTTAGACATTATCTTCAAGCGCTGAGCAATCAATCTGATTACCTCAGCGCTTTTTTGTGTTAAAACATAGTCATAATAATGATGAACCTCGGGTGATTTGTGAGTCTCTTTCAAAATATCATTATCATCGCACTGCTCATCATCGCAGCAGGCTTTTTATCTTTAACTGAAATTGCCTTGGCTGGTGCCAGAAAAGTAAAGTTAAAAATTTTAGCCGAAGCTGGCGAAGAACGTGCCCAACAAGTACTTGATCTACAAGAACAATCTGCTGACTTTTTTGCAGCTTCTCAAATTGGCCTAAATGCTGTTGCAATTTTAGGCGGTATTTTAGGTGAAGCTGCTTTTCGTCCCTTTTTTGTCACATTAGTTGACCGTTTTTATGAAGGTCCTTGGACACAGACCATTGGTTTTGCCCTCTCCTTCACCTTAGTAACTTCTCTATTTATTTTATTCGCAGATCTCATGCCAAAGCGCCTGGCCATGATTGCACCTGAAAAAATTGCGATTAGCGTTATTAACCCAATTCAAGTTTTTATTAAGGTTTGTAAGCCCTTAGCTTGGGGAATAAATGCAATTGCCAACTTGCTATTTCGTTTATTTAAAGTGAATACAACACGAGAAGATAATATTACTTTTGATGATATTTCAGCAGTTATGGATGCAGGCGCACAAGCTGGCGTACTTCAAAAACAAGAACATCACTTTATTGAGAACGTTTTTGAACTAGAAGAACGTACTGTACCATCAAGCATGACTACACGCGAAAACGTCGTTTATTTCACCTTAAATGAACATGAAGACAGTATTCGTCAAAAATTAGCAGAATATCCTTATTCAAAATTTTTAGTATGTAATGAAAATATTGATCAGGTCATTGGTTATGTTGATGCTAAAGATTTCTTGGTGCGCATTTTAAACAATCAATCTCCAACACAATTGAATGAAACAACCATTCGTACTGTCCTGATGATTCCTGACACCCTAACTCTCTCGGAATTACTTGATCGTTTCCGCTCTACAAAAGAGAAATTTGCGGTAGTCATAAATGAATATGCACTCGTTGTCGGGGTAATCACCTTGAGTGACATTATGATTACAGTTATGGGGGATTGGGTTACTCCTATCGAAGAAGAGCAACAAATCATTAAACGTGATAATAACTCTTGGTTAATTGATGGCAGCACACCGATTGATGACCTAAGACATGCACTTGAAATTGATGAAATGCCTGATGAAGAAAATTACGAGACGCTTGCAGGCTTCATGATGTATCGTTTACGCAAAATTCCACGTCCAGCAGATTTTGTAGAATTTGGTGGATATAAATTTGAAGTTGTCGATGTTGACCATTTTAAAATTGACCAACTCCTTGTTACTCGAATTTTAGAACAAGCCGAAGTACACTCATCAATTGATGAAAATTAAATTATATTAATTTAAATACCCCATGATTTTAGATGGGGTATTTTTTTTAATCTAAATAAATTTTTTAAATATATGTAATAATTATTTTAGATCTATTTATTCAATTTGCTCTTTTAATTTAAAAGTATTATTATTTTATTTAACACCTTTATTAAAGCTTAAATACTGAAAAATAATAGAATAATCTATATATCTCAATGACCACAAAAAGATTAAGTCCCCTTTACATTGTAAATAAGCTTGTATATCTTGACTTGAAGTATAGTTTTAAATGGTTCTTCTTCTCATTTCACTCATCAAAACATATATAATTAAAAAAAATGCCATATAATTTTTATTTTTATATTACCTTTATATCATTTTATAATAGTATTTATTTATTATAATACCACTATAATGTTAATATATATGTTCAGTATTTCGCCTATATATACCCTTTTAAATGAATATATATTAACCAAATAAACTAAATATATTATTTGTCTTTTTAATAAAAATTAATAAGAATAACCAAGGTCAGAGTTTTGAATAAACTTGTTCAGTAAAACTATAGGCAAAGGATTGATTGTATGCTGACATTACTTGGTGTTGGCATGATTTTGTGCTTCATGTACTTAATCATGTCCAAACGTTTAAGCCCTATTATTGCTTTAATTCTCATCCCATTTATTTTTTCTCTCATTGCCTGGGGCCTAGGTCATTATTTTGAAAGTTTGAGTCATATTGAACTCAAAGGTCTCAGTGAGATGATGCTCGATGGCATCAAAAAATTAGCGCCAACTGGCGTAATGCTTTTATTCGCAATTTTATATTTTGCCTTAATGATCGATGCAGGTCTCTTCGATCCACCAGTCAAATGGATTTTGAAAAAAGTTAAAGGTGATCCTTTAAAAATTACATTAGGAACCGTGTTCTTAACCACCATGGTTTCTTTAGATGGTGATGGTTCAACCACCTATATGATTTGTGTGGCAGCAATGCTTCCACTATATCAACGTTTAGGGATGAACACCCTAATCATGACAGCTCTTATGCTACTCTGTAGTGGTGTGATGAACTTAACGCCATGGGGTGGTCCGACTGCTCGTGCTGCGAGTGCCCTTCAAGTTGATCCGAGCCATATTTTCGTACCAATGATCCTTCCTATGGTTATTAGTATTGGCTGGTTATTCTTCTTGGCATACCTATATGGTCGCTATGAACAAAAACGTTTAGGTGTGATTGAGCTTGAAACTCATCATGGTGACAATATTACAGTATCTAAAGATCCTGAAGCGACGCGCCCACATTTACGTAAAGTGAATATGGTGTTGACCATTATTCTCATGATTGCATTAATCAAAGGCATTTTGCCGATGTCAGTGTTATTCATGCTAGCGTTCTGTATTGCAATGCTCATTAACTACCCTAATGTTGATATGCAGAAAAAACGTATTGCAATGCATGCAGATAGCGTTTTAGCTGTGGTAGGCTTAATTTTCGCTGCGGGTATTTTCACAGGTATTTTATCTGGTACAGGTATGGTTGAGGCGATGTCTAAAGAGTTCGTCGCAATGATTCCTCCAAGTATGGGTCCATACCTTGCACCGATCACTGCTTTAGTCAGCATGCCATTGACCTTCTTTATGTCAAATGATGCATTCTTCTATGGTGTACTACCAATTCTTGCTGAAGCTGCTTCACATTATGGTATTAGTGCAGAAGCGATTGCTCGTGCATCAATTGTAGGTCAACCTGTACACTTGCTATCACCTCTTGTTCCATCAACCTATTTGTTATGTGGTCTTGCTAAAGTCGATTTTGCCGACCATCAAAAGTTCACTTTAAAGTGGGCATTCATAACTTGTATGGTATTAATGGGTACTGCTTTAGTGATTGGTGTTTTCCCACTCTTTAGCACGCTTTAATTATTCATATGCAATAAAAAGCCCCAAACGGGGCTTTTTTTATTTCTGTACATATTCAATTAAGTGATCTAACACAATGTGAAAATGCAAGGTAATGTCTTCTTCTAAAATTTTATAAGCATTATCAAACTGAACCATTGGCCAACCTTCTTTCCAAAATGGAAAAATATTGTGTAGACCTTCAGTCACGATCGCATCTTCACGACTAATCGCTTGAGCAACTTGAGCTAAAACCTGAGCGGTTTCTGCACCATCAATAGCTAAATAATCAATACCACGTGCTTTAAAAATACGGATACGGTCTTTTTTATAACGAATCTTTTTTGCCTGACCTGAATTCAAGCCTAATGCCAGCGTAGCAGCTTCTACAAACTTTTCTTCAAAGTTTGCATTCAATGCAACTAAAGCCTGTTTATGTGCTTCTTGACGCCCAGCTTTCCCCCCATTACGGATAATCTCATTTGCTTCCGTATCCAGCTTATCTTTTTTCATAGACTGTAAAATGTCTAAAATTTCGATATCGCTTAAAGATTCAGGAGATTGCTCAATCATGGGAGTCCTAATACACAAAAATAAAAAAACATTGTCTCATAAAAGCGATATCAAAGCAGAATAAAATTTTAAATAGCCTATTATCTTGACTATTTTTATAGTTCTAACTTCATAGACTACACTCATAAAATCAAATAATTCTTTGGTTATAATTTTATTATTTGCCAAATTAATTTTACCCTGATAATATTATTTTACCCAGATAAAAATATACGGCTAAAATGAATACTAAAATCACCTATACTGCTTTTAGTGGAAGCACGCTTATTGCGAGTGACTCCCTAATTGAACTTGCAAAAAAACTTAAAGATCTTCCGAAAACAACGGGAAATATTCTGATTTTTAATGATCAAACAGGTCAACAAATTGATCTTGATCTTTCTGGTTCGGAACAAGAATTTCAACAGCGTTATGCTGAACCCGAAGAAATTAAGAAAGTTGGACGACCTAAACTTGGAGTAATTTCGCGTGAAATCACTTTACAGAAAAAACATTGGGATTGGTTAGATCAACAAAGTGCGAGTGCATCAGCAATAATTCGCAAGTTAATTGATAAAGAATTAAATAACCCAAATTCTGAAGGTAATATTATGCTCGCTAAACAAGCCATCGACCGTTTTATGTCTGCTATGTTGGGTAATATGCCAAATTATGAGGAAGCAACACGCGCCTTATACCAAGGTGAGCGAGATGTATTTTTAAAGATGATTCAGAGCTATCCTAAAGATTTGAGAGAATATTTAACTTTAAAAACTCAAAATATTTTCTAAACCCAATAAAAAAACCCGCTTACGCGGGTTTTTTCAAAATCAATTCAGTCTATTAAAGACGGACTAATTCCACAACTTTTTCAACTGCTTCTTCAACGGTTTCAGCAGTAACTTCTGTATCTGTGCCATCCACAGCCGTAGTGATAACCACAACACCTGTCTCACGCAATAAAGTAATTTGTTCAGCACTTAAGTTGGCTTTTGCAATCGCAACTACACCTTGTTGGATCAATAAGCTTTCTAAAACTTGAGCTTTCTCGATTAACTGTGCAGAAATCCCAATCACTGCAGGTTTTTGACCTAAACGCGCAGCACGATCTTCAGCTGTTACAGGATTGCTATGCGCAGTCCATTCAACAGCAGCTTCAACCATACCCGCACCAACCGTTACATTGCTTAAACGATCAATAAAGATGAATGAGCCTGTATAACGAGAATCTTGATATTGATCAAATACAACCGGCGCATCAAACTCAACCACAACATCGGCAATTGCATTTAGCTCAAGCTCTTCAACGTGAGTATGCTCAAGCGTATTCACATTCACACGATAGTGAATGTTAGTTACTTTGGCAGGAACAGTCTGTGTGCCAATCTTAACGTTGTACAGCTTGCCTTTCACCAGCGGATGTTCATTCATCCATACTACTGAAGCACGAACACTACGCGAAATTAATGGTTGCTCGCCAGCACGTACCAAAACATTACCACGGCTAATATCAATTTCATCATTTAATGTTAATGTAACCGCTTGACCTGCTACAGCTTGCTCAAGGTTTCCATCAAAAGTAACGATTTCTTTAACTGTTGAACGCTTACCTGATGGAAGTGCAACAATCTCATCACCAACGTTGATTTCACCTAAAGCAATCGTACCAGCAAAACCACGGAAATCGAGGTTTGGGCGATTCACATACTGAACCGGGAAACGGAATTCGTGTTTATTCGATTCACGACTAATTTCCACCGATTCAAGAATGCTCATCAAGGTTTGACCTTTGTACCAAGGCGTATGAGCTGATGGATTTACAACGTTATCGCCATTTAAAGCAGAAATTGGTACAAACTGAATATTGGCTGGACGGCGATCGCCCAACTGGCTTACGAAAGCATCATATTCAATCTGAATTTCAGTGAAACGTTCAGGTGAATATTCAACTAAGTCCATTTTATTAATGGCCACAACAATATTCTTAATACCTAGTAAACTTGCAATAAACGTATGGCGACGAGTTTGAGTTTGTACACCATAACGCGCATCAATCAAGATGATTGCCAAGTCCGCAGTTGACGCACCTGTTGCCATGTTACGGGTATATTGTTCATGCCCTGGCGTATCAGCAATAATAAACTTACGCTTTTCTGTTGAGAAATAACGGTAAGCTACGTCAATGGTAATACCTTGTTCACGTTCTGCTTGCAGGCCATCTACCAGTAATGCCAAATCTGGTGCATCACCTGTGGTTCCTACTTTTTTACTGTCACGTGTTACCGCTTGCAATTGATCTTCGTAAATCAATTTTGAATCGTAAAGTAAACGCCCAATAAGCGTACTTTTACCATCATCTACGTTACCGCAAGTCAAAAAGCGTAGAAGGTCTTTTTGTTCGTGTTGCTTTAAATAGGCCAAGATATCTTGACTGATTAATTCTGATTGATGAGACATTGCTCAAACTCCACAAATTTAGAAATTGTCTTAGAAATAGCCTTCTTGCTTTTTCTTTTCCATTGAGCCCGCTTCATCATGGTCAATCATACGACCTTGACGCTCAGAACTCGTGGCTAAAAGCATCTCTTGGATAATTTCAGGTAACGTATCTGCTTCAGACTCAACTGCACCAGTCAATGGATAACAGCCAAGCGTACGGAAACGTACAGACTTCATCTGTGGAACTTCACCTTCTTTTAAACGCATACGTTCATCATCAACCATGATTAACGTACCGCTACGCTCTACTACTGGACGAACAGCAGAGAAATAAAGAGGAACGATTTGAATATTTTCTAAATAGATATATTGCCAGATATCTAACTCAGTCCAGTTAGATAAAGGGAATACACGAATACTTTCACCTTTATTCACTTTACCATTGTAAAGGTTCCAAAGTTCAGGACGCTGGTTTTTAGGGTCCCAACGGTGTTTACTATCACGGAATGAATACACACGCTCTTTCGCACGTGATTTTTCTTCATCACGGCGCGCACCACCAAAAGCAGCATCAAATTGATATTTATCCAAAGCCTGTTTTAAAGCTTGGGTTTTCATAATATCGGTATATTTTGAACTACCATGATCAAATGGGTTGATTCCAGCTTCACGACCTTCTTTGTTCTGATGAACAATTAAGTCAAAACCATGAGTTTTTGCCATGTTATCGCGAAACGCGATCATGTCTTTAAACTTCCAGCCCGTATCTACATGTAATAATGGGAATGGAAGTTTAGCCGGATAAAATGCTTTTAAAGCAAGATGAAGCATAACAGCCGAGTCTTTACCAATCGAGTAAAGCATGACTGGGTTTTCAAATTCCGCAGCAACCTCACGAATAATGTGAATACTTTCAGCTTCAAGTTGCTTGAGATGTGTGAGTCTTGATTCAGTCATGAACACGTCCTTCTCTATCCATTTTGCCCATAAAATCTAGAAGTGGTATTAAACCACCACTTAGAAGACCATGTGGAGGAACGAGTGCCATAACAACTCCAATTTTTCGTGATAAATAATCCAACCACAAGCCTTTATATGGCTTATAGCATTAGTTATGCATTATAGTGATTTAAAACCGATTCCTTTTGCTTGTTTTTTCATATTGATATTCGATTTAATCATATACATATAATATGCTGATTCACTTGCATAACTTCACAATCGTAGCTTGCGCAATTAACTTAAGCAAATTACGTTCTAGGCTTTATTTTCTCTAAAAAACCATAAAAAAAGAGAAGCATTAAAGCTTCTCTTTTTAAACATAATTTAATCTTAGAAACCAAACATTTTACGTTCTAATGGAATTTCAATACCGATAGAGGCACCTGCATCATTGCCTTCCAAATCAGAATCACTTACCCAACCATTAATTTTTAATGGAAGATCAGGTTTAATGAAATGCGTCCAAGTTAAATCAAGTGCTTTAATTTCATCATCTTTAGGAAATGCTTTATTGATTGCTAAATTAGATTGGTTAACTTTAACTACCATAGCACGACCACTTAAACGGTTCATGACATCAAAGCGGATATCACCACCCACTGAATACATTTGTCCGTCACCACCCATCGCGTGTCCTAACGGGAAACCATGTTGATAATAACCATCTTTATAAATGTAATGATTATAAGAAATGCCTTTTACATCACCATTGGTTCGTGTGTCCGCCCATTCTGCATAAAGTTGATATGGCATATCATTGTAGCTTGACGAATAGTCCACACCAGCTAAGTACATTTTCTTAGAAGGAAGTAGTCCAGCTTCATCTTCACCTACATATTGACCATAAATGCCAACAGGGGTATTTATAAGAGATTGTAGATTTAAACGAGCATCAAAACCTGCGATTTGGTTAGATCTATCTTCAGCTGCGTCATAAACATTATCATTACCCTTGATCGCATTCCATAAAGAATCCCAACTTTCAGAGCGACCTTCACCACCCCATTGTAAAGTTCGAGAAGCACCTAGCTCTAAATAGGGTAATGGCTGTGCAGTTATGCGTAGACCTAATAATTTAGCATCTGGAATTGCTTTATAATCATCTAATTGACCAGCAAATGCTTGATATTGCCAAGGTCCAATCCAAGACAACCATTTTGTTTCAAAAGCATTTTGTACAGCACGTTGTGCAGTCACACCATAAACTGGGCGACTCGCATCACCACGAATTAAGCTGCCATCGTGTCCTGGTCCCCACCACGTTGGAATTTGACCTGCAACTACCCACTGATTCCAAAGTTTACCAGCGACATATGAACCTTCAACATTAACGTCTTGTCCATTATCAATTTGCGGATCTTTTTCTGCATTTACACGGATTTTTGCATCCCAGTTTTCGCCACCGGCATTAAACTCTAACGAACCTTGATATTGAGCTTTTTGATTATCACCAAATGCTTGAGGAATATTTTTTATATCAGTTTCAGCAAAAGCACCCACTTTAACTGTGCTGTTATCAGCTTTTAATGCATTAAGAACTGAGTTAATAACTTTTTGTTGAGCTGGATGAGATACTTTTGCCTGAGAAAGTGCTCGCTGTATTTCATCACCACTTAATGGCCAAGTTGAGGTGCTGATATTAATAACACCTTGTTGGTTCAACCAATTTAAGTCAGTACGTAAATCTTCATTATTTAGCACTAAACCTTGTGCAAAAATAGCGGATGAAGCGGTTGCCAATATTGCGATCGAAAGTGTTCTTTTTAGAAACATGCCAGCACAATTCTCAAAGTTATTTATGAGCAACACCTTAAATTTTTTATCACAAATTTGCAATTGTTAAACTGTGCAATTACATTTTTTAACGCTATTTTAAGATACGTATAAGTAGGTAAGTTTCTAGATATAAAAGGTAATAAAAAAGGCAGTATAAATACTGCCTTTTGTACCTTAGAAGATTAACCTTCTTTACGGCGCATATGCGGGAATAAAATTACATCGCGGATACTTGGGGCGTCAGCAAATAACATAACCAAACGGTCGATACCGATACCTTCACCTGCTGTTGGAGGTAAACCATATTCAAGCGCTTCTACAAACTCTGCATCATAATGCATTGCTTCGTCATCACCTGCGTCTTTTTCCGCTACCTGAGCTTGGAAACGTTCAGCCTGATCAATCGGGTCATTTAACTCGCTAAAGCCATTTGCTAATTCACGACCACCGATGAAAAATTCAAAACGATCTGTAACATGTGGATTGTCATCATTACGGCGAGCCAATGGAGATGTTTCCGCTGGATAATCAGTAATAAATGTTGGTTGACGAAGTTTAGTCTCAACAGTTTCTTCAAATACGATCGTTTGAAGCTTACCTAAACCAAAACCAGGTTTAACTTCTTCTTTTAACTCTTCACGGATAAATTTTGCAAGAAACTCGCGGTCACCTACATTTTCAGGCGTGAACTGCGGATTATTCTCTAAAATCGCATCGAACATAGAGATTTTCTTGAATGGACCTTTAAAGCTAAACACTTCACCTTGGTAAGGAACATCAGTTGTACCTAGAATATCCAAAGCCAACTTTTCAAGCATATTTTCAGTCAATGCCATTAAGTCTTTATAATCAGCATACGCCTGATAAAACTCGATCATCGTAAATTCAGGGTTATGACGTGTTGATACCCCTTCATTACGGAAGTTACGGTTGATTTCAAAAACACGTTCGAAACCACCAACAACTAAACGCTTCAAATAAAGCTCAGGTGCAATACGCAAGAATAAAGGCATATCCAAAGCATTATGATGTGTTTCGAATGGACGTGCAGAAGCACCACCCGGAATCACATGCATCATTGGCGTTTCAACTTCCATGAAACGTTCATTGTTTAAAAATGCTCGAATACCTGCAACAACTTTGGCACGAATTTCAAAAGTTTTACGTGTTTCTTCATTCACAATTAAGTCAAGGTAACGTTTACGGTACTTAACTTCTGTGTCATTTAAGCCATGAAATTTATCTGGTAACGGACGAAGAGATTTTGTAAGCAGTTCAAAACCTTCAAGGTGAACATATAAGTCCCCTTTGCCTGAACGTCCGATATAACCTTCGGCAGCAATGATGTCACCAAGATCCAAACCTTTAATGGTTTCAAGAATATCTTTTGGTAAACCTTTACGGTCAACATATAACTGAATACGACCTGTCATATCTTGGATTACCATGAAAGAACCACGGTTTAACATGACACGACCAGCCACTTTTACATAGACATGCTCAGCGCTTTCAATTTGTTCTTTCGACTGATCTTTAAATTGTTCTTGTAGATCAGCAGCGTAATGTTCACGCTTAAAAGTGTTCGGCCAAGGGCTCTTTCCAGTTTCCTTCGCAACATCTTGGATTTGCTTTAATTTGGCATGACGCTGTGCAATTAAATCGTTTTCGGAAATAGTTGGTTCAGAAGTCGATTGAGCGTTTTGTTGCGTCATCTCTGCCTCGATTAAGTAAAAATGAAGTGGCATAGCTTAACAGATTGCAGGAGTTTTTCGAATGATTTCAATCAAACAAAAATGAAAAAAGACAATTTATGGAAACGAGCAGTACTTTTTAAAGGCAAAATGACTTAGACCAATCGCTAAGATCATTTTTTAAAGCATTTAGTAAAATATAAAAAAATCCAAATAACCTCGATATTCAAAGGCCCTATTTGCCTTTTATTTTATCAATGAGATTGTGTCGTAAATAATGAAAATTCTATTTTTACATGGCTTGGATTCTTCTCGTGAATCGACAAAGTTCCACGCCATTTTGCATCCACATAAGTTTTGTATTGATGTTGATTACCGTAACTTAAGTTATGCGTCTGTTGAGTACTTTTATCATCAGGCTATTCAAACCATCAAACCGGATTTACTGGTTGGCCACAGCCTTGGAGGGTATTGGGCCTTAAAAACTGCCGCTCAACATAAATTAGCTGTGATTGTAGCGAATCCAAGTCTTACGCCGAGTTTTCGATCTGACTACCCTCAACTGTCAGAAGAAGAGCTCACCCTCTCTAATCCTAAAATGGCCTATTTAGAATTAGGAGATGAGCAACTTGATATGTATCAGGTTCAACAAAAACTTGCACCTTACATGAATATTGAAACGTTTGAGGGCGGACATCATCGTTTGGCTTACCCTTCTCGTATCAATGATTTGATTATGAAAATTTATAAAAAATATTTGGCTTAAATTAATGCAGATAGCTTACTTTTCTTCTGCTAATTTCTTGATTACCTCAAAACCTTGAACGAAGCCACTTTTCAACATACCCATATATTCAGGTAAGGTGGCTAATTCGACTTTTAAAGTAGTTACATTATCGTGTTGACTCAAAAAATATTTTTCTAATGAACCACTCCAGCCTTTGACTTCTTCACTTTCTAAATCTTCCTTACCGTCCTTAATCATTCCTAAATGTTTAAAAATCAAGATTTCCGGCTTTTTCAATTCTTCAATAGTGGAAACCATGCCATTGCCTTCGCCATCTAAGAAATAAGTTTTACCACCGATTTGCCAATCGGTACGCATTGAGGAATCCGGGGCAAAAAATTTTGTCCAAGCATTATATGTTTCGCTATTCCAAAGTAATTCCCATACTTTCTCTATAGGCGCTTCAATTTCTACTTCGTATTCTAAATTTTCCATATTTTACTTCCCTGATTTTTTCCGTTTTATGATATCGACTTTTAATTTTCGCGTTTAATAATGACATCTGTTGACTTTTTATTTGTTGTTATTTAGCGTTGTTATTATATAAATCTTTTAAATGATCAGGCACTTTTTATTTTTCAGCACGTCCATAAGTAAAAGCAAGTTTAAAATTAACGTTAAGAATGCATTACTTATTATTAGTTTATGTTGAAGTTTTGCCTAAATAACCGCTTATTTGTCCTAACCTGCCATTCATCTTTGCTTACGAATGATTAAACTCCCTTATTTGCTTTACATTAAATGTAGAACTGCGTAAAAATTTGATATCCGATCAAAGGCACATTGGTTATTATTGACCGGATCGTGGTTACATTATTAATAGATGGAATAGTTTTACTGAAAGGCAGCTTTAAGCAAACTTATCAGTGCGGAGAGTCTCATGAAAAAATATCAATGTATCGTTTGTGGATGGATTTACGATGAAGCAGAAGGTTGGCCACAAGACGGCATTGCAGCTGGAACAAAATGGGAAGATATCCCTGATGACTGGACTTGCCCTGATTGCGGCGTTTCAAAAGCTGACTTCGAAATGATCGAAATCTAATGATTTAAATTAAAAGGCCATGATTGACATGGTCTTTTTTACGAATATTACCAATCACCGTATTAAATAAACAATTCTAACTCTGGAGAGAAAAATGCATCCTATCGTCATTATCGGATCAGGCATGGCGGGTTATACCTTAGCACGTGAGTTTCGTAAGCTTAGCCCAGAGCAAGAACTTGTGATGATTTGTGCGGATGATGCAGTGAATTATGCAAAGCCAACATTATCAAATGCATTTGCAGGTAAAAAAGCACCTGAACAAATTGCTTTGGGTGATGCTGCTAAAATGGGTACTCAACTCAATATGCGTATTGAGCCTTTCACTTTTGTAAAAGAAATTTTAGCTGAACGTCATGAGCTTGTTCTTGAGAAAGATGGAGTAACTTCAAATCAACCCTATTCAAAACTGATTTTAGCGGTTGGTGCTAATCCAATTCGACTTGCAATTGCGGGTGATGGTAGTGATGACATCCATGTTGTGAACTCACTCATTGATTACCGTGCTTTCCGTGAAAATCTAGCTCAACGTAAAGACAAACGTGTTGTTATTTTAGGTGCCGGTTTAATTGGTTGTGAATTTGCCAATGACTTACTTCACAGTGAATATGACATTACTGTTATTGATTTAGCACCTCAACCATTAGGCCGCTTATTGCCAAGTCATATTGCTTCTGCATTCCAGCAAAACCTCGAAGAAGCTGGTGTTAAATTTGCGTTAGGTACAACCGTTGAAAAAGTCAGCAAAATTAATAATGGCGAAGATTATGCAGTTACGCTCGCGAACGGCCAAACTTTAGTTGCTGACATCATTCTTTCAGCCATTGGGTTACAGCCAAATATTTCACTTGCTAAAAGCGCAGATATTCAAACAAGCCGTGGCATTATTACCAATAGTTTGCTTGAAACAAATCAAGCCGATATTTATGCGATTGGCGATTGTGCAGAAGTAAATGGCACCCTACTTCCATATGTAATGCCGATTATGCAGCAGGCTCGTGCTCTTGCTAAAACCCTCAGTGGGCAACAAACTGCCGTGCATTACCCTGCTATGCCAGTAGCAGTAAAAACTCCAGCGGCTCCACTTACCGTTTTACCGGCACCAGTTGATGTAGAAGTAAACTGGGAAACAGAAGAGTTCGACGATGGTATGCTTGCTAAAGCAATTGACAATGAAGGAACATTGCGTGGTTTCGTATTGTTAGGTGCAACAGCAGGTAAACAACGCTTAACATTAACAAAGCTTGTTCCAGATCTTATTCCAGCCCAAGCATAAGGTTTGAATCAGGGATACTCTTTTGTGAGTATTCCTTTAAGGAATGAATAACATGAATAGCGCCTTACAGTTTAACGTTTCGCCGTATACATCTTTCATGCAAGAAACCAAAGTCAATTTAGGCAATGGTATTGAGCTACATGTAGAAGTGGGTGGAAAGCCGGAACATCCAACCATTTTGCTCATTATGGGTCTTGGGGCTCAAATGCTTTTTTGGCCGGATTTCTTCTGTAAATCACTCATTGACCAAGGTTTTCGTGTTATTCGTTTTGATAACCGTGATATCGGCCTTTCTTCAAAAGTACGTCATGAAGGTAAGCGATTAAATACGGTTAAGTTAATGGGCCGCTTTGCACTCGGGTTAAGTAATCAAGGCGCACCGTATACACTGCATGATATGGCAGATGACGTATCCATGCTCATTGATCGTTTAGGTGTGACTAAAACCCATGTCATTGGCGCATCGATGGGTGGGATGATCGCTCAAATTCTTGCAGCAAAATATCCTGAAAAGGTTGAGAAATTGGGGCTCATGTTTACCAGTAATAATCAGCCTTTTTTACCTCCCCCTTTTCCGAAACAACTTTTGAGTTTAATTGGCAAACCCGAGTCACGTGACGAAGATGGTATTGTTAATCACAGTTTAAAATTATTTCAATTGATTGGTTCACCTGGTTACGTCAACCAGATTGAAGCAATGCAAACTGCACGTAAACTTTATCAACGTAGCTATTATCCTGCTGGTGTACTTCAACAGTTTTTAGCAATATTATGTACAGGCTCCTTACTTCAACTGGACCGTGAAATTAAGCAACCTGCGTTAGTCTTACATGGCTCTCGTGATCGCTTACTTCCACCTAGTCATGGTAAGGCTGTAGCAAAAGCAATTTCCGGTGCTAAGTTTGAATTAATTGATGGAATGGGGCATGATATCCCTGCACATTTTATTCCACAGCTTAGCGGTTTATTTGCGCATCATTTTAAATCATCATACTAGGACACTATGGCTGCATTACCCTCACTAAGACAGCTATCATATTTAGTTACGTTGTCGGAAACTTTGCATTTTACTGAAGCAGCACGCCGCTCTTTTGTCACGCAATCGACGTTATCAGGCGGCATCATGGAGCTTGAACGATTGTTAGGTGGCGTTCTGGTAGAGCGTGACCGTCAGAATGTGCGTTTAACACCCTTGGGTGAACAAGTCGTTGCTCGTGCCCGTGTACTACTAGCAGATGCTCAAGATTTAATGCGTTTGAGCCGTGAAATGAGTGAACCGTTAACAGGTGATTTGCATTTGGGCGTTATCCCAACCATTGCGCCTTTTATCTTGACACGGTTACTTGATGAAGTGCATCAGCAGTTACCTAAAATTCAATTGCATCTGCACGAAGCTCAAAGTGAAAAAATTGTGGAGCGTCTAGAGCACGGTAATCTAGACATGATTGTTCTTGCTCTACCATTTGATACTAGAGGCCTAAAAGTCGCTGAAATTTCGAAAGAAAACTTGTACCTTGTGTGTAGTAAACAAGATGCAAATGCTTTACAAGCAAACTCTTTAGATGATCTTGATTTATCAAGATTAATTTTGCTTGAAGAAGGCCACTGTTTACGTGACCACGTTTTAAGTGCCTGCCCTATCGGTGAACGTAAAAACGACAACCGTTTAAAAGCAAGCTCTTTACCAACTTTGGTGGAAATGGTTTCTTCTGATTTAGGCTTTACGCTTTTACCAGAAATTGCAATTGATAACAGTATGATCAAGTTTAATGATCAAATTACTGCAAAACCAATTGAAGATGCCCCGAGTCGGACTTTAGCATTAGTTACTCGTAAAAGCACACCGCTACAAAGTGAATTCGACGTGTTACTGCAAATTATGCAGAAAATAACGACAAACTTACATGAATAAAAAAAGGAGTCTTCGGACTCCTTTTTGTTTTACTGAGCTGTAAGCGATGCCCACTTAAACACCCAAGCAGACGGCATATTCAAACTATTATCGGCAATAATTTTTTCTCTAATAATTTGTGCGATAGCATAATCATTGGCTGGGTCTATCATAACTCGTATTCCTTTAGTGGTTGGACTAGTGACAACCTTATAGCCTTTTGCTTCAAGCTGAGATTGAACCCGATTTGCTTTATTTTGATTAGCTGCTAATGCAACCTGTACCATCCACTTTTTTTCACCATTTTCTAAAATTTCTTTAGCGATTGCAGCATCAAGTTGTTTTTTATTTTCAGAATTTTTATTTTCTTCTAACTTCTTTGTGTGAACATCTTCAGTTTTCTTTTGAGCTAAAAACTCATCTTGCTTTTGTTTTCTTTTCTGGATAATTATTGCTTTATTCTTTACTTCACTTTTTTTATTTTTATCATTAGAAGCTGGGACAAAATAAGGATATATGGCTTGGTCATTAAATCTTTGAAAGACGATGATATCCCCATAACACTTCTGCTCTGCGTAAGCGGTCACTGGCATTATCCCCAAAAGTATTTTAAAAAGTAAACTTCTAATAAAGCATTGCATCTTATTCATTTACCAAAGTTAAGTATATTTAATGCGGCGTATTAAAGTAGATTTCACATGATTTGTATATTTTTAAAATTCAATGTTTTATGCCAAAAATCACATATTTTAAAAACATCTTGCTGTGCTTCAAATTATTATCGTTTACCCAACAACCATTTAGAAATACTAACTAAATTAGATTGAATTTCAGTGAATTAAAAAGCCGACAAAATGTCGGCTTTTTAATGAGAGTTTAAAGTTCATTATTTAATAATTTCTAATAGTGCTCTTTGAGCATTATGTAGTTTTTCACCTTCTGCTGGCTCAGCACGTACCCAAGTACCATCTGACTGCAATAACCAAGCTTGCTGATTATCTTGCAAATAGTTCACGAGTCCTTGTTGATAAATACGCTTTTTCAATGCAGGATCTTCAACAGGGAAACATGCTTCAACGCGGTTAAATAAATTGCGATCCATCCAGTCTGCGCTTGAGCAGTAAATACGTGCATCCCCATTATTACTAAAGTAATAAACGCGAGTATGCTCAAGGAAACGTCCTACAATTGAACGTACACGAATATTTTCTGATAAGTTAGGTAAACCCGGACGTAAACAGCAAATAGAACGAATAATCAGGTCAATCTGAACACCTGCTTGAGATGCTTCATATAATTTATTGATCAATTGAACTTCCGTTAAGGCATTCACTTTCACAATAATTTGAGCTTTACGCCCAGCCTTAGCATTGGCAATTTCTTCATCAATGAAGTTGATGAGCTGAGCATGTAAGGTAAATGGCGCATGTAATAGCTTTTTCAATTTCGCCATTTTGCCCATACCTGTGAGTTCTTGGAATATGCGGTGCACGTCTTCACACAGATCTTTATCAGTCGTCATGAGACCATAATCGGTATAAATTCGAGCATTCATCGCATGGTAGTTACCTGTTCCTAAATGAACATAACGCACCAGTTTGTTGTTTTCACGGCGTACCACCATAATCATTTTGGCGTGAGTTTTATAACCTACGATACCGTAAACAACGACAGCCCCCGCTTCTTGTAAAACGTTCGCTACTTCAATATTGGACTCTTCATCAAAGCGAGCGCGCAATTCAATCACTGCAGTCACTTCTTTTCCATTACGCGCAGCTTCCGCCAAAATCTGTACAATTTCAGAATCAGCGCCACTACGGTAAAGTGTTTGCTTGATTGCCAACACTTGGGGATCGCGAGCAGATTCACGAAGTAGCTGAATGACGGGAGCGAAAGATTCAAATGGATGATGAAGCAAAATGTCTTGCTTCTGCATTGCAGAGAAAATGCTCTCGGTCTTTTTAAACACTTTAGGCACAACCGGCGTATGCGAGTCATAACGCAAATGAGGGCGTTTAAAATTTGAAACCAAACGAGCCAAGTTTACAGGACCATCAACTTTGTATAATTGCTCATCGGTTAAATCAAATTCTTCCAATAAGTACTCATAAATATGCTGTGGACAGTTATGAGTCACTTCTAAGCGAACCGCACGACCGAAACGTCGAGAACTTAATTCACCTTTTAAAGCTTTTGCTAAATCTTCAACATCTTCATTTAATGCCAAGTCAGCATTACGTGTAACACGGAATTGATAACAACCAGTTGCAGTCATTCCAGGGAATAAATCTGACACATGCTCATGGATAATGGCAGATAGCATAACGTGATGTTCTTTACCACCTGTTAACTCATCTGGCAGTCGAACCACGCGAGGTAATGAACGTGGTGCTGGTACCACAGCTAAATCAATTTGACGACCGAAAGCATCTTTACCTTCTAATGTCACAATAAAGTTCAAGCTTTTATTGACGAGACGTGGGAACGGATGCGCTGGATCTAAGCTAATTGGCGTTAATACAGGTGCAACTTGCTCTTGGAAATATTTCTTAATCCAAGCCGACTGTGCTGGCGTTAACTCACCACGACGGAGGAAGCAAATATCTTCTTCACGTAACTTAGGTAAGATTTCCTCATTTAAAATACGATATTGACGTTCAATCGCAGCATGAGCAGTTTCAGAGATTTTTTGTAGGACTTGTCGTGGCGTCAATCCATCAGGGCTACGACTTTCATTGCCTAGAGAAAATTGCTCCATTACCCCCGCAACACGAATTTCAAAGAATTCATCGAGATTGCGTGAAAAAATAAGCAAGAAATTCATTCGCTCAAGTAATGGATGTAAAGGGTCTACCGCTTGCTCCAATACACGCAAATGGAAGTCAAGAATAGACAATTCACGATTTATATAACGGTCATTATAACTATATTCTGTTGGGGTCGTCGGTGTAATCGCTGTATTCATGTCTAACTCAATTCTCTATCCAGCCAAAATCTCTATAAAACAGTATGCTGCAAAAATATGACAATTTGGTAAAAACTAAAAAATTTACACATCTTTAAACATCATCATTCAGGAATCTGGGTGCTATTCATATAACGTAAAATAACGCGTTTTCTATATTGTAGTTTACGATCGTTGCGGTGATCTTGGTAATATTTCGGGTCAGGCAATAAAGCGGCTAAAAAAGCAGCTTGTTCGCGCGTTAAGCTTTTAGCACTTTTACCATAATAATATTGTGCAGCTGCTTCAACACCATAACGATTTTTGCCAAACTCAACAGAGTTCATATACACCTCAAGAATTCGGCGTTTTGACCACATTCGCTCCATCATCCATGTTGCGATAGTTTCTTGGCCTTTACGAATAAACGAACGCTTGTTGTATAAAAATAAGTTCTTTGCAAGTTGCTGAGACACAGTAGACCCACCCGCAACCACTTCACCTTTTTCATTATTACGCTCTAGAGCAAAACGAATACCATCCCAGTCAAAGCCATGATGATAAATAAACTTTGCGTCTTCTCCTGCTAAAATCGCATGTTTGAAATTGTCGCTAATATCATCATAGTCAAGCCATTCATGAATAATCGGCTCCGATGTATCTGACCAATAATCTAATCGCATAAACATGGTGGTATCGACTTCATGTGTACGCCACCAAACTAAACTTGAGAAAATCCAAAGCTGAATAAGGAGAATTGCCCCAATAAAAATTAACAACACGCGAACAATAAAAGCTTTCATGTTCGTCCTGATCTCCTGTATTCAACTTTTTTCATGTTAAGCTGTTAAGCATGTTCATATATAACAAAAGCATAGCATGACTCAATATCAGCCTCCGCACATTAATCGTAAACTCAATGTACAAACTTGGTGGCTGACCGCCCTATTGATCTTGATTAATGTAGGTTTGTTTGTCTGGCAAATTGCGACTGGTGTCGATATTAGCGACCCAGCCATGAAAGATGCTATTCATTGGGGTGCAGATTTTACACCACTTACTTTTACTGGGCAGCCCGAACGCTTATTTACCAGCATGTTTTTTCATTTTGGTCTTGTTCACCTCATGCTTAACATGTGGGCTCTCTATATTTTCGGTAATGTTGCTGAGTCACTATTTGGTCGCTTCTATTTTATAGGCATGTATTTACTTGCTGGCTTATTCGGTAGTCTTTTAAGTAGTTATATGACGATTCAAAATGGACATGAATTACTGCAACATTTCGATCAAAGCTTACTGCCTCATGTTAGTGCAGGTGCTTCGGGTGCCGTGATGGGATTAGGTGCTGCGTTAACCGTTCTTTCCTTATTTCCACCGCTTCCACATCAAGCCTACATACTCGATAAAAAAGCATTATTAATGATTATGGCCATCAACCTTGTTTTTGGTTTTGTCGCAACGGGTATTAATAATGCCGCGCATATTGGCGGCATGATTATTGGCGCATTCCTTGCGCTAATGTGGTACTTAAGCTATGTCAGCAAGTTAAAAACTATACTTAAAATTTTAGGCTTATTAGGCGCAGTAATTATTACAGGTGGTTTCTATATGTACTGTGTACAAATCAATACACCTTTACTTCCGCTATGGCATGAAATCATTATCCAGAATCCTGACATTATTCCTTAACCTACAATTGATTTAACTCTCTTAAACTTTGTAAAGGCGGTAAATTACAGAGATAACCTAATCGATAACGACCAATTAGGGCACAAATCAGCATCATGCCAAGAGGTAAAATCAGCCATATTTCAATATGCCACTGTAGGACCATATTCATTTTATAACTTGCAATCGCACTAATCACTTCTGCAAAACAGCAGGCAACTATGCCTGCTAACAGACCTAAGAAACCAATCTCAAAACTAAGCATTTGCTTCATTTTATTTTTAGATAAACCAAATGAACGCAGTAAAGCAACCTCACGGCGTCGCTCGTCCATTAACAAGTTTAAGCATGCAATCAGTACCAATATTCCAGAAAAACCGACTAATGCTGCCAGTACAGTTACTATTTTGACCAAAACATTCATTAACCGTTTTACTTCATCTAAAATTCGGTCAACATCAATAAATACAGTATTGGAAAACTGCTGAATAATATTGATCATCTTTGGCTGATCTTGCTTAGGCACATAAAAACTGCCTAAATAACTTCCAGCATTTTCATCTAAAGTTTTAGGTGAAAAAATAAAGAAAAAGTTAGGGCTAAAACTTTCCCACTCTACACTCCGATAATTCACAACTTTGGCTTGCAAGGTCCCTTCTGGCAGACTAAAGGTAAGTTTGTCTCCAATTTGGATTCCTAAACTTTCGGCAGTCTTACTTTCGACTGAAACCTGCCCCACACCATTAAACTGAGCTTGACCACTTGTAATGACATTGTCATTTGGTAATAGATTTGATTGAGTCAAATTCAATTCACGGCGCAAAGAATTATTTTGCTTTATCGCCTCTTCTGAAAAAGGTACATCATTTTTAGCCAGCAATCGGCCACGAATATTTGGATATAACGGGGTGCTTTGCCAACCATGTTGCTTTAACTGTTGCTCAAAGGCTTTTAAATCGAATGGAGGTAATCCATAAACAAATTGATTCGGTGTTCCTTCCGGAAGTTGTTGTTGCCAACGCTCCAATAAATCTGTTCTTAATACACTGAGGACTGTAATGAGACTTAAGCCTAAAGCCAATGCAGTAATTTGTAAGGCACTTTGCGATGGAGAACGAATATAAAAAGACAAACGATTTTTCAGCTTTTTTAAGCTGCGAAGCAATAGCCAAACAACGGTATAAAGCAAAATACAAAGAACAATAATGGCAGCCAAAACCAGAATGCTGAGCATTAAATTTTCGCTCAACACCAAACTAAAAACGATCAGGCTACTAATGCCAGCAAAAAACATAAAAAATAAAGATTTTCGAGATTTGGCTTGCTCACGAATAACGCGAATTGGAGGTGTATTTAAAAGTTCCCAAATACTTGGCAAAATAAATCCAAGCAGTACGATCACACTCGTAAAAATAGCAATGGGTAAAGGTCCAACTAAAAGTGGTATGACCGAAAAACTTAGCTCTAATTGAGGAATTAATTGCAGCATAAGCTGGAGCAGGCCATAACCCATGATTAAACCTAATAGACTGCCCAACACAATTGAAATCGCACTGACAACACTAAGTAATCCAATATATGCCCACAAGATTTGGAACTTACTGGCTCCTAAACATCTGATCAGCGCAATATGATCTTGGTTTTGCTGCACATAACGTTGACTCGTTAGAGCGATGGCAATACCACACAATAAAATCGTTAAAATATTGGCTAATTGCAAAAAGGTATCTAGGTTTTCAAGCGGACGTAATAACCGACTATTTGATTCGCTTGCATCACGTAAACGCAAACCTGCCGTTTCATCTGCTTCTTTAGAAGGTTGATGTTGTTGCTTAAATTGCTTTGAAAATGCCTGAACCTGTTCAGGGCTACCTGCCATTAACAGTCGATAATCGATTCTACTGCCTGTTTGAATCGCATGTGTTTTAGCAATATCAGCTTGATGGATAATAACCGTTGGAGAAAAACCTGAAAAACCGAGTTCCTGATTTGAATCACGCACGATCACGCCGCTAAAGCGGAAGCTACCATCAGCAATAGAAACAACATCTCCTCTTTTTACTTTTAATAAGTCCGCAGCTCTTTGACTTAGCCAGACTTCACCAGATTGAATCGCTTGAGTTTTTGGCTCAATTTCAAGCTCTCCTCTTAGTGGAAATGCAGGTTCTATTGCTTTTACATTGACCATGACAAATTGATCTTGGGTATGCGCCATAGAGCTAAATAGAGTGACATTGGTTTGTTTTAAACCAAGCTGCTCTGCCCTTTTTTTCCACGGCTGTTCGATAGGCTCGTTATTCGACAGAACCAAATCCGCACCCAGCATTTGTGAAGCTTGCAGACTTACTGCCTGTTTGACTTGGTCATTACTAAATTTTAGGGCAGTTGTTGCACTGATCGCCAGCGATAGAGCAATAATGAGTAGATATAATCCACCCGTACGAAAACTTTGTAGTAAAAGTGGTTTGAGAAGATTACGCATCATTTAACCACCCTGTACTGTCTTTAATCGGCCGTCATCTAACTCGACATGACGCTGACAAAGGGTTGCTAAATTACGATCATGCGTCACCAAAATTAGAGTGGTACCTAGCTCTCGGTTTAAATCAAAGAGTAAGCTTTCAATTTCTTGTGCTGTCTGACCATCTAGGTTTCCAGTCGGTTCATCCGCAAAAATAATTTGTGGTTCTGCAATAAGAGCTCGTGCAATTGCCACACGTTGCTGTTCGCCTCCAGATAAGACTTTAGGCGTTTGTTCAACCTGACGACCAAGTCCTACCCGATGCAACCAATCTAAAGCTTTTTTTTCTGCGGTTTTATAGTCAAAATCTTTACGTAATCGTAAGGGCAACATCACATTTTCAAGCGCACTCAACTGTGGTAAAAGTTGAAAAGACTGAAATACGAAACCAATATGCTGCATTCGGATTTGAGCGCGCTGTTCCTCTGTTAACTGATGAACAGCTTGACCACATAACCAGACTTCCCCTTCAGACGGTTGATCTAAAGTCGCCAAAATTCCCAATAAGGTTGATTTACCTGAGCCAGAACGTCCCGTAATTGCTACCTGTTCCCCTTCAAAAATCTCTAAATCGATATCTTTTAAAATCGTAAACTGATTCTGGTTAATCTGAATAGTTTGTGTAACTTGATGGGCAGCAATGATGGGTTGTGGCATGATGTGAAAAGTCCTATGTATTCAGAATCAGGGTCGAAGTACAAATGTATAAATCTTTTTTGATTGGTTCTAAAAGCATCATGCTCATCTCATTAAGTATGCTGCCCATGCTTGTATCGGCGAAAACTATTTTAATTTTAGGAGATAGTATTAGTGCCGGTTACGGAATTGATCCCAAACAAGGTTGGGTACAATTACTGCAAAAACGCTTAGACCAACAGTATCCCAAACAACACAAAGTGGTCAATGCAAGTGTGAGTGGAGAAACGACTAGTGGCGCTGTAGCTCGATTACCTAAGTTATTACAGACTTATAAACCCAATGTAGTCGTGATTGAATTAGGCGGGAATGATGGCTTGCGTGGTCAACCGCCTCAAATGATTCAAAAAAATCTGGATCAGCTCATTCAATTAAGCCAAAAACAAAAAGCCAAAGTTATTCTTTTTGGTATGAAAATTCCGCCAAATTATGGGGCTGCGTATAGCAAGGCTTTTGAAAATAACTATAAAGTTGTCAGCCAAAAACATCAGGTGAAATTACTTCCGTTTTTTCTAGATGGTGTTGCTGGTCAAAAACAGCTTATGCAAAATGACTTGATTCATCCAAATGCTCAAGCACAGTCACAATTACTTAAGTTAGCTTATCCATATATAAAAGGTGCCCTATAGGCACCTTTTAATTTTAAATATTTTATTCTGATCAGAAATCAAAGAAAGTAACTTCACCAGTTTCTAGTGAATATTCTGCACCAACAACAATCAACTCACCTTTCGCAATCAAGCTTTCAAGTACACTTGAACCATGACGTAATTGATTGACCGAAGCAAAAACGTTTGAACGTACCGCATGACACGATAATTTTTTCAAATCATTTTTCAAATCAGTTTGCATTAAAATTTCAACTGATGGGCGAACACGGTTCACAATCGACATTAAGTTAGATGATGGCGGTTGATCAGGATTCATCAACGTATCAATTGTTGCTTGAATCGCGCCACAATGACTATGTCCTAATACGACAACAACCGGACAGTCATAGCGCTCTGCCGCGAACTCAACACTACCGACTTGTGAAGGTGCAACCACGTTACCAGCAACACGAATTACGAATAAGTCACCAAGACCTTGATCAAATACCATTTCTGCTGGAACACGAGAATCTGAGCAACCTAATACAATCGCAAACGGATTTTGATCCTTTGCCATTTCAGCGCGTTCATGATGCGATAAGGTTTTTGCAAGGGAAGTATTTCCATTTACAAATCGTTGATTACCAGCTTTCAGACGATCTAAAACTTCTTGCGCAGTAGGCATTTTATATTTCCATTGTTTTTTCAAGGTTAGAAATCATTTTAATGTGTCAAAATTTGAATGTCACTGACAAAAAATAAATCCTTTGTCATGAAAAAAATGAAAAGTACGTCATCTTATTTAATGTAGGTTTTACGGCCAATTCCCTGCTGTTTAGCGAAAAAATAGACATACTTTGGTCCTCGTATTGACTATAATTTTCTTCATTCCAAACATTTGGCAAATGACTCATTGGCAAAGTTTTTCAATAATTTTTCAAACTCGCTTAAGCATCAAGGATGAAATCTATGGCAAGGCTGTCCACATCAATTAAAGCCTCTATGAAAAAAACTGCTACTGCCCTGACTTTGGCTTGTAGCGTATTGTCAGTCATGAGCATTTCTCAAGTGCAGGCAGCCGATAATATTGATGTCAGCTTTCAAACAATATTACAGCAAGAGCGTAGCTGGGCCGGACTACAAAGCAAAAGTCTAAAGGTCGGTGATATCACTTGGTCATATAGTGAAGGTGGCTCTAGCACAAAGCCAACTTTACTACTCATTCATGGTTTAGCGGGCAGTCGTGATAACTGGAACCGAGTAGCTCGTTATCTCACCACAAATTACCATGTCATTATTCCTGATTTACCGGGTAGCGGTGAAACTATCGTTTCTCAAGACTTCGACTATTCGGTCCCAAATCTTGCAGAAAAATTACGTCGATTTGTTGAAGCTGCAAATTTAAAAGGTCCAATCCACATTGCAGGACATTCACTCGGCGGATCTATTGCCCTACTTTATGCTGGACAATATCCATTTGAAACCAAAAGTCTATTCTTGGTTGATAGTGGCGGTATTTTCCGTTCTGCCAATACAATTTATCTCAAAGATCCAACCTATCTAAAACAACTTTTAGTATCTAAAAAAGGCGACTTTAATTATTTATTAAAACAAACCATGTTTAATCCTCCATTTATTCCTAAAGAGTTTTTGCAAGCTCAAGAAAAATTGATGATTGATCAGGCGCCTCAAACACAAAAACTGGTTGATCAACTGATTGCACTTAATAAGGTTTATACGCCAGATTCATTTGCCGTACTTACCAAAACAATTGATGCACCGACGCTCATTTTATGGGGTAAGCAAGATAAAATTATTAATGTAGAAGTCGCAAATGAACTGAAACGGCTTTTAAAGAAGGCTGAGCCTCCCGTTATTTTGGAAAACGTAGGCCATATGCCAATATTGGAAGCTGAACAGTTGGTCATTCAACAATATGTACCGTTTTTATTGAAAGTAGAAGCAAACCAGTCTTTAAAAACGACTACGCCTTAAATAAAACTTTTAATTTGTGAGACCTTATGTCTACCCAACCCCTCATTGAAAAACTTATTGAAGCTCATCTAGATTTTTTAGATGAGCAATTTGCTCAGACTCAGGTGATTCAACAAGAGTTTGAGCAGTTTTATCATTGGTTGGGAAGTCGGCAATTACAACACATTTGGACTTTTGAACCGATTCAACAGCTGATTCAAAAGCAGATTTTAGACACGCCTGCTTCTGATTTTCTGATTGAACAAATTGCTGAGCATATTCGCTTTGCTTTGATTCATCCTGCAAATGACACGGCAACTGTTGAAGACGTTATTCCTGTTTTAACGATTGACCGAATTGCACAGTACGTTGCAAGTAAGGAAGAGCACCGTAAAAAGCTGATTAAAACGATTGTGAATAACCCTGCCTTTTCAGCCTTGCTCACACAACTGATTCAGCAAACAATGCATGATTATTTAGATGAATCAATGTCAAAACGTGTACCAGGTGTAGGTCGTTTCATGAAAATGGGTAAATCCGTTTTAGAAACAGTAACTGATTCAAATCTGGACGATACAATTAATCATTATTTGCAAAAGAATATTTTAAAACTGAGCCAGATGAGTGAGCGGGTTTTAAACCAACATTTTGACAATGATAAGCTCTACCATTTTCAGGCAAATGTTTGGCATAAAGTTAAAACGATGCCGCTTTCTGTTTTAAAAAATTATGTAGAAGTTCAAGATCTAACCAAAACAGTAGGTTTAGGACATGAAATCTGGGACCATATTCGTCAAACCGATTATTTAAAACAACAAGTACATGATGGCATTTACACTTGGTATGTTCGTAATCAGGAACGTAATTTTCACTTGTTACTTCGTGACCTCAATATTGAGGAAAGTTTAGTGAAGCATGAACTGACCGCATTACTTGTACCCCTACTACAACAATTAGTCACAACCGGACATTTAAGACGCCGTGCACGTGTTTACCTAGAAAAGTTTTATTATTCTGAAAAAGCATTAGATATTTTAAATAACAAAGGCGCTTAAAGCGCCTTTGTTATTTAATTATTTAAAATTTATAAATAATACCTAAATTATAACGACGTCCGTCTAAGACATAATTATATGTTGCTACATCAATGTCTTTATCAAATAAGTTATAGATGCCTGCCGCAACTTGGATTTTGTCAGTCGGTTTATAGTTCATACCAACATCAACCAGTCCATAAGCAGGCTTTCCTTCAGCCATTGAGGTACGGCTTAAATATTCAGAAGTTTTACTACGGAAATTCAAGCGGCTCCACATATTGACTAAGTCATTAACTTGCCAATCCAAAGTAGTATTAAACATATGTTCTGGCATTTCATTTAAAGGTTGACCTTTAAATTGACCACTTTTTTGCTCAGTATCGGTATACGTATAATTGGCATTCATTTTTAAATCTGGTGAAATTAACCAACCAAATGTCGCTTCAACACCTCTCATATTGGCTTTATCCACATTTGTGCGTTGACTCACAAAATCAAAATCTAGACCTAACCACTTACATTCGCGAGCACCTGCATCTCCTGAGCACGTTCTAACTTCTGTAATTTTATCTTTAAATTCACTATTAAAAATCGTTAAGCCAGCATTCAAGTTATCTAAATTATCCCACGCGAATGACAGCTCATAGTTAGTACTTTTCTCTGGTTTTAAATTTGGATTACCAACAATCACTCCAGCAGAACTGCTGCCACCTGTAGCTTGCCCCCATTCTGCTACAGTCGCTCGTAGTGCAGGTGTTTTATAACCTGTTGATACGCCGCCTTTAATAATCCAGTTATCATTTAAAGTCCATACACCATATATTTTAGGACTAAAATGATCTCCAAATTTTTCATCCTGATCCATTCGTAATGACATTGTTAAAGTGAAAGGATCAATAATATTCCATGCATCTTCTGCAAATAACGCCCAGCTATAACGATCTAAATTAGAAACAGGTTGTGAGCCACTCACTTTTAACTGGTTACCTAAATCGTCTAATTCTTCTTTTAAATAGCTTCCGCCCACGCTAAGCGCATGATTTGCGAGTGTGATCTGGTTAAGCGTGTTGAATGTAGTATTTACAGCTTCCATATTTCTAGATGGATTCTTATTTTCTTCGCGCTGAATATAAGAATGAGTCTTTACAGGACCGATGTCACCACGGTGCGTTAAGCTATATTCTGTACGGTAATAGTCTGTTAATGAATCTGCTGGTGGATTACGTCCAGTTTGAATTGGTGAAACTGTTTTACCTATTGTGGCATTACGATTTTGGATAGAACGCTGGTATTCAAGCTCAATGGTATGTTGATCATTAGGAGTCAAGCTTAAAGTCGCCCCTCCTGCACGAATTTTTTGTTTGTTGTAACCACCAATAATTTCATCTTCATCTCTTTGTGAAAATGTACCATTGGCTTTTAATCCAAGTAAATTCTTAATTAATGGTCCAGACACATAAGTATTGGCTTGGTAAAGATTTCCAGATTTATTATTTTCTTGAATTGTTGTATCTAACTTAACAGAACTGTTCCAAACATCTGCAACTTTTTTAGTGATGATATTAATCACACCACCCATGGCATCTGAACCATATAAGCCAGACATTGGACCACGAATAACCTCAATACGTTCAATACTTTCGATTCCCGGTAACCAACCTTGCTCAATACCTGAATTATCACTATTTGGTCGCACAGAACGTGTATTTACTTTCTTACCATCGACCATAATAACGGTATATGCACTTCCCATTCCCCGAATACTGATATCAGATGAGCTTCCACCACCTGTAACAACCACACCAGGTACATCTTTAAGTGCATCAGTTACATCACGATATGCTTTTTTATTAATTTCATCTTGAGTTAAAACAGAAATAGAAGCTGCTGCTTTTTTTATATTTTGTTCAAAACCACTTGCTGTTACGACAATTTTTTCTAATTGTGCCACTTCACTTTCTTTTTTATTTTTTATGGAAGAATCAACTAAAATATTTTCACTTTCAGCAGCATAAGCCACAGGAAACATTACTGTAAGTACCGAAATTGATAATACAGATTGGAAAATACTCTTCGTCATACCCTACTCCAACAGATTAAATTATGAATAAATATTAAGTTTTGCTTAAACAAATGTAACAAATTTAAATACAAAAATAAATAATATTGATAATTATTTTCAATTACAAGACCATAAAAAAACCTCATTGCGAGGCTTTTTTATTTCACTTTTCAAATAATTTGATTATTTGAAATAAGCACCTTCTGCTTGCGTATGGTCAGTTTGGTCAACCACACGTTGAAGTTCAGGAATGTTCTCTCTTAATGTAGTTTCTACACCTTGTTTCAAGGTAACGTCAATTGCTGAACAGCCTTGGCAACCACCACCAAATTTTAGTACAGCAGTTAAACCATGTTCTGGGTCATCTTGTACTTCTACCAAGCTACAATTTCCGCCATGCCCTGCAAGACCTGGGTTAATTTCTGCTTGAAGAATGTAAGTAATACGTTCTTCAATCGAAGCATCTGGACCAACACGTGGAACTTTAGAATTTGGAGCACGGAAAGTGAGCTGACCACCAAAACGGTCTTTGTTGTAATCGATTACGGCATCTAAAAGATAAGGAATAGATGGCGCATCAATATACGCAGGAAAATCAGGATAGTCCTGTTTATAATCTGTTGGAATCACTTCTTCTGGCGCACTATATGCCATACAGCATTCGGCACGTGGCGTACCCGGATGCTCAACAAAAATTCGAACGCCAATTCCCGGAGTATTTTGCTTCGTTAATAAATCGTGCAAATACTCTTGTGCAGATGGTGTAATCAAAAGGTTTGGAATTTCTTCTGCAACAGCAGTGTTGGTGTTCTCAGTCGACATAACAATATTCCTCAAGCTGATGCCTTTATATTAACCGAAGATGAGGTAGATTTAAAAAAAATCAACTAAATTTGTCGGATTTATACACAACAGGGTTTCAAGTTAAGTTTTTAATGGCATTATTGACCTCAGTATTGATCATTTTTTAAATATTTCTTATGTTGCATTTGCCGTTTAACCATACAGTTACTCTTATTATTATTACGGTCATTATCTCTTTACTTGCTTTTAGCAATCAAAACGTAATGAACCGATTGATTTTTTGGCCGCCTGCAATGCAACGTGGACAAATTGATCGATTCATTACTCATGGCTTTATCCATGCCGATGGAACACATCTACTCTTCAACATGATTACCCTATTTTTCTTTGGCAGTATTATTGAAAGTTTTTATCGCCAATATTTTTACGACATGGGTTTTGTGTTGTTTTACTTAGGGGGCTTAATCTTCGCGATTTTGCCAAGCTATTTACAACATAAAAATGATGCAAATTGGGCCAGTCTAGGCGCCTCAGGGGCGGTTTCAGCAGTTTTATTTGCTTATATTCTGTTTCAACCATGGAAGCTGATTTTTGTATTTTTCATTCCTGTCCCTGCTATTATTTTCGCTATTTTATATGTGGCCTATAGCATTTGGGCAGGTAAACGTGGCAATAGCCATATTAACCATAGCGCTCATTTGTGGGGTGCAGCTTACGGGATCATCGTCACCATTTTACTTGAGCCAAAAGTTATTCCACATTTCTTAGACCAACTTACACGCCTTCCTTTCTAAGGAATATAAATCAAAGGAAAGTCCTTAGTGGGCTTTTCTTTTTTTCTCATTAATTTATCACTATAAATTCTCAGTCTTTTTTCTGATTTTCTTTGATCAATTCGTTGTTTTGTTTGCAAAAACCATCTGATTAAACTCATGCCAATTCTTTTAATAATTCAGATGATACAATGAAGTACAAAGCAATTTTATCTAGCCTTTCCATTGCTTTATTTAGCTTATCTTTGGCTGGATGTAATGACAATGATAATCAAGAAAATGTCGTAAGCTCTCCTAAGCAACCGAATATTTTATTTATTATGGCGGATGACTTAGGCTATTCAGATTTAGGGGCTTTTGGTGGTGAAATTCACACGCCTAATATTGATAGTTTGGCTCAGGAAGGCCGCCTTTTAACAGATTATCATACTGCCCCGACCTGTTCTCCGACACGCTCTCAACTCATTTCCGGTACTGATCACCATTTAGCTGGCATTGGGGCAATGGCTGAACTCACACCTGAGCATTTGAAGGGACAACCAGGCTACGAAGGCTATTTAAATGAACGTTCCCTATCTATCGCACAAGTACTTAAAGATAATGGTTACCGCACGTACATTAGCGGTAAATGGCATTTAGGCCTAACACCTGAAACCAATGCACATGCTAAAGGTTTTGATCATTCATTTACCCTATTACAAGGTCTAGATCACCACTTTAAACAAGCGCCAAGTGCGTTTAAACGAAATTCAACTTATACAGAAGATGGGCAGATTATTCCTGTTTCAGCTTTGCCTGATGACTTTTTCTCGACAAATTATTTTACCGATAAATTACTAAGCTACTTAGATTCAGGCAAAAATAGTGGCAAACCATTCTTTGCTTATGCAGCTTATACAGCACCTCACTGGCCAATTCAGGCACCTGCTGAATACCGCGAAAAATATCGCGGAGTTTATGATGTCGGTTACGATGCTATTCGTAACGCACGTATTGCTAGGCAAAAACAGCTTGGAATTATCCCTACAAACTTTGAGGCAGCAGAACCAATTGCAACTCAAAATGCCCCACAAAAATATGGAAAATGGGATGAGTTAACAGCCGAACAAAAGGCATTAGAAGCCCGTAAAATGGAAATCTATGCAGGCATGGTCGAAAACCTCGATGCTAACGTCGGCCGTATTATTCAATATCTCAAACAAAATAATCTTTATAACAATACTTTAATTTTCTTTGTTTCTGACAATGGCGCAGAAGGTTTTGTACGTGGCGGATATGGCAGTGAATCTGGTTTTGATAACTCTGTAGCAAATGTGGGAACACCAACTTCATATCACTATATTGGACCACGTTGGGCCGAGGTCAGCGCGGCACCATTTCATTTATGGAAAGATACAGCTGGTGAAGGTGCAACCACTGCCCCTGCTATTGTGAAATTACCGAACCAGAAAAAAGCAGAAGCAACCAATAATAGCTTTGCATCTGTACTCGATGTTTTCCCAACCCTATTAGAATATGCCCATATTCCAGTACCTCAAGGCCAATACAATGGTCGTACCATTAATACGCCATCAGGGGTTTCATGGAAGCCTTTACTTGAAAATAAAACCACTACCATTCGCCCTGCTAATTTTAGTTTTGCCGATGAATTACATGGCAGCAAATATGCAAAACAAGGTGAATGGAAAATTGCCCTTCAAGGACGCCCTGAGTTAGGTACAGGAACTTGGGAGCTGTATAACATTGCCACTGACCGTGGAGAAAACCACAATGTTGCGCAACTTTACCCAGCAAAAGTGCAAGAGTTATTATCGGTTTATCAAAAATATACTGAGAAAAACGGTGTGCAGGAATATAACGCCAAATGAGATTAAAACCATTTTTAGCGATCACAATCAGCCTGTCTTTTATGACAGGCTGTAACCAATCTTTAAAAATTTCTGAGTCATCCTCTTCGACCCAAAAGCCAAATTCTTTAGCCGACTTGGGCTCTATTGAAAAGTGTAAAAACTACTCTGGACTACCTCAAGGTTGGCTCAAACAACCTACAGCTGGCATGGTTTTAATTGCCGATGGACATTTTAATTTTGGTTCTGAGAAAGCCTATCCCGATGAACTGAATTTTGGAAAGAAACAACGAGAAGTCAAAGGATTTTGGATTGATCAGACCGAAGTCACCGTGGCTCAATTTGCAAGCTTCGTAAAAGCAACAGGCTATATCACTGATGCCGAAAAACAAAAGCAGGCCGCAGTTTTTTCACCAGACCCTCATCATCCACAACAATGGTGGCAACTAAAATCGGGATATACATGGAAAACTCCAAACGGCAGTACTGGTGCTATAGCAAATCCTAATGAGCCTGTACGATATGTGAGTAAAAATGACGCGGAACATTATGCAGTGTGGCTAGGACGTGATTTACCAACAGAACTAGAATGGGAATATGCAGCTAAAGCCAATTCAAAAACTGATACACCTTTACATCAAGCTCCTACTGATGAACATCAACATCCCCAAGCAAATTACTGGCAAGGTGAATTTCCTTTTCAAAACTTAAATCAAGATCACTTTAAAGATGTGGCACCCGTTGGATGTTTTGCATCAAACAATTTCAAACTATTTGATATGATTGGAAATGTATGGGAATGGACATCATCTCCGTATCAAGGTGCTCATGACCAACATATGGGAAATTATTCTGATTTACGACAAAAACAAATCGCGAGCACACAATATGTAATTAAAGGTGGATCTTTCCTTTGTGCACAAAATTATTGTTCACGTTATCGTAGTAGTAGTCGCTATCCACAAGATTTCGATTTAGCTGCAACACATGTAGGTTTTCGAACAATTTTACGGTCTCCTTAATTTCTTCTTAATTAAGCTTATTAAAGATATTTTTTAACCAAAATTAGATCGAAAAATAATCAAAATATTTTTATAGTACAAATGAGAATGATAAAAAAGCGAGAACAAGATGAAAACTTTACTTCTTTGCGCCGCAGCAATTTTCACGATGTCACTATCAGCCTGTGCAGTCCATACTCCCGAAGGTAGTATTGTGATTGACCCAGATTCACCATATTACGGACATCCAGGAGGCTTTTGCCCACCAGGACAAGCTAAAAAAGGACGTTGTTAGAAACTCCCTCTTTTAGAGTAATTTTTAAGTTACTCTAAAGAAATAGAGTTCAATCAAGTAATTGAATACTCAATGGAGGGTTCCACGCCCAAATTAGATGGGATGAAACTAGAAAATTATGGTGTAAAAAAATCACCATATCCCCAAGATTTTTAAAAGACAATCTTACGTTGTCTTCTATCTAGTTTCACCCCAATTCTTTCTTATTCCGTTTGACTTTTCTTACTACTTAAGAAAAAAGTCTAATTTTTAATCATTTCTGTATCTCTATTATTGATACATTTTGAACATTTTACCTTCAGGTTAAAACTGATGTATTTGCTTAATACAAAATAATCATTTATGTAACGTAAGTCTATAAAAATGTTTTAAAAATGTGAAAAAAATTAAGACTAAAATGAGATGAATTTATCATAATAATCCTCTCTTTCCAGTTTCATCACACAAATAATCAATATTATTTTGTCAGTTATTGCCACTCGTTTCCTTTCATTGGCATAGATAATGTATACATCTGTATATTAACCCAGTCGTATTAACGAGATATTTTATGTCCAGCACAAGTCAAGTCGAAGGTCTACAATTTCCGGTACACGCCTCAACAAAAAAACAAAGTACGTCTCGTACAGGCCAAGAGATTTTATCCGAGGCTTTATCTATTGTAGATAATAAAACTGCACAACAAGTGTTGAATGAAAAAAACTGGCGCAAAAATTATCCTATATATTTTAAAGCCCTTGTTAAACAAGGAATTTCTAATATCAACAACCCAATTACCATTGCAAAGCAAGGTTTGCATAAAGCTCATCATATTTTTGATTATTATCGTGATAATAAGCATTACTTTTTAAAAGATGCCGTTCATATTGCTTCATCTAAACCACTTTATACAGTAAAACTTAAAGGTGAAAGTGACGCTGCACCAGAATGGTATGTTCCTTATAAAGGACAAAAGCTCAATGGACAAAGCTTACTAGACCAAATTCAACGCTGGGAAAAGGCTGGTATTATTGAACCAAGCCATGCCAAGGCTTTACGTGAAGCTATTGCACATCCAGAATGGTTCGATTTATCTGACCGTACCATGGTGTTATTTGGAGCTGCCTCAGAAGCAGGTCCTCTACCTTGGTTAGCTAAATGGAAAGCGAATATTGTTGCGGTAGATTTACCCAACTCACGAGTCTGGGGAAAAATCTTAAATACGATTCAAAAAGGCAATGCCACCCTCATTGCACCAAGTGCTGAACAAATTGATTCTTCAGCAAAAGCTTCCGAGCTAAAAGATAAGTTAGGTGCAAACTTACTAACTCAATTACCAGAAATTGCGCAATGGTTAGTGCAGTTTCCGCAAAAGTTAGATTTGGCAGCAATCGCCTATTTAGATGGTGAAAAGCATGTACGCGTTTCCATGGCAATGGACAGTATCATGCAATATGTGAGTGAGCATAAATCTGATACAAGCCTTATGTTTATGTGTACTCCAACCGATGTTTATGCGGTACCAAAGGAAGTTGCAGAGGCTGCTCAAGAGAAATTTAAATCACGCAAAAAAATACAAAAATTAGCAGTAAAAGGTGTTTCCACACTTTCTCTCAATCGTTTTTTTCAAGCGCCATATCAAGACTTGGTTACATGTGAAAATGGAAAAACTTATGGTATTGCTGACTGTTTAGTGGTTGAACAAGGTCCAAACTATGCTTTGGCGAAACGTATTCAACAATGGCGTGCGATTTTGGCTCGTCATCAAGGTCAACGTGTCAGTATTAATATTGCTCCATCAACAACCACTCATTCAGTGACTAAAAATCCATTACTGAAAGCTGCTTTTAATGGCGCAGAGCTTTTTGATGTAGAAGCATTTAGCCCTGAAACCACTAACGCTATTATGGCGGCACTCTGGATTCATGACTTAAGAAATGAGTCTTCTGTAGCAAATCCTGAAACTGTATTGGACCACCCGCTTGAACTTATGATGGAAGGTGCCAACCATGGTGGATTATGGCGTGTGGCTTATTTAGCAAGAACTGCCCTGCCTTTCGCTGCAATTTATGGCTTTGCTACCGAAAAGCTACCTTTTAGAAAATCATCTAAAAAATAAATTTATTAAAGCCCAATCTTAGAATTGGGCTTTTTTCTAGTGTGTCTTTATTTAGCTTGAAAGTGTGATAGATATTTTTGCATTTCATCAGATGGTACCATACCGCCTCCAGTCGCCCATATCACATGATTGGCCTGCTGCAACTGCTCAGCTGTTAACTGATGCAAAGCCAAGTAATCAGGACTCGTCTGAACATAATATGGACCCATCATGCCTGCTACGGCAGAAGGCTCAAGCTGAATATTCTCAGTTCGATTTAAAAGCGTAATGAGCTCATATAAACGTTCATCATGAATGGTGTAGTAACCATCGATTAACTGTTGCATCGCACGTCCGACAAAACCTGAAGCACGCCCTACCGCAAGCCCGTCTGCCGCTGTAACGTTATCAATACCGATGTCATTTACTGAAATCTGATCATGCAAGCCTGTGTGAACACCAAGTAACATACACGGCGAATGTGTTGGTTCCGCAAAGATACAATGTACATGCTCACCAAAAGCCAGTTTTAGTCCAAAACTTACCCCACCTGGGCCACCACCGACGCCACACGGCAAATAAACAAATAATGGGTGTTCAGCATCGACTTTAATTTGTTTTTGCTCAAATTGCTGTTTTAGGCGTATTCCTGCAACGGCATAACCTAAAAATAATGTTGTTGAGTTTTCATCATCAATGAAAAAACAATGGGGATCTCGCTCTGCGGCTTTTCTTCCCTCTTCAACCGCTACGCCATAGTCACTGGCATATTCCACAACATTAACACCCAGTGAACGCAATTTGTCTTTTTTCCACTGTCTCGCATCAGCCGACATATGAACAGTAACTCTAAAGCCGAGTTTGGCGCTCATAATCCCAATAGAAAGCCCCAGGTTGCCTGTAGAACCCACTGCAATTTGGTACTTAGAAAAGAAAGCCCGAAATGAATCTTGATCTAATTTACGATAATCATCTTCTGGTTTGAGTAAGCCTTCCTCAATTGCCAATTTTTCGGCGTGAGTTAAGACTTCATAAATACCACCACGTGCTTTAATAGAACCTGAAATAGGTAAATGGCTATCTTTTTTCAGCCAGAATTTTCCAGTCAGTTGTACTTGTTCTGTTGAAGAAAGTGCTTGTTGCATATGAGCAATTTCGACGATATCTGATTCAATTTTTCCCTGTTGTGTTTGAGTTTCAGGAAATACCTGTGCTAAATAAGGTGCGAAACGCGCCAGTCTTGCTTCTGCTTCCCTTACGTCCTCAGCAGTTAGTCCAACTTTTGCTAAAGCTTCTTTTAAAGGATAGCGATGAGGTGTAAACCAAAATGTCTCTTGATAAGCTTGCAACGTTTTAATAAGTGGGAATTGTTGTTTTAGCTGATCTATTTGAACCGCATCCATAATCTATCCTGATATAAAATTTTAAGCCCAGCCTATGAAGCTGTTTGGCCTACAACAAATATTAATTTATAGCTGAATGTACATTAAAAACAGTCTCAACTTTAAAAACTAGACAAATAAAAAAGCCACTGTGAACAGTGGCTTTAATTTTTTAAATGCTTTTATACAAACTGTAAGAATAACCAGTACAAACCGCCTGATAAGCAGATTGTTGCTGGAAGAGTAAATACCCATGCAGAGAGAATTGTCTTCACGGTATTAAAGTTTAAACCTGATTTATTCGCGACCATCGTACCCGCAACAGCACTGTTTAAAACGTGTGTTGTTGAAACTGGCATACCTAAACCATCGGCAGCTGCAATTGTACTCATCGCGACAAGCTCAGCAGACATCCCTTGACCATAAGTCATGTGATGCTTACCAATACGCTCACCCACAGTCACAACAATACGTTTCCAACCCACCATTGTGCCGAGACCAAGTGCTAAAGCTACCGCTACTTTTACCCAAGTCGGGATGTATTGTAAGAATGAATCTAAGCTACTACGGTATTCTTTCACCAGTTTTTGCTGTGATTGATCCATTTTTGGTAAAGCATCTGCTTTATCCAAACGCTTAAACGTCGTTGTACTCAAATACATGTCATTACGAATTTCGCTAATGGCAGCTTCAGGAATATCTTTTAAGTTGTTATAGCTAGAAACTCGCTCACCCAAGTGATCAGTCATACTTGCCAATGCAGGCACGACTTCAGGAGTTTGCTGTTTAGTTTGAATATATTTAGTCAGAATAACACGTGCTTTTTCATCGGTTAATTCAGGCTGATTTTGATTCAAAAATACGGCAGTTTGAGAAGAAAGCTGATGGAATGATTGAACTTGTTGTGTATCGAGGTTTTTATTTAATGAATAAGCCAATGGCACCAGACCAACCAAAATCAGCATGATGAGACCCATACCCTTTTGACCGTCATTAGAACCATGTGCAAAACTTACACCTGTACAGGTAAAGATCAAGATTGCACGAATGATTGCTGGTGGTGGTTTATTCCCTTCAGGTGGCTGGAATAATTCTAATTGGCGTTTAAAAATAGTTTTAACCAACAAGAATACAATCGCTGCAAAAGCGAAACCAATTAAAGGTGAAAATAATAATGCCTTACCAACTTTAATCACCTGATCCATATCAACACCACTGGTCGTTACGCCAGTCGATGCACTCAATAGATGGTTCATAATGCCCACACCCAAGATTGAACCAATCAAGGTATGAGAACTAGATGCAGGAATACCTAAGAACCATGTACCTAAGTTCCAGAGAATCGCAGCAATAAGAAGCGCAAAAACCATTGCGAAACCCGCACCACTGCCCATATTCATAATCAGTTCAACAGGCAACAATGCAATAATGCCGTAAGCGACTGCGCCGCTTGCAACCATTACCCCAAGAAAATTACAAAAACCAGCCCACATGACTGCAACCGGTGCCGGTAAAGCATTGGTGTAAATTACTGTTGCCACTGCATTTGCAGTATCGTGAAAGCCATTTACAAATTCAAAGCCTAAAGCAATCAAAAGTGCAGTAGATAAAAGAATAACTGAATAAAGGCTCAAAGGTGGTACATGTGCTAAATCAGCACTCACCTGAAATCCGATATAAATAAGTGTTGCAACAATAATCGTCAGAAACACCGGCATAAAAAACTTAGGTGTCGGGACATGTACATTCGTCGATTTGACTTGCAGGTTTGCCGCAAGTTTTGAATCCGAAACAGGGGGTAGATTAGAATTCATGCAGACGGTAAGAGGATAAGAAAATCCTCTGTATTCTTAAATTAAATTATGACAATTATATGACAAAGCAGCGCCTGATGAAGTCAATTTTTCATATTTTGACCTCATTTGATGCACCTTTCCCCTACCTATTTTATTTTTTTATTAAAATACAATAATTTAAACAACTCCATATCTATCGAATTTATGACTATTTTTAAAGCAAAAATATCTAAAAAATTACCTAAACGGCCACTTTTTAAACAACACAATTGTCATAAAACCGAATATTGGAGATGAAATATTTCAATATCATGATCATTTTATGAATATTTGATGAAAAATCAGACTCTACTTTGTCATAAAGCGCTTGTTTGCTGAATAAGTTACAGTGAATGATGGGTCGTTATAGGTCATCTATTGCGCAACTATTCTGTTACAATAGCGCCGCATTTTTAAATTTGTACAATATCGGGGTTTTATATGTCCACGCTTGCCACCCTAAAAGCGCTTCTTGCCAAACGTATTTTGATTATTGATGGTGCAATGGGCACTATGATTCAACGCCATAAATTGGAAGAAGCCGACTACCGTGGTGAGCGTTTTGCCGATTGGGCACATGACTTAAAAGGTAATAATGATCTTTTAGTGCTGACACAACCCCAAATTATTCAAAGTATTCATGAAGCTTATCTTGATGCAGGCGCAGACATTATTGAAACCAATAGCTTTAACGGCACGCGTGTTTCAATGTCTGACTATCACATGGAAGATCTTGTTCCAGAGATTAACCGTGAAGCAGCACGTTTAGCTAAAGCAGCTTGTGAAAAGTATTCAACGCCAGATAAACCGCGTTTTGTCGCAGGTGTGCTTGGGCCAACATCACGTACTTGCTCAATTTCACCGAATGTAAATGACCCTGCCTTTCGTAACATTACCTTTGATGAGCTAAAAGAAAACTATATTGAAGCGACTCATGCGCTCATTGAAGGCGGCGCAGATATCATTTTGATTGAAACCGTATTTGATACATTAAACTGTAAAGCAGCGATTTTTGCGGTCAAAGAAGTCTTTAAACAAATTGGTCGCGAATTACCAATCATGATTTCAGGGACCATTACCGATGCATCGGGTCGTACATTAACAGGTCAAACTGCCGAAGCGTTCTGGAACTCTGTACGTCATGGTGACTTGCTATCGATTGGTTTTAACTGTGCGCTTGGTGCAGATGCAATGCGCCCTCACGTAAAAACTATTTCTGATGTCGCAGATACGTTTGTTTCAGCACATCCAAACGCAGGCTTACCAAACGCTTTTGGTGAATATGATGAAACACCAGAGCAAACTGCAGCATTCTTAAAAGAATTTGCAGAAAGTGGCTTGATTAATATTACTGGTGGTTGCTGTGGTACAACGCCTGACCACATCCGTGCAATTGCCAATGCGGTAAAAGATATTGCACCTCGTCAAGTTCCTGAAACTGTACCGGCTTGTCGTTTAAGTGGTTTAGAACCATTTAATATTTATGATGACTCACTTTTCGTAAACGTGGGTGAACGTACCAACGTTACAGGTTCAAAAAAATTCTTACGCTTAATTCGTGAAGAAAACTTTGCCGAAGCTTTAGAAGTGGCACAGCAGCAAGTTGAAGCTGGCGCACAGATTATCGACATTAATATGGATGAAGGGATGCTCGATTCGCAAAATGCGATGGTGCATTTCTTAAACCTTGTAGCTTCTGAGCCAGATATTTCACGTGTGCCAATTATGATTGACTCATCAAAATGGGAAATCATTGAAGCTGGCTTAAAATGCGTACAAGGTAAACCCGTTGTTAACTCGATTTCATTAAAAGAAGGTTATGACGAGTTTGTCGAAAAAGCTCGCCTGTGCCGCCAATATGGTGCTGCGATTATTGTCATGGCATTTGACGAAACAGGTCAGGCCGACACTGCTGAGCGCAAACGTGAAATCTGTAAACGTTCTTATGATGTATTGGTTAATGATGTAGGCTTCCCTGCTGAAGATATTATATTTGACCCGAACGTGTTCGCGGTAGCAACAGGTATTGAAGAACATAATAATTATGGCGTCGATTTTATTGACGCTACAGGTTGGATTAAACAAAACTTACCTCACGCCATGATTTCTGGTGGTGTATCGAACGTTTCGTTCTCATTCCGTGGTAATGAACCTGTTCGTGAAGCGATTCACTCTGTGTTTTTGTACCATGCCATTAAACAAGGCATGACCATGGGTATTGTAAATGCCGGCCAAATGGCAATTTATGATGATATTCCAACCGAACTTAAAGAAGCAGTTGAAGATGTCATCCTAAACAAAAACCAAGGTGAGTCTGGTCAAGCTGCGACTGAAAAATTACTTGAAGTCGCTGAAAAATATCGTGGACAAGGCGGTGCGGCAAAAGAAGCTGAGAACCTTGAATGGCGTAATGAGTCTGTAGAAAAGCGTCTTGAATATGCCTTAGTTAAAGGTATCACGACTTATATTGATGAAGATACCGAAGAAGCTCGCCTCAAAGCTAAACGTCCTTTAGATGTAATCGAAGGCGCTTTGATGGATGGCATGAATGTCGTTGGTGACTTGTTCGGTTCGGGCAAAATGTTCTTACCACAGGTTGTGAAATCTGCACGTGTTATGAAGCAAGCTGTAGCTTGGCTCAACCCGTACATTGAAGCAGAAAAGACAGGTAGCCAATCTAAAGGTAAGGTCTTGATGGCAACTGTTAAAGGTGACGTACATGATATTGGTAAAAATATTGTAGGCGTAGTACTGGGTTGTAATGGTTATGACATTGTTGACCTTGGCGTGATGGTACCTTGCGAGAAAATCTTGCAAACTGCAATTGATGAAAAATGTGACATCATCGGTTTGTCAGGTCTGATTACCCCATCTTTAGATGAGATGGTCTTTGTTGCGAAAGAAATGCAACGTAAAGGCTTTAACATTCCTTTATTAATTGGTGGCGCGACTACATCAAAAGCACACACAGCAGTAAAAATTGATCCTCAGTATCAAAACGATGCGGTAATTTATGTTGCCGATGCTTCGCGTGCGGTAGGTGTTGCAACGACCCTACTTTCGAAAGAAATGCGTGGAAACTTTATTGCAGAGCACCGTGCTGAATATGCCAAGATCCGTGAACGCCTAGCCAACAAACAGCCAAAAGCTGCAAAATTGACTTATAGCGAGTCAGTTGAAAACGGTTTCAAAATTGACCAAAGCTATGTACCACCAAAACCAAACCTTTTGGGAACACAAGTTTTAACGAACTACCCCCTTGCTACACTCGTCGAGTATTTTGACTGGACACCATTCTTTATTTCTTGGAGCTTGGCAGGTAAATTCCCGAAAATTTTAGAAGATGAAGTGGTTGGTGAAGCTGCAACAGATTTGTACAATCAAGCTCAAGCGATGTTGAAAGATATTATCGGCAATAATCGTTTTGATGCACGTGCTGTATTTGGTATGTTCCCTGCTCAGCGCACAGATGCTGACACAGTGAGTGTATTTGATGAAGCTGGTCAAACTGTTACCCATACGTTTGAGCATTTACGTCAACAATCTGACAAAGTAACAGGTAAGCCAAACTTGTCTTTAGCAGATTACATTCGTGCTGACCGTGAGCAACAGGACTACTTAGGCGGATTCACTGTATCGATTTTTGGTGCAGAAGAACTGGCAAATGAGTACAAAGCCAAAGGTGATGACTACTCTGCAATTTTAGTTCAGTCACTAGCCGACCGTTTTGCTGAAGCCTTTGCAGAACACTTGCATGAACGCATTCGTAAAGAGTTCTGGGGCTATAAAGCTGATGAACAGCTTAGCAATGAAGAGCTGATTAAAGAGAAATATGTCGGTATTCGCCCTGCACCGGGTTACCCTGCTTGCCCAGAGCACTCTGAAAAAGCAGTGTTGTTTGATTGGTTAGGTTCTACCGACAAAATCGGTACCAAACTGACTGAACACTTTGCAATGATGCCGCCATCTTCGGTAAGTGGTTTCTATTATTCGCACCCTCAAAGTGAATACTTTAACGTGGGTAAAATCTCTCAAGACCAACTTGAAGATTATGCGAAACGTAAAGGTTGGACACTGGATGAAGCGAAGCGTTGGTTAGCGCCGAATTTAGATGATTCGATTGTTTAAATTTAAGTAATAAAAAAATCCCCTCAATTGAGGGGATTTTTTTATTTATAGGTATCTTTGAAACTTTCCCTTATTTGAATTTCCTCAACTCTTAAGTGATGCATCATCTCTCGAACAAATACAAAGTAGGTAAAAACATTGCTCATAAGATTAATTTCTTTATAAGCGTAAATTGAACCAGTTTTTCAATATTTAACATTCACAGCTCCATTATTATTAACACTATCTATAATAAAAACCTCTTTAAAAAGATGAAAAATCAATTTTATATTCATCCAGTCCAACTATTACAAAATAGAGTATAAGCATGAAAAAATTAGCAATTTTAGGTGTTACGATTTATAGCTTTGCACAACTTGCAAATGCAGCAACATTAAATGTTAAGCCATATGGTACAACTCAAGACGGTCAAAAAGTTGATCTATACACCATGAGTAATAACAATGGTGTCTCCGTATCATTTATCAGTTTCGGTGGTGTAATTACCCAGATTTTGACTCCTGATGCTCAAGGTAAAAAAAACAATATCGTTTTGGGCTTTGATGACCTAAAAGGTTATGAAGTTACTGACACCAAGGCAGGTATTCATTTTGGTGGATTGATTGGCCGTTATGCGAACCGTATTGGTAATGCTAAATTTAGCTTAGATGGAAAAACGTATAACCTTGAAAAAAATAATGGGCCGAATTCATTACATAGCGGGAATCCTGGTTTTGATAAACGTGTTTGGCAAGTTAAACCCCTCATTTCTAAAGGTGAAACTGTTAAAGCTTCTCTGAAGTTAACCAGTCCAAATGGTGATCAAGGTTTTCCCGGAAAATTAGATGTAGAAGTGATCTATAGTCTTTCAGATCGAAATGAATTCCAAATTGAATATAAGGCCAAAACTGATCAGCCTACAGTCGTTAATCTCACCAACCACAGTTATTTCAATTTATCAGGCGCTGGCAATAACCCTTATGGTGTACTAGATCATGTGGTACAACTCAATGCAGACCGTATATTGGTAACCGATCAAAACTCTTTACCAACAGGTGAAATTGCTTCAGTTGCAGGTACACCTTTTGATTTTCGGACGCCTAAAGCCATTGTGAAAGATATTCGAGCGAATAATCAGCAATTGGCCTATGGATATGGCTATGACCAAACTTGGGTAATTAATCAAAAGTCTCAAGGGAAATTAAATCTTGCAGCTGTTGTGGTTGATCCAAAATCTAAACGAACCATGCAGGTTTTAACCACTGAACCAAGTGTTCAAATGTATACGGCGAATCATTTGCTAGGAAATATTGTTGGCGCAAATGGTGTGCTCTATCGACAAGCAGACGCACTAGCACTAGAAACACAACATTTTCCAGACAGCCCGAATCAACCATCTTTCCCATCTACACGTTTGAACCCAAATCAAACTTATAATAGTGTTACCGTATTTAAATTTGGTATTCAAAAATAGTCTTTTGAACTGGAACTATTTTTATCTAAAAAAGACTCTCAACCAAATATGACTGAGAGTCTTTTCATTTATTTAACTTTTGTGTTTGGTAAAAGTGCTGTTGCAAAACCAAGTAATGGCAACAATGAACATAAACCAAATACCCATTCAATGCCGTTAATATCCGCTAAATGCCCTAGCCCCGCTGCGGCAATACCACTTACCCCAAACATAAGGCCAAACATTAAACCTGCAATCATGCCTACACGGCCTGGAACAGCTTCTTGTGCGTAGACCACCATTGCTGCAAAAGCAGATGACAACACCAAACCTGCAATAATTGAGAAAACGGTTGTCCAAAATAAGTTTGCATACGGCATCATTAATGCAAACGGCGCCATGCCAACAAATGAAACCCAGATCACAGCTTTACGGCCAATTTTGTCGCCAATTGGGCCACCTGCAAATGTGCCTAAAGCAACGGCTGCCAAGAAGGCAAACAAATGCAATTGAGCGGTCTGGATGCTGATATGGAACTTTTGAATAAGATAAAAAGTAAAGTAATTACTAATGCTGGCAATGTAGGTAAATTTGGCAAACATCAACACACTAATTGTGCTCAAAGCAATAATGAGCTTACGACCATGCAATTTAGTATGTGCTTGCGTTGCACGTGCAGCTACCTGATTTTTAGCATGATTCACCGTCCAACGGCTTACCCCAAATAGAACCCAAATCGCTAAAAGTGCAAATATCACTAAGCCCGCAACTGCATGCTGCCCAAACGGTACAATCAATAACGCTGCTAATAACGGGCCAATGGCAGTACCGGTGTTCCCGCCCACTTGGAAAGTGGACTGAGCTGTACCGAAGCGCCCGCCCGATGCCATTCGCGCCACCCGCGAAGCTTCTGGATGAAAAGTTGCAGAGCCTACCCCAATTAGCGCAGATGCACATAACAACACAGCAAAACTTGGTGAAAATGCCAATAAGATAATGCCGCAGAATGTAACCATCATTCCGAGTGGGAGAAGATACGGTTTTGGATGTTTATCGGTATAAAGTCCAATCCAAGGCTGTAGCAGTGACCCTGTAATTTGATATACAAACGAGATCAGGCCGACCTGAGCAAAACTCAGCGAAAAGTTTGCTTTTAGCATTGGATAGATAGCTGGTAGCACTGCCTGAATTAAATCGTTCAGTAAATGTGCGACCGCCACGGCGCCTACAATTTTAATAATCATTCCCTGAGGCTGATCATTTGCAACGGTATTGGCAATACCATCTTTCAATTGTATTGAAGACGTCATACCTGAAAAACTCCAATATTTTTAAATGAGATGCTTATTGTAAATTGTCGCTTATAAAGTTATCTTCCAATAATCGTCGCATAAGTGACAATTTTTAGGATAATTTATGTCCGATTCTCTTATTCAGTCTGATTTGTCTGAACTTGTGATTGGACTCTCTTCTGAACATTCTTACCGAGAAATCACGCCTACTCACACGCATACACGTGCACAGTTTTTATATGCATCCACTGGAAATATTCAGGTTTTTACACCCAATCATGTGTGGATTGTACCGCCCATGTGCGCGTTATGGATTCCAGCACATGTTGAGCACAGCGTGATTTCACTAAGTCACGTTAAGTTAAATACGGCGTTGGTTGAAGTAAATGCAGCCGCTCTAATGGGACAACATTGTTTTATTATTCGAGTCAGTAATCTGTTGCATGAACTTTTGATTCGTTTAAATGAAATTGAGCGAGAAGACGCTCCAAATACTGCGACTTCCCAAGAGCTTTCACGTTCTTTACAAATTTTGATTTTTGAAGAAATTCATCGGGCCAATTTGTTGCCTATCCAGATACCGTGGCCGAAAGACAAACGATTATTAAAAATTTGCCAAGAGTTATTACATACGCCTGACCATTCAAAAGATTTAACAGATTGGGCTGATGATATTGGCGCGAGCTCTAGAACTTTAATGCGTATGTTCCAAAAAGAAACGGGGCTATCTTATCGGGCATGGGTACAGCAAATGCATATTGCACTCGCCTTGAGTAAAATAGCGAATGGCGAATCTATTGCTCAAATTTCAGAATCACTGGGGTATACAAACCCCAGCGCGTTCAGTGCGATGTTTAAGCGACATCTAGGAAAAACACCTCAACAGTTTAGAAGTGCCGCGATGTCGCTATAAGTCTTTTTTTTAGTGCGGATCTCATGCTTTTCTAATAAATCATCGAAATCATGATAGACATGAAGTTCACGATCTTTAGCGGTTCTCGCATGATCTAAACGTTGTTCAGGGTCAACCAAAACAAGGGTATGACCATCATCAATCAGTCGATCTACCCCTTCTAAGAACATACGTTTACCCACATCATGGATAAGTGAAATCTGGGTTAAATCAATCACGATTGTGCTTTGGTCAGTCGTCTCTTCTTGCAAAATACGCAACAACATTTCAGCTTCGGTAAATTTCAATACACCGCGAAGCACATACACACTTAAGGATGCATCCTTACCTGTACGATAATGGCTTTGGACAATAGTTTGTGCAGAAGGCGTACCTTCCATGAGATGTAGTCCCATGTCACGAGATAACCGTTCTAAAATATCGATACCTCGAACACTGTGACCATGCTCATCTAGTCGAGGTGAAAAAGCAGCAATACTGACCTGACCTGGCAGCACCCCCAAGATACCGCCTGCTACACCACTTTTAGCAGGAATACCGACAGTTGAAAGCCAGTCACCCGCCGCATCGTACATACCACAGCTCATCATGACACTAAGCACTTGTCTAACCACCGATCGGTTCAAGAGGCGTTTTCCAGTTTTAGGGTCAACCCCACCATTGGCAAGTACACTGCCCATACGTACCAGATCTTTAACCGTCACCAAAATCGCACATTGACGAATATACCCATTCACAATATCAACTGGATCGGTTTCTAAAATTCCGACAGTTCGTAACATATAACCGATCGAAAGATTACGGTAAGCAGTTTTGACTTCCGAATCATATACAGACTCATCAAAACTTAATTCGCGACCTGCAAGCTCGCTCATAAAGCGGCGTAGAATTTCTGCACTATGTAAACCATGTTTGACCTGAATTAAGGAGTGTGTCGTAATTGCGCCAGAGTTGATCATCGGGTTTTTTGGACGGCCATCTTTACCCAATGAAATTTCATTGAATGCTTCCCCTGAAGGCTCCACTCCTACTTTCGCAAGTACTGCATCAATACCAAGCTGTTGTAAAACATAAGCATATACGAATGGTTTAGAAATCGATTGTATGGTGAATTCAACATCATCATCGCCAACCGAATAAATTTCACCATCTACCGTAGACATTGCTAAAGCTAATCGATCTGGGTTTGCATTTGCCAACTCAGGAATATAATCGGCGAGATGACCGCTGTTATCGATGTCACAGGCTTCAATAACATTTGCCAAATATTCTGGGAGAGGGGTTTTCATGGTTAGTAACCTTAAATGAGGAGATTTACAACATCGCGCAAAATTTCAGCACAACCTGCTGATAATATTAAAATTATATCTTTTGTAATGAGTTAAAAATCACGATATAAGTATTTTAATTCCGTTGTCTTATTTATTTCAAGCTCATTATAGGTTTTTCAAAACTCTAAACTGAAGATTAGCTTATTCTTTCTACAAACAAGATCCCATTTAAATGATCGACTTCATGTTGAACAATACGAGCAGGAAAACCATGAAAAACTGTCTCAACCATTTCACCTTGTAGTGTTAAATATTTAACCTTCACCATTTCTGCACGTTCAACTTGTCCACGCTCATCCGGCACACTTAAACAGCCTTCTTCACCTAAACAAACTTCGTTTGAGAACTCTAAAATTTCAGGATTTACCATGACCACTGCTTCCATTTCGGGTGCATCTGGATAGCGTGGATTTGGTCGAGACGCCACAATAATAACGCGTTTAGAGATATAAACTTGCGGTGCAGCAATCCCTACTCCATTACGCTCAAGCATTGTTGCATGCATAGCGTCAGCAAGCTGATAAAGCCAATTACTGTTTAACTCATTTACCGAAACGGGAGCCGCAATTAGTTTTAAAATATCTTCGCCACGCTTCGCGACAGGTAGAACTACACTCATCCTTTGAATCTCTCATTAAACTGGCTATGACAAGTTTTATTGTGTCGCTGAATGACTCAAAAGAAAAGTCATTCCTACATCTGTTTTTATTTCATCTAAAGCGTTTTTCGTTTTAAAGCTTTTTGTTCTGAGTAAGTCCAATCTACATCGTCCTATAGAACAAATTTCCTCCATTTACTTTTACTTCACTTTTCCATTAATATCCAAACTTCAATTACAACAATTAAGTAAAAAATGGATCAGGACTTAACTTTGCAGGATGCGAACTATCTTAATAAAGAAGATAAACGAACCCTTGCCCTTTCTTCACTGGGTGGAGCTTTAGAATTTTACGATTTTGTGATTTATGTGTTTTACGCCAAAATCATTTCCGACCTCTTTTTCCCCAGCACGCTTAGTCCGTTTTGGGCCATGCTTAATACTTACGGTATTTTTGCAGCAGGTTACTTTTTTAGGCCTTTAGGCGGGGTCGTCATGGCCCATTTTGGTGACTTGGTCGGGCGTAAAAAGTTATTTTCACTTTCTATTTTGCTGATGGCATTGCCTACTCTGTTTATCGGGATTTTGCCTACCTTTGAAAATATTGGGTATTTGGCCCCCCTACTGTTATTGCTCATGCGTGTGGTGCAAGGTATTGCGATTGGGGGGGAAATTCCGGCCGCGTGGACCTTTGTGTCTGAACACGTGCCTGAAAGAAAAATTGGACTGGCAAATGGTTTATTAACTGCCGGACTGTCTTTAGGAATTTTACTAGGTGCGCTCATGTCTTTATGGATTTCGCTAAACTTTAGTGAAGGACAAATTCATGACTGGGCATGGCGGATTCCTTTTATTGCAGGTGGTATTTTTGGTCTGATTGCACTTTATTTACGGACCTATTTAAAAGAAACACCTGTGTTTAAAGCCATGCAGGCACGTAAAGAAATTTCAAAAGAAATGCCTGTAAAACAAGTCTTAAAAACGCATAAAACAGCCGTTGCGATTGGCATGTTATTTACATGGTTTTTAACGGGCTGTGTGGTGGTGGTGATTTTAGCCATGCCCAACCTACTGATTGGTTCATTTGGTTTTGAACGCGCACAAACTTTTGAAATGCAAAGCGCAGCTATTGTCATGCAAATGGTCGGCTGTATTTTGGCAGGTTATTTTGCTGACCGTTTCGGTTGTGGCAAAGTCATGATGGTCGGCGCACTTGCCGTCGCACTCACAGCAGCAGTTTTTTATAACAGTTTGGGGCACGCGGCACATTCAACCATTTTTGGTTTATATATGTTGTTGGGGCTATGTTCAGGTACTGTCGGCATGGTGTCGAGCAGTATGGTCAAAATGTTCCCCGCGCCTGTGCGTTTTTCAGGTATTTCATTTTCTTATAATTTGTCTTATGCAATTGTGGGCGGTATGACACTGCCTTTAGTGCATTGGCTCAGTCAATATAGTGATATTGGTGCGATGTATTATATTTTCGCGCTGACCATTTTGGCCTTTGTAACTGCTTTTGTATTTTGGAATAAGTTTGAAAAAAACAGATATTAAAAGCCTCAATATGTGAAATAAAAAACCACGCCAATTGCGTGGTTTTTTAATGCAGTTCAGTTTAGAAAGTAAACCCAATATTAAAGTTTAAACGATATAGCCATTTATCACTATTTGGCGAAGTTGCAGAGGTATAACCCGTTGAGTTGGTCGAACCACCAATAATATTTGAGTTTTTACCCCACGTATAATCCGCCCAAACCATAAATGGTGAAGCAATAAACATCATACCTGTGGTGTTCATTTGCGAATCAGACCAATCATCACGTTTTTTATCGAGATAACTATAATCATTATAAAACTTAATGGCTTTTAGCTTACCCATATTGGTGACAGGCAACGTATAGGCAAGGTTTAAACTGGCAATGGTCCCTTCTGAAGCAATAAAGTAAGCAGGTGTAAAACCATTATTGCCCATTAAAGTCACATCATTACTTACACCATCCGGATTTTTAGCATCGTATTGATAGTGAATAACCGAACTTTGTAAGTTAAAACGTTTGTAGTTATTTTCGGTATGCAAACCGACTGCATAATATTTACCGTCTTTATCGGTCATTTTATTATGTAGCTGAGCAATTGCCCCCGAAACACCAAACTCTTGCTTACCAAAATCGGTCTCTAACTTGCGCACAATGCGAGTATTAAACTGATGACGTTTTTCATTCTGATAAGCTTTTTGAGATGGAAATGCGTTTTCTTCCAAGTCATCATAAGTTGCACTTTCAGGGGAGTAACGCAAGTTCGTCTCTAGCATTTGCGGATAATAGCCGAGTTTTACATCCCAATCTTTATCGTGATAATTCCAGTTGACGCCTGGCGCAATGTTGTTGCCATAACCTAGAAAGAATGGAATGTGGTAAGTCCAGCCATTTTGCGGATAGGGATAAATCGTAAATGGTTTATAAACCAGTCCTGCTTCAATGCTGTTATTAGCATCAAGGTTATAACCCACATATGCTTTTTCAATGGACGTTTTCTGTTGGTCTTGAAACAGATAGCTGGCGTTGAGGTATGCATCATCAAACTTACCTTTGAGATCTACCCTGAAAATATCAAAATAGAGCTTACCAAAACCGCGGTTTGGCCCTTCCCAATCTTCATAGCGTTGATTTAAGCGAACCACCCCACCTAACTTTAATGAGTCGGTGCCATCATCACTTTTCCATTCAAGCAATGAATCTTTTGCAAAAGCATTGACACTTACCCCCAGCGTAAGCTGCGCAATGAATGCCATGATCAATGAAGTCTTTTTCATCTCTACATCCTTGATTGAGTTCCAGCGTCCTGCTGGAACTTTATTTGTTTTACCTGTAAAACTTCGTTTTTATTGTTTTTTAGACAAAAAAATTTATCTAAAAAAAGGATGGCTTAGCAGCTCCCATCGCATATGTACTAAACCATCCAAACTGGTTAATACAGTTTCTTTTGCGGTGGACCCGCAAAGTTTAACGGCCCAATCGAGTTCATATCGAGCTCAATCACAGTTGGTCCTTCAAAAGCGACAGCCTCTTGAATAACCGTTTTAAACTCATCTGCACTACCCACTTTCCAGCTCTTCACACCCATTGATTCGCCAAGAAGTTTGTAGTCAGGTGTATGTAATTCATTGAAATACTGACGACCACCAAAGTAGTTATTTTGAATGCCACGCATTACACCATAACCACCATCATTCATAATCATGAGGACCATGTTGGTGTTTTCTTGCACCATGGTTGCAATCTCGCCAATACCAAGCATTAAGCCGCCATCGCCGACTAAACCAATTACTTTTTTGTCAGGGTTAGCAACTGAGGCACCGATTGCTGTTGCAAGACCTAGACCAATTGCACCTGCGAGTGAATGGATATTTTGGTTGGGTGCTTGTACAGGGAATAAACGGCTGCCCCATGTACTGCCCGACATGGTGATGTCTCGTACAAAAATACCGTCTTGCGGTAAAGCTGCACGTAAGTGATCACAAATCAGAGCGTATTGGTCGATTTGCTTGCGCAGTGCATCAATTGCAGCCTGTTTAGCAGCCACTACAGCAGCATCGTAGTCAGCATCAACTTTTGAAGTCCCTTGAAGCTGTTCTAACACACGTGTTAAGACATCTTTAGCATCGCCACAAATGAAGTTGCGGATTTTGTAATTACGTTGCTGAGCCACAGGGTTAGCATCAACCTGAATAATATTTTCAGGAAACTCAACCGAATAGGTTTTAGTTTCATTACTACGTAAACGGGAACCCACCACAACCATTAAGTCAGCATCTTTTAATAGTTGCTCAACACCTGCCGAGTTATGGAATGCACCTAAACTACGTGGATGATCATCTGCCAGCACACCGCGGCCGTGTGTAGATGAAACAACTGGAATACCTAAATCTGCAATTGCTTTAACTTCGGCAATACTATTTAAAGTTCCACCACCAATCCAGAAAATCGGGCGTTTTGCTTTTTTGATTTCATTCACAAGAAGATCAATTTCAGCTTGTTCTGCCTGTGGCAATTCAAGTGCTTTCACTGGGCCTAAATTAAGTGGCAAATCAATTTCTGCTGCTTGTACATCAATTGGTAACTCAACACTGACAGGTCCCATTGGAACAGTCGTTGCCACACGAATGGCTTCACGAATCACCCCAACAGCATTGTCTGGACTAGTAATGCGAAATGCCGCTTTGCTTGATGCACGTAAAAACGTAAGTTGGTCTTTAGTTTCATGAATGAAACTTGCATCACGGTCGAGATATTCACGCTCAACTTGACCTGTTAAATGCAATACAGGGCTACCCGCATTCATTGCTTCAATGAGTGAACCCACCGCATTACCAGCCCCAGCACCGGTACTGGTCAACGCCACACCTAGGCCTTTAAAACGCGAGTGCGCATCTGCCATGGTGACTGCACCTGCCTCACCACGCGCTGCGACAAAGCGCATTTTTTCACGGCGTCCTACTGCATCAGCAATAGGTAAATTGTGAATGGAAATAACACCATAAATACTATCAACTTGGTGCGCTTCTAAAACTCTTGCGATTGCTTCGCCTACATTTACACGTTCAGTCATGTCTGTTCCTCAAAATTTGTTTTCAGTCCTTGAATTTATTAATCGCACCAAGGGTTAGGCTGTTCATTCAGCCCCATATAAATACTCTTTTGTTGCATGTACGATAAAATGCCCAAACGGCCTTTCTCGCGTCCAATTCCACTGTCCTTAAAGCCACCAAACGGCGCACTAATCGAGAACTTTTTATAGGTATTAATCCATACCGTACCCACTTCTAACGCACGTGCGATGCGCCAAGCTTTACGATAGCTTTCAGTCCAGATACCTGCGGCAAGACCAAAACAACTGTCATTGGCTTGAGCAATTAAATCTTGCTCGTTGTCATATTTCATAACGACTAAAACAGGGCCAAAAATTTCTTCCTGACAAGTTTGAGCACTGTTATTTAAGCCCGTGATAATGGTCGGTAAGTAATAGCTTCCTTTGGCATAGTCACCAGTGGTAAGCGCTTCACCACCAATCAGAACCTGACCACCTTCGCTTTTGGCAAGCTGCACATAGCGATCAACTGACTGCAAATGCTTGTCATTGACCAGTGGCCCTAAATGCACACCTGCCTGTTCCGGATGGCCCACACGTAAGCCTTTGGTAATTTCAACCAAACGTGTTAAAAACTGATCGTAAAGACTGCTATGAATAAACAAGCGAGAACCTGCGATACACGCTTGGCCTGCCGAGCTAAAAATACCGTACGCGACACCTTTAGCTGCCAGTTCGACGTCTGCATCAGGTAAAACGATGGTTGGTGACTTTCCACCCAACTCAAGTGAAGTGGTAATCAGTTTGTCAGCGGCAATGTGTGCCAAATGACGCCCTGTGGTTGTTCCACCTGTAAAAGAAATTTTACGAACCAATGGGTGCTGAGCAATTGCATCACCAATGATCGAACCACGCCCAACCAACACACTCAGCAAACCTTTTGGTAAACCTGCCTCTTCAAAAATTTTGGCAAGCTCTAAAGCAATCAGTGAAGTTGCTTCTGCTGGTTTTAACACCACTGCATTTCCTGCTACTAAAGCTGGAGCAAGCTTTTGAACTTCACTTGCGATTGGAGAGTTCCAAGGGGTAATTGCTGCCACAACGCCTACAGGTTCATGCACACTCATGGTCATAAAGTCTGGAGCACGCTGAGTGGTGAGCTCATCATTCATTGTTTCACAAGCCGCCGCAACATAACGTGCAGTCGCCGCAGCGCTCATGACCAAGCCACGAGTTTCGGTTAAAGGCTTACCATTATCGCGTGTTTGTAATTTTGCTAATTCATCTACACGCGCTTCAATAATGTCTGCAACTTTGTAGAGAATACGTGCGCGCTCATGCGGCAAGCTGTTTCTCCAGTTCGGTTGGCGCCAAGCCTGATCTGCTTTTTCAATTGCTTCATTTACATCTTCAAGCGTTGCTGTTGAAAGCTCAGCGTTTACCGACTGATCTGCCGGAAACAGGCTTTGAATGACTGCACCACGGCCTAATCGCCATTCACCTGCAATATAAATTTCCTTTGCCATGATCAAATCCTTCTTAAATCTGTATTGCTTCTACACTGTTGCGACAAGCACGAATCACGCTAAGCGCAGCCAAAGTTGATGTTTTCGGGTTACTTGGCAGCGGCACACCCACCAGTTCGATGGTCATTTGTCCAAAGCCACCTTCTGCCACAATGGTGTGTTTGTTTTTGTTGATGGTTGGATCAACAGTTAATTCGACCATGGTTTCATCCATTCCAAGCCCTGCAAGCGCAATGGTTGCTGCAACGTTGGCATTGGCTGGAAATTTGGTCGCAGCTTCACGCGCAGTTCCTGTGAAAAAGACCGTAGCTTCAGAAACATGATCTAAATCGACCAATTGCTCTGCATAACTACCCTTCCAGCTTTTTGGACTTTTACAGCCTTTGTAAGTGACTTTTTGCAGGCCACCTTCTTTAGCCGCAGAAATACCGTCAATACCTGCGATAGCGCCTGCCAGTAAATGCAGATGGGCATCATTTTTTTCGGCAGTTTGCTTAAGCTGAACCAAAAACTCGTTATCAGCTAAAGTACCCACCGAGATCAAACCAATGGTCCAGCCTTTCGCTAAAACTTTTTGAGCATGCTCTTTCACAGCTGCTTGACCTGCCACCTCAATGACATAGTCTGGCGTACCATCACATTGCTCAATATCGGAAATCACCTGAATCTCGGAAGAGACTTGTGACTGCACTTTTTCAATACTGCGAGATGGCACGACAATCCATTTGAGTTGCAGATCTTGAGGCAAGTGGGCATACACTTCTGCTGCCATTGCGCCAAAACCAATCATCATCAACTTTTTCATGACAGCACCTAATATTTATAAATGTTTATTAAAACCACCCGAGACATCTATTGCCGAACCTGTGGTGTAAGATGCCAATGGTGATGCCAAGAAAACTAAAGCACGTGCAGGCTCTTCTGGTCGGCCTAAACGCTGCATAGGAATGCCACGGTTTTTTGCGATATTGCCTGTCCACTCTTCCCATGACAGATTTAAATCTGAACGGGTTTCATAACGGCGTTTCCACTGCGCAGATTCGACCATACCGAGTAAAATCGAGTTCACACGAACACCATATTGAGTAAACTCATGCGCTAAAGAATGGGTTAAATTCAACAGTGCAGCGCGTGCAGATGAAGTCGCAATCATGTGCGGTTCCGGTTGCAACGCAAGTAACGAGTTCACATTGGTAATTGAGGCATTTGCCGACTGTTTTAAGTCGTCAAGAAAAGCCCGTACCGGATGTAGAACACTGAAATATTTCAGCTCGATTTCTTTCATCCAGTCTTCATCTTGCGTATTTTCAAAATTTGAAACACGGCCTTGCCCAGCATTGTTAATGAGCATGTCCACATTGCCCAAATTGAGTTTGACGTCTTTGGCAAATTGCTGAACTTCTTCTTTTTTCAATACATTGCATGCTTTAGTAAAAATATTGGCATGCGGAAATTTTTCTAAAATATAGTGCTTAGAAGCATTTAAACGTTCTTCATCGCGACCACACCAAGCTACTTTTGCACCCTCTGCAACCAGTATTTCAACAGCAGCCAGCCCAATCCCAGATGAGCCACCGGTAACAACTGCAACTTTTCCTTCAACTTGGAAGCTCATAATCCTTAATCTCTCTTACGATTGTTCCTGAATCGTCAACATAATTTGGTTAAATGCTTGCGGTTGGTCGACATAACTTAAATGTCCTGCGTCTTCTATGACGAAGCGCTGTTCCAACTGCAATTCCTGAGCAAGCTCTTGTATACCTAACGCAGGAGTGATTTGATCTTGCTGCCCTGCAATTACTGTGCATGGGACTTTTAAATCGGTTAAATAATTACGTATTTCGTCATATGCCAGTAAGTAAGATGCATGTGTGAAACCCTGTAGAGTCAACTGTTGCATCACCTCTGAAACTAAAGCTAAGGCTTGTGGCTCTTGTTTATAAATCAAATGAGGTCCACGGCTTTCGGCCATTCCTTTAGCACCTAACTCTTTCAACATTTTTGGTCTTTTTTCAAAAACCTGAATTTGTGTCTGTTCATCGTGGCGTTGGTAGCCTTGCGCTAAATTAGCGACGACCAAGTGTTCCACTCGCTCTGGGTAAAGTGCAGCAAATGCACTCGCCTGTAAGGCACCTAATGAGTGTCCGACCACAATGGCTTTTTCAATTTTTAAAACATCGAACAATGCTGCTAAACGCTTTGCGTAGTCGGTCGCATTGGGTTGATCCGTTAAAAGTTCATCTGATTTGCCATAGCCCGGTGCGTCCCAGGCAATGACATGAAAATGATGAGACAACACTTCAAGTTGGTTCACCCATGAAGCAGAACCTGAACTAATGCCGTGCAACAGCACAAGGTACTCGCCCTGACCAGCTTCCCGATAGGCTTGTTGCTGACCTTGAACAGTCACGGTTTTCACCGGAAATTCTGCTAACTTTTCAATGAGTGTCATCATTTTCAATTCTTTCCTTTCATTCACTTCATCAAACAATTAACGTTTGATTTGAGACAATGGATGCTCTGGTGGATAGTTCGGAATGGTTGGTTTACCTGCTCCCAACATCACACACATCAAGGCATCTTCTTGACCTGGGTTAAATAAACCGCGGTAAATACCCGGTGGAATTGAAATCAGGTCACGCTCTTTTAAACGAGTCTCAAATTTTTCGCCGTTGTGTTCAATGAACAAATCAATTTCGCCGCGGAGCATAAAGAACACTTCTTCAACATCGTGGTGAATATGTAAAGGGCCTTCACACTGTGGTGGCAGAACCATGGTTGAAAACGTGAAGTTTTCTGCCGGAACGGTGTTACCGTCATTTACGACACCTGTTGCACCCGTACCCATATAACGCATTTGTGCACGGCGATATTTCGGGTCGTAATCTGCTTGGAACTTCAAAGCATCGAAGTCATATTTACGTGTCTCAAAGCGAGCAATACGTGTGTTTAACCAATCTTCTAAAGAAGTACCTTCTGGTTGTGCCCATGATTCGAATTGTTGTGTAGTCATTTTTTAAACTCCTATACAGTGAATTAATAACGTTTTAAAAGAGGAACCAAGAACAACGACCCAATGACAGCGACGGCAGCCAAGAAGGTAATTCCTAAATTAAAACTATGTGTTTGCATCACGATGTAACCGATAAGAACAGGCGCAATTGCACTTGCAAAATTACCTAACCCGTTAAATATTCCACCTGCAGTCGCCCCTACATTTGAGGTCGTCACTCTTGCAAGCAGAGCAAATACAGCTGCTACTCCAAAACCCCACGCCATCGCGCTTAAAGACATGGCAGCAATAATCAATAATGGCTTGGTCATAATGACCATCACATACATGAAGATGCCCGCGAGTAATAAACCGCTAAATACTTGAATTGCTCGGCGGCCTAACTTGTCAGATAAAAATGCACCCACCACTTCGCCAATTAACATGGCAATGAATGGAAAGCTTGAATACATCCCAAACTCTTTGAGATTGAATCCTTTGTCTTGCATAAGATAAGAAGGAACCCAGCTATTTAAGCCCCACAAATACGTCATCAATGCAATGTTAAATAGACACACCAACCAGAATGCGCTGTTGCTGAGCAGCAATTTAGTATTGGCAATGTGGCCTTTGAAATTGGTACGTTTACTCTCGCCCTCAATTTCGACAGTTTTCTTGAGTTGTAAGTTACGCAAACCGAAAACAATGCTGAAAATCGCGATTAGCGTTAATCCAGCCATCACAAAGAAAGTGGTATGCCAGTCATGGTGTGCTAAAACATTTGCAGTGATCGGGAACCCAAGGAATGCACCAATCGGCGTTCCAAGTAAGAACATGGTTGAAGCACGTGCCTGCTGACGGTCAGTGTAAGTCTGCTTAACAATGGTGTAAGCCAAGGCAAATAACGGACCTTCTGCTAAACCGAGCAGTACACGTAAAATCAACATGCCTGAATAACTGGTGGTGAACCCCATGCAAAACATGAGTAAGCCCCACGATGTTACGCTCCAGAACAGCATTTTCTTTGGGTTAAAGATGTCACCCAAAAAGCTTAGAAAGACTGACGAAAAACCATAAGCAAGTAAGAAACTTGTCATGAGCCATCCGAGCTTGGCCTTATCTTCAGCAATTCCCATTGCACTTTGAAAATGAGGATCTGAAAATAAAACCGCAATACTAATCTTGTCAAAAAATGCCAGTACCACACACACCATAAGGACAAAAGCAGGTACCCAATGCTTCAATCCACTTTTTTCTTCATTACTCATGTGTCATTCCTTCGATTTGGTAATGAGAACCAGATTTAATGTTTACGGTTTTAACTTCATGACATTAAATTCAGAATCTGCTAACAGTTTTGGATCTAAAACGGTGTTGGCTTGCATCCAACGTTTTGCCAGTTTGATCAGTTTAGAATCATTAATGGCAATCATATTGAGCAAACGATTTTCATGATCCAGATATAAATAGCTCACCTGATCTTCACCGCCTTGGCGAATCACCAATTCTTTGGTTTTTTCAGGCTGATAAGTCCCTAAAATTTGAATATTGAAGTGATATTGATCAGACCAAAGCCATGGAATATCGCTATATTCAGTTTCAATTCCGAGCATCGATTTTGCTGCGGCAATCGCCTGATTTTGTGCATTTGCCCAAGACTGAATGCAATAACCCAAACCCGGATGAATCGCGACATCACCTGCGGCATAGATGTTTTGATCTGAGGTTTGCCCAAAACAATTCACCACAATGCCATCTTTCACATCGAGACCAGCGTGTACACCTAACTCTTTGGCAATTTCGGCGCCCGCACCTACTACAACACAGTCAAATAACTGACTATTTTGAGGATGATTCACCACTTCAACTTTTTGATTAGGCGCTTCAACCAAATGAAGGCTCTTACTGTCTAAGTGAATTTTTGTGCCTTGGGTCTCATGCATATTTTTTAAAAATGCAGAAACTTCCGGACTCACACTTCTTGCGCATAAACGGTCACCATATTCAAAAATATGAACATCTTTACCTTGCTTACGTGCAGTTGCAGCAATTTCTAAACCAATCCAGCCACCGCCGATCACAGCGACATTTTTTGCATTCTTTAAAATTTCAGCCAAACGTTCACAGTCATGCACATTGCGTAAGGTCACAACATTAGGAATAAACTGCCATGTATTGACCGGTACACGTGCACGGCTTCCGGTTGCAATCAGCAATTTGTCATATGGCAAAATCTGGCCACTTTCTAAATGAACCTGTTTTTGCTCACGGTCGACTTTTGTTGCAATTTCCGGTTTATGCCATTGAACGTTGAACTCTTGAACCTGTTCAGGAGAGAATAGATTCAAACTTTCATAAGTTGCTTCTTTTGAAAGTACTTGCTTAGACAGTGGCGGACGCTCATAAAACACTTGATCTTCATTTGAAACCACGTGAATTTCGCCCACATACCCATTTTGACGTAAGGTACTTACTGCCCAACCCGCTGCCTGTCCGGCACCTACAATTACGATCTTTTCCATAGCCATCTTCCTTGTAAAGCAATCCCTGTTAAACAGGCTTCACTTGACGGCGGGTTGTGTCATCAAGACCACCTTCAATCGCCCATTCGGTGAAAAGCTCTAGACGATGTTCTTCTACACGAGGTTGCCATTCTTCTGTCAAATAATCATCGTTGGTGTAATATTCAAATGCACCACCTAATGGTGAGTTGACGTACCAGAAATAAGCAGAAGAAATTGGATGACGTCCCGGCCCAATGAAAGTTGACCATTCCGAGCGATTCATATTTAAACCGCCCCCAATTACTTCATGGATATCACGAACAACAAACGCAACGTGATTTAAGCCAGCAGGTTTATTTGGAACACTGAGCAAGAATAAATCATGGTGATAACCTTCACCGCGGCAACGTAAGAATGCACCACGATTTTTGTAAGCATCAGATAAATGAAAGCCTACTTTTTCAATATAGAAGTTTTCAGTTGTTGCCAAATCTGGTGTGAAGAACACCACATGTCCAATCGCAACAGGTTGACCTTTTTCATAGACAGGACTTGCTGCATTCACACGTTGAATATTGCCGTATTGGTTAATACCTTCCGTTTTAAGTTCTGGTACTTCTTTTACAAAACTTTGTTCAAAACGAATGGTCATGCCATTTGGGTCAAGACACTGAACTGTACTTTCAGAACGTTTAAAACCTTCTACATCGGCCAAACGTGCTGATAAGTCTTCGAGGTCTTGTGTGCTTTCAACACCCCACGTGACTTCACGTAAAGTTGAACCTTGTTCAATGGCAGCAGGCAAACGGTCATCATCACAATTAAATAAATAAATTTTGCTACCGTTTTGAGTCTGGTAAAGATCAGCGCCTTCAATATCCGAAGTACTTTGGCTTAAACCAAAATCTGCTAAAAACTTGTTTGAAGCGGCTCTATCTTCAACTCCAAACTTTAAAATCTCGATCCCTGTAATCATTTGACTACTCCTTAGTTAAAGACAAAACCGCCATTGACCGGAATATTTTGACCTGTCACAAAAGAGGACAAATCCGACAGTAGATACAATGCTGTTCCATTTAAATCTTGTGGAAGTTGCTGACGTTGAATCGCTCTTCCGTTTACATATAAATCGTGACGTTCCTGTGGCACATACTCAGTTGCTTCAACCAGAGTAAGGCCGGGTGACAAGGTGTTAACACAGATATTGAACTGTCCCAACTCTCTTGCCATTGAACGTGTCATGGCAAGAATTGCGCCTTTACTTGCCACATAAGCCATTAGGTTCGGTGCACCCCAAAGTGCTGTATCGGAAGCAACATTAATAATTTTGCCAGCAGCCGATTGCTTTAAATGGGGAACGCATGCCTTACTAATTAGCCATGTGCCTTTCACATTAATATTCATGACCCGATCCCAAAGCTCAGGATCATAATCAATCATATTTTTTCCACCGACATTGGTTGCCAGTGCCGCACAGTTCACAAGTCCGTCTAGTCCTTGTAATACTTCCACGCTTTTTGCAACCGCATTTTCAATAGAGTCTGCATTGGCAAGGTCAACAGTGACAGCATGAACATTGAACCCCTGTTTCTGTAACGCTTGTGCTTCTTGTTGTACCAAGTCAGTTAAAATATCTGCCATTACAACTTCAGCACCAGCCTCGGCAATGGCTTGAGCAAAATCTCGGCCTAAACCACGCGCAGCACCAGTCACTAAAACTTTTTTGCCTTGCAACAACGCTACATTAGCCATGAGCTTCTTCCTGCATCTCGATACGGTTTGATGCATTTAGTGCAGCAATTTTCTTTAATTGCTTCTCAGCTTCTTTTTTCATTAAACGGCGTAAACGTGCAAGACCAACGTCATGTTGATATAAGAATTCTCGCGCACGGGCATTTGGCGCAAGGTTTTCTAAAATAATGCGATCTTGTTCCAATACATCCCAATGCAACTGTTCTAAATGATTGCGATATAAGAAACGCCATACATTACGTTGCCAGCCACTAACCTTACGGCAGCGCCAGAAAAATACGCGGGTATTGTTGGCATCAATTGGGGTTGCATAACCCACAATCCAGAATTCGCCACCCGGACCAAATTGTTTACGATAAGGAATTGAAAGACGTAACCAGCTTGCACCAGTTGAACCATATTCAACCCAGTCGAAGTTCACACCTGTTTGGCCTTCTTTTTCGAAAACAAAGCCATTATCGGTTGTACGATGCTTCATCTCTGCAGTACGTTCGCCGTCTGCCATAGAGTGTGAAGTACAGTGCAAATAGGTCCCATGCATTGGGTCCATCACGTTATCAATCGCGTATTGATGGTTTACTTTCCAATCTGCTTGGCAAAGGAATGAACTCCACTCTTCGCTTGCAAGTTGCTCTGGAAACTCAAGCGGTTTTGGCTGTTCATTTGCATCAATACCAAACCAAATGAAAATTGCACCATGTTGCTCAATGACCGGATAGCTCTTTAAACATTTAGTACCAGTCATTGGACATTCATGAACGGCTGGTACATCAGCAACTACACCGTCAGCACGAACTTCAACGCCGTGATACCAGCAAGCAACTCGGTCACCCAAGTTCCAACCCAGTGAAAGACGAGCACCGCGGTGTGGACAGCGATCTTCAAGCGCATGAACTTGACCTTCGGCATCACGCCAAACCACAATATTTTCGCCTAAACGGGTAATTCCAACTGGATTAGCTGCGACTTCCCAACTTGCTAAAACCGGGTGCCATTGGTCACGTAAACCAAGTTCTAAATATTCTTCAGCGCTTTGTGAAGTTGATACGATTGCGTTCATTTTATTCTTCCCTGAATCAATAACCTAAACGTTGCATTTCTTCTGTAAAGCTTGCAGAAGTCCATTCATCACCAGATTCACAGCGGAAACCCTGTTGATTAAGTGCAGAAACAACATCATCTAACTCAGTTGCGCCCGCAGAAAATGCCTGAATCAAGTTCTTTACAAAATCTTGTTCGTAAAGAGTTGGCTCTTTATAACGTGTCTGCCAAACCAACAATTCAGATTGACCTGGAACTTGAATATTGTTGATACCTGCTTCGGTTGCTGGCGTTGCATGAATCCAGCTTGCCAACTTTTCATTAAATGTCTTCATTGTTCTGCTTCCTTGTACATGTGAGGACTAGAGTTGAATTTGAATATCCTGTCCTTCAACACGAACTGGGTACGTACATAGGTTTCTACACCCTGGTCCACTTTTTAGCTCACCTGTCTGAATGTCAAAAATTGCTTCATGCAATGGACATTCAACAGTCTGATCTTCGATAAATCCTTCGGTTAATAAGGCATACGCATGAGGGCAAACATTTTCGATAGCAAAGTAATTTTCATCGACAAAAAATACGCCTATTTTTTTCCCTTCAATTTCGATGGCTTTCGGCTCATCTTCGCTAACGTCACCCTGCTGACAAACTGAGATCCAACTCATACCTTGCGTCCTCATTTTGTTTTATATACAAAACATAATTTGATTTTCAAAACACAAGCTAAGCATAATCCTCTTGATCATTTTTTGTCAAAGTAAAAATAAATATAAAATTCATTAATTTAGTAAATTTTAAATATTTTGTTACGTTTCAAACTGGAAACAAAGTTTTAAATATAAAAATTGTTTTATGCATTTTTAACAATTACAATGGTTATAAAATAAAGCAGCATGCCCCAAATTGAACCTTGTTTTATTTATAGGAAAAAGACACGAATGAGCCTAGCGATTGAAGAAGATTCTCAAGAATCAGAAACAACAAAAAATGATGATCGATATTTAGTACCCGGACTTGTGCGGGGTTTAGCTATCTTGCAAGCATTTAACCAACAAGCGCAAGAAATGACAATTACAGAAATCGCTGAAATTTTAGAAGTGAACCGTTCTAGTGCATTTCGTCTGATCTATACACTGGAATCTTGTGGTTATTTAAGAAAAGCATCTCAAAAAACTTATGCTCTCGATTCTAAAGTGATGGAACTTGGTTTTAACAGTTTATCTAAACTTTCATTACTCGATTTATCGACACCTTTAATGAAAGAACTACGTGATCAAACCAAACTTGCGGTGCATCTTTCAATTTTAGAAGGTACTCATATTGTCTTTGTAAATAACATTCAGTCGATGGGAACATTTACGAGTAACATTAGCTTAGGCACCCGCTGGCCTGCTCATGCCACCGTGATTGGTCAAATGTTACTGTCTGATTTACCTGAAACAGAAGTACGTCAGCGTTACCGTAACTTTAGCGATTGGGATAGTTTCTCTGACCTGACGCCAACCAATTTAAAAGCTTTATTGCAAAGGCTGTCGTACGTAAAAACTCAAAAAACCATGGTGAGTTGGGGTCATTATAATCATGATATGGCAGCTTGCGCGGCGCCTATTTTTAAACAGTCAAATGGTAAAATGGTCGCTGTTATTTCTGTAAGTTGCCCAATTACCACTTACGATGAAAGAACATTCAAAGAAGATATTGCAAGTCTTGTTATTGAAACCGCAAATAAAATTTCCAAATTTATTTATTAAAAAAAGCGACGTTAAGTCGCTTTTTTATGAAAGTTTATTTTATAAATTAGAAGTTACTTTCAAATACTTTCCCATTCATATCCTGAAAAACAAGTATCAAATGATGCTCTTTAATATCAAACTTTAAATACTGCTTTTTAAACTGAATAATTGCATAAAACTCTTCAGCACCATCATCTAAGCCAGTGGCAGAAATCTGGCTGCCTTGTGGAAAATCTGTGAGCCACGCGGCATTATAAAAATCAGATACCGAATTAAATTCACAATACTGTTTTGGCTCTGCCATTATTTTTGCAGCAATTTGATCAAACTGTTGTTGTTTATAAATATCTAAGCTTAACAGCATGATCGCTCTCCAAATTAAAGCTGGTTTGAGGCCAAAAGCTGTTTCTTTTTAACCTTTTCCCATTGATACCAACCATAAGCTGCCATCAATACAAATGCTGCATACAAAGCGGCTGTTAAAAATAAATCTTTATAGATAAACATCCCGACATAAATAATATCGACAAATACCCAAAGCATCCAAGTCGCAATATGCTTTCGACTCGTCCAATAGGTTGCGAGCAAACTAAATGCTGCAAGCTGTGAGTCGAGCATCGGCACCGCTGCATCGGTAAAGTTTTTAAGAATTAAACCAAACAGTAAGCCCCCTACCGCGGCAATGACCATTTGGATGATAGCGGTTTGAACCGCAATAGGTTCAATTCGAATGTCATGATCTTGCTGCTTTCCCTTAAGCCAGTAGTAAAAGCCATAAAAATTGACGACCATAAAAAAGAACTGCAAAATTGTTTCGCCATATAGCTTAAATTCGTAAAACAAATAGGCATATAAAACAAAAGCAAAGAAATTAAACAGCCAACACCACATATTACGGATGACAGTTAATCCGACTCCAATCAGGCTAATCAAGACCGCGAAAATTTCTAGAGGTGACATAAAAGAAGCTGCTTATTGAGATCAATTTGACAAGGTATTATGAGAAAAATATGCAGTTAAGCAAACTGCTAATTTAAATAAATCATGGAAATTCACATGGCATGAGGATTTATATTTTTTAAATCACATCAATTTATTTCGATACATAGATAAAAGAAACTCTTATCAATTCATCAACAAATTGTATTTGATCGTTTTTAAATGAATGTTTAAAAGATAATTAAAGACAAATAAAAGAGCGTGAAAATATGTCAAATCAAGAAGGAAAAGTCAGCCGTGAAACTCGCGGACATATTTTTTTAATTGGTTTAGATCGGGCAGCAAAACGTAATGCCTTTGATAGCCACATGATTAAAGACCTATCTCAAGCCCTGACAGAATATGAAAATAATGATGCGCTTCGCTGTGCAGTTATTTTTGCTCATGGGGACCATTTTACTGCTGGTTTAGATTTAGTTGAGTTACAGCCTAAACTTGCTACGGGTGTTTTTGATTTTAAAGATGATGAGATTAACCCATGGGGTACAGTTGGGCAAAAACTGAGTAAACCTTTGATTGTTGCAGTACAAGGCTATTGTTATACCGCTGGTATCGAACTCTTTCTCAATGCAGACATTGCTTTAGCAAGTGAAAATACTCAGTTTGCACAGATGGAAGTTCAACGTGGCATCTTACCTTTTGGCGGAGCTACTGCACGATTTACTCAAGCCGCGGGTTGGGCAAAAGCCATGCGTTATTTACTCACTGGCGACTCTTTTGATGCCCAAGCAGCTTTTGATATGAACCTGATTACAGAAATATGTCCAGAAGGCTCTCAGCTCAACCGTGCAATAGAAATTGCTGAACACATCGCTCAAGCTGCACCACTTGCGGTAAAAGCGACGCTCGCTTCTGCTCGTGAAGCCATGAATGAGGGTTATGAAACGGCATTTAGCCAACTACAGAGTCATCTTCAACCTTTGCTCACCACAGAAGATGCTCAAGAAGGTGTTTTTGCCATGTTGCAAAAAAGACCTCCTGTTTTTAAAGGTAAATGATACCTACTCAAGCACTGTGCTCTACAGTTTAAAAACTAAGGTTAGACCTAAATTAGCTTAGAAAAAAGCCCACTTAACGTGGGCTTCCTTTTATGGGTAATCGTTATTCAACTCTAACGATTTTACCTAATTCATCATGGTGAACGACTGTAATTTTCTGGCTACGTCCCTGCTCAATCTCATGTTCAGGTAAATCAAAATAGCGCGCATAATCATCAGTCTGTTTTGCTTTAAGCGCACTGCCACCGACACGGCGCTCTGGTAGCACATGGCTCCATAACAATAAACAAATTGCACAACCAATTAATGCTGTAATGCCATGTTCAATACCTACACCAAAGGCATTAAATAAACGATGAACCAAATGTGTTTTTTGAAGCTCAGCCAATACCCAGATCAGTACAAACGGACGCCACAACAACAACCAGACCGCCCACATCATGGCTGTGCTTGTTGTAGAAGCATAGCGTTTATGCCATGGTAATTGACGGCGTAAATCAATAATCAACGAATTTGTCTTCATTTCTCTCTTTACCTAACGAAGTGCTGTGGTTTTCCCCAGACATCAATACAGCACGATCTTTAAAATCTCATGACTCTTGCATTTCATCCACGAATGCCCCGATCCGGGCTCACCCAACGCGCACGTTTCTCATCCCCACGTTTTAAAACTTTTGGAAATGCCACGATAGTTGCCGAGATGGTGATTAGCCAAAAGACCAATGGATACCAGATCATCCAGAAATAGTTTTTTCCTAGATGTGGTTCATAACGACTATCCATCCATTTGCTTAAAGCAAACTGAATGAGACAGGTTGCCCCCAATAAAATACCGCTACCATACGGTAAAAATGGAGAGCTCACAACGGCTAAAGCAGGTACAGGTAAAATAAAATGTACCAGCCATAATAAAGCCATCGCGAGCATTAAATAGGACCAGACTAAAGTTAAGCAAAGCTCAAACATTAAAGGCCATAAAAAGTTTAATTTCGGTTTGGTGAACACATCAATATTTTTAATTAATACCTGTGCCCCACCCATAGCCCAACGTAAACGCTGTTTCCACAAACCGTTTAGAGTTTCAGGCATTAAAATCCAGACCAAGGCATTCGGTTCAAAACGTATGTCCCAGCCTGCGCGCTGCAATTTCCAAGTAATATCGATATCTTCAGTCAACATATTGGGTGACCAATAGTCGACTTGGTGAACAGCACTCTTACGAAAAGCAGTAATTACACCCGATACGGTAAACAAGCGACCAAAGGTACGTTGTGCACGTTTAATCATGCCGACAATCGATGAAAACTCACCGACCTGAATACGCCCCAGTAAAGTTGAGCGAGTACGAATACGCGGGTTGCCCGTAACAGCTGCCACCGTTGGATTTTCCAGAAAATGACGAATCATCCACTTTGCTGCGTGTGGATCGAGTAAAGCATCCCCATCAATACCAATTAAAAACTCGGCATCGGTCATTAAGCTTCCAGCTTGCAACCCCATGGCTTTACCTTGGTTTTGAGCCAAATGAACAACACGTAGTTTTTCATGTTGTGCTGCTAAGCGGTCGAGTACTTCGCCGGTATTGTCTGAGCTACCATCATTAATCGCAATGACCTCAAAATGAGGATAGTCCAGTTTTAAAGCATGGCTGATCGTTTCCTCTGCATTATCTCCTTCATTAAAACAAGGAATTAACACAGCGACTTTCGGATAACTCTCTAATGGAGCAGGTTGATCGTAAGGCGGAGCCTGACGTTCTTTCCAATAGAAAATGATCGCGCCAATCATCCATAAATACGACATGAATAATGGATAATAGAAAACGAATTTTAAGGCATGCGACCATATTGCAGCAAAGATTGTCATGTTTTAGCCCCAACTACGGCACAAGACGAGATGATTTTTCAGCAAATGCTTTATTCATCGTGTTCACATCCGGATGATCTTTAATTGGGTCATCTGGGTAATATCCAACATGCATGACACCTTGCTGATAAAGAGAATGAATTGTTGCAGCCATTTCAGCCGATGGTACCTTTTCGTTTTTACGCCAGTCGGTTGCCTGTAATTCAAAAACAGTTTTCTTAATGCCATTTGGATATTGTTTCACACGATCAATCATATCTTTATAGAATTGATCAGAGTTATCGACCTGTTCCATATAAGGCATTGCCATAATAGCCGTAAAGTCATAACGTTTTAACGACTCTTCAAGCGATTGTGAATACCAGTTTTCTGCATATGGTTTTAAAGCAACTTGCGCGTATAAGTTACGTGCGGTAAGCAAGAACGGTTCATATTGTCGCACGTCATCAACGAGTTGCATGGCAAAATCATCTAGATATTTTGTCTTATACGCAGTCCATTTTTGCAAATTTTGATCGTTATCACGAATTTTTGCTAAATCTGTTGGTAAACCTTGTTTCGCATAAGCTTTTAAGGCATCTGGGCTTGCATCTTCATAGTCAGATAAGGTGACATCGTCATGGAATAAAATTCCGTTAAATGAAGATGACTTAGCCAAGTCTTGATAAATCTCACGAATAGTTTGGCGTGCGTCAGATGAGAACGGACTTAAACGGATATACCCCATGTTGAGGTGTTCACCAGCTTTTGCTTGCTCTGTCACAACCAAATCCTTAGAAACAGGATCAGTTTTTGGTAGTTCCCATGCCAATAAAGGCATCCATGCATAAATACGACTTACAGGCGTACGGGTTTGAATTTGCCATGCTACACGGTTAAATAAGTCAGCACGCATTGGAATGTGACGGTTCGGGAAATAAACCATATCGGCAGAACCATTAGCATCTGGGTCTGAAAAAGCTTGCAAATAGACTGTATTTACACCCATCGCATTAATTCGGTCTAACAAGTGACCTAGATTACGCTCTTGCTGTTTCGGGTCTGGGTCATAAATATAGTCCAGATCGACATGCATAATTTTTTGCGGACGGTTGTTATCCGTTAAATTCAATTCACGATTTTTGATTTCTTGAGCCAAATCATCAGTCGTCATATCGCCTTCTACCAAAATACGGCTCATATTTTGTAGAGATTGTTTTGCGTGATCGGCCCCATCATCCAATGTAATAGTGACTGGCATACCCAATTTTTTCGCAATTTGGACAGTTTGCATATTATAGCGACCATATGGCCACACCATAATACGTGGCGAACGTAAGCCATGTGCTTTAAGTAGCTCGTTATTTTTCTTTAAATCATTATAGATACGTGATTGATATTGTTGATCGTTCTCGTAGGTTTGAGTTTTAACATCATAAAAACGAGTTGTTGCAGCAGGTTCAGAATTCCCTTGCGGGTTGCCTGTAATACCGCGGTGTAAATGATAGCTATGGCTTGCAATTTCTACAAAACCACTATCTTGCATCTCTTTGAGCTCACCCCAGCTTAAGATTTTGTCACGTGGGATTTCTTCCCCTGAAAAATCAACTTTCTGCCCTGCTTTTGGTTCTAACCATGAACCTACAACAGCTAGAACAACCGGAATTTTTTTAGCTTTAATGACTGGATAAGCATTTTGATAGAAAGATTGATAACCATCATCTACAGTTAACAAAACCGGTTTTGTAGGCAGTTGAGCCTTACCCTGATGAGCACGGATCAACTGATCAACCGTAATAAAATGGAATCCGTTTTTTTGTAGCCATTCAACGTGCTGTGTAAATTGTTGAGTGGTCACTGCATATTGAGGAATTAAGGCATTTTTAGTATCGGTAATTTCATGATAACCAATCACCGTAAGTGTTGAAGCGTCCAGTTTAGGTGGTTTAGCTAATGCCATGCCTGACAAACCTGCCAAGGCCAAGCCAAGTGATATGTTCAACAAAGGAGATGCAAAGCGGATAGTCATGAAATAGCGTCTCAATATCAATATAGATTATTTATGTGAAATTTGATGTTAAGGCACAAATTTTTTGAAATTTGGTCTTAATATCACACTGCCTGCAAATGAACAGTTTTTCAGTCAGCATTTATAATCAAATAATCTGAAAATAATCTTAAATATTCAAAAAGCTAAAATATAAATTAATAATGTATTTATATTTAAAGCTCATATAAATAAGAAAGCCCCCTAAAGGGCTTTAAGTTTTCACTCGTCACGAGTTTTGACATCGAATAATTCAATTTCAAAAATTAAATTAGAATTAGCGGGAATAATCTTACCCATTTTACGCTCACCATAAGCTAAATGAGCAGGCACGATGAGTTTACGTTTGCCGCCAACTTTCATTCCCATAATGCCTTGATCCCAGCCTTTAATTACACGGCCGGTGCCAATTACACATTCAAAATAATTACCGCGGTCAATTGAAGAATCAAATTTTGTGCCGTCTTCTAACCAACCTGTATAGTGAGTTGTAATCAAAGCGCCTTTAACCGCTTCTTTGCCTTCACCCACTTTTAAATCAATAATTTCTAATTCATTTGACATGGTATACCCCTTAAACTGGAACTCTAAATCAAAATTAGTACTTAGTGTACCAACTGAATCTGTAGAATTTGTTGCGCTTTTCTATGTTACTGTAACTGTGTCCACACAACACTTGCCTGACCCTTTTCACCTAAAAGCGTCCATTCATTGTCCATGACATTTAATTGAAGCTGCATCGTACGTTCGCAAAGTTGCTCAAGCTCAGCGGTGCTTTGAGGGGCAATTTGCCACACTTGAACGTTATTTAATGTTTTAATTTTACTATTTCTCTTCCACCAGTCTTCGACTTGTGTGCCATAAACAACAATCGCAACCGTTTTACAACGCGCACTGGCTTTTTTGACTTTATCTTCAGACGGCAAACCGACTTCAATCCATGTTTCTAGCTGACCAGTTAAATCTTTTTGCCATAATGCTGGCTCGTCAGTTTCAAAAAGGTCTTTAGTAAACTCAAGCTCATCACTTGCGAAACGGGCAAAAGCCATTAGACGAACCATTAAACGTTCTAAAGTTTCCGAAGGATGTAGGGCAAGCGTCAGCTGGTAATCACCATAAATATGGTCATCCATATTAGCAATATTCAAGTCTGCCTTATAAATTGTTGCTTTAAGCGCCATGATTAATATGTCCAAAAATTTGGCGCTAAGGATACTCGATTTTGGGTAAAAAATTATAAAAAAACTGAACAATGCAAAGCCTAGTCATGCGAAATTTGCATATTCTTCCAAAACGCTCAGCTTATTTTATAGTTGGCCGACTTTTTGCTTGAAAGAGAAATATTCTCCTCTTGCTAAAATTGATGACTTATGTGGCAAAAGCTCAAGCGTAGTTTATTTTTACAGGTTCTTTGTGCTCTCTTTCTTGGGGTTGCAGTTGGAATTGGTTTTCATGATTTCTCCCTATCTCTAAAACCATTAGGTGATGGTTTTATTTCTTTAATTAAAATGCTGATTGCCCCCATTGTGTTTTGTGTGGTTGTACTGGGAATCTATGGTGCAAATGACATCAAAAAAATGGGCAAAGTCGGTGCAAAAACCATTCTTTATTTTGAAGTGGTGACCAGTATTGCTTTAGTTTTAGGCATTATTGTGGCCTATGTATTTAAACCGGGCGTCGGTATGAATATCGATATTAGCCATTTAGATGCAAAAGATTTAAGTACCTACACCGAACGTGCCCATGAAATGCATACAGGTTCGGAATTTCTACTCAATATTATTCCAAAAACCTTCACTGCCGCTTTTGCAAACGGCGATATTTTACAGGTTTTACTCATCGCTATTTTATTTGGCATTTCTCTACTTTTAATTCCTAAACATTTAGCAGAGCTGGTACGCCAAGCGTTGGAAGCTTTTTCGGAAGTCTTCTTTAAAATTATGGGACTTATTATACGTTTAGCCCCAATTGGTGTATTTGGTTCAGTCGCCTACACCACTGCTAAGTTTGGTTTAGATTCGCTCTTACAATTGGGTTATTTGGTTTTACTGTTTTATGCAACCTGCATTTTATTTGTCGTTATTGTTTTAGGTTCGATTTTAAAACTCGCTGGTCTCAATATTTTCAAATTTGTGGGCTATTTTAAAGATGAACTTGCCATTGTTTTAGGTACAGCCTCTTCAGACTCTGTTCTTCCTCAAATTATGAAAAAGCTCAAAAATCTAGGAATTAAAGACTCAACTGTGGGTTTGGTTATTCCCACTGGTTATTCATTTAATTTGGATGGGTTTTCAATTTACTTAACGTTAGGTGTAATTTTTATTGCGCAAGCCTGCAATATTGATTTGTCTATGCATGACTTGCTAGCAATCTTACTGGTTTCACTCATCACATCTAAAGGGGCGCACGGCATTCCCGGCTCAGCTTTAGTTATTCTTGCAGCAACACTTTCAGTTATTCCAAGTCTCCCTGCAATTGGCTTAGTGCTGCTACTTTCAGTCGATTGGTTTATTGGAATTATTCGTGCCTGTACCAACTTAATCGGTAACTGTGTGGCGACCGTAGTGATTGCTCACTGGGAAAAAGATATTGATCATGCCCAAGCTAAAGCTGTGTTAGAAGCTAAGCCTTAAAACTATTCATAGAGAACATTGGCTCTTCTTTTGCTCAATGTTCTCTATTCTTCAAGCTGACAAGCAAGTAACGCTGTTTCAAAAGCTAACCAATCGTGATGATGTTCGCTAATGATCTCAATCCGGTTATCAATACCCTCTTCGCCTGTCTTATAATTAAACTGATCAGGGTTAAAGTTAAAAACTTTCCAACCTTGATCTGTATTAAAAATTCCCTTGATTCTTAGCCAATCCTGCTGCGCACATAATACGTCTAGCAATGCATAAAAATCGAATTTCCAGCGTTTAGGTAATTTCCAACCTGCCACAATATAACCTTGTGCCGACTCAACATAATGATAAGGTAATTGCTGAATTTCCTTTACGATCTCGCTCTCGCTCATTTGCTTTTGAAGTTTAAGTAAAGGTTGTATAGATCGTTCAGTTAAACGAGCAGCCACATCAATTTTATTTAAGGCTAACTGACCATGTTCAGTTTTAATCCACTCTTGGTGATAAGGCTGGTATTCATCTTTTAATAACTCAAGCGCCTGATCATCTTCAAAAGTCATTACATCCGTATGTGACACCACCACAATCTGGGCAGCTTTTAACTGATCTTCATAAAGGTTTTGTTTAACCCAATTGGTATCATGCAAACGGCTACCATCAACCACCGTAATCAACGCTCGCATGGCTAAACTACTTTGCCAATGAGGTTCAGTCAGTTGGTCAAATAACTGAGAAGGATGCCCAAGTCCAGTCGGCTCAATAAAGAGTCTATCTGGTTTCTGTTCACTTAACAGTCGAGCTAAAGCAATATGCATAGGCAACTGACTGCTGCAACATAGACAACCACCTAATAGTTCTTTGACTGCATATCCTTCGTCTTGAGGTAAGAGTTGTTGGTCTACTCCAATTTGCCCAAACTCATTCATTAATACCGCCCAAACCTCATCTTTAGGCTTCTGACTTAATAAATGCTGTAATAATGTGGTTTTTCCTGCCCCTAAAAAACCAGAGATAATATGGGTAGGAACAGTTTTTTGGGCAATCAGTTTCACAAGCGGCTCAAATCAACAAGGTTTAAAAAACTAAGAAAGGTATATCACTGTTTAAGTAGCATGAAAATGATTTTTCACTTTGAAGATATACTTTTCAATTATTGGGCTAAAGCCCCAAATATGTGACAGGCATCTCATCAATTATCTAAATTAACTTTTGATATTTATAATTCAAACGAAATATCCTATTCAAGCATATTCACAATTCATGCCAAAGTGTTAGGTTTACGTAAACAATTTGGTTTTTTTTCACTCAAAAAGAAATATTTTTTCACATTTTAAGGTGTATTTAAGCCCCTTTATTTTACAGATTGCTCACATAAACGACCCGTATATTTCATATTGTTAAGATAGCCGTAATAGATTGTTAAGTTAATTGATGTAATTCGAAGCTCAGCTTAGCATGTGTCCTAGCTTAGTCATTCAGCCATACAGGTTTCATGTAGGTATGAACGATTAGGTTTAATTTATTTTTAAATGAAATTTAAGGATGCCATAAAATGAAATTAGCTAAAACTTTACTCGCTACTACACTTGCTTTAACTGCTGCTTCAACTTTCGCTGCTTCTAAGCACGACCAAGCACATAACACTGCTGGTGAAGAAAAAGTTGTTGTTTCAACTCAAGAACAAGCAAACACTGCAAATGCTGCATCTGATGCTGTAGGTTCTGCTTCTGAAGCTGCTCCTGCAACTCGTTAATTCTCTAAGCACTCTCCTCCAAGCTCAGAGATAATTTTACTGAAAGGAAATATGGACGCTGAATTTTAGTAAAGAAAAGAAAGGATCGAACCATGCTGCGGTTCGGTCCTTTTTTAATTCAATTTGTTTTTTTAAGAAGTTTTCTTATACATGCTACAAGATGGATTATGGTTTTCTTGCAAACGTAAAACCTTACGGTGCTCAGCTGCTTCAAAGCGGCAACGTTTCCACTCAGTATTGAGATTTAATTGAGGTACTTCACATGGCTTGCCCTGTTCATCAACAGCGACCATCGTGAAATAACAGCTATTGGTATGGCGTACTGTACGCTTCTGGATATTTTGGGCTTCAACACGAATGCCTACTTCCATTGAAGTACGGCCTACATGGTTCACACTTGCCAAGAACGTTACCAGCTCACCTACATAAATCGGTTCTTTAAAATTCACCTTATCTACAGATAAAGTCACTACATAGCCACCCGAATAACGACTTGCGCAAGCGTAAGCGACTTGGTCGAGTAGTTTTAGAATCGTACCACCATGAACATTACCTGAAAAATTTGCCATATCAGGCGTCATCAAAACTGACATCGTCAATTCAGACTGGTCATCAGTTGCTGGGGTTATTTCATCTAATGTAGGCATAGCTAAACTCTGGGTCTTAAAACAAGCTCAGACAACATTATGGTTGATAATTCACAAAAAAAACATGCTTAAATCCACAACATGGCATTGTATTTTTTAATATCTTTGATTGTTTTTTAAAATTTAATTTTTTAAGACATTATTTTTAAAGTTATTTTTTAAAGCTGTTTTATTTATCTTAGAGTTTTTTAGAAGATGCTATGCCATTTTATTCCATGTTCATGACATAGCAGGTTCTTATGAGTGACTTGCTATACTTTATTAATGACGCCTGTCACACCATTAATGATCATATCAATGGCGATCGTACCGATTAATAAAGCAGATAAACGCCCAACAATATCAAAATAGCGGTCGATATGCTTGGCATGTTTATAGCGTAAATGATCATGTGAAAATTTCATCAAAATCAAAATACTGCATGTTAAGAACAAGGTAAAGGCAATCACTAGGGCTGCCTCACCAATTGACATTTCAATCCCTGTGACCACAGCAGCACTAATGGTGCCCGGACCGATCATAAACGGCATGGCAATGGTGCCTGCCAGATGCTCTGGTGCACCGCGCATTTCACCAATCGTATCGGCACCCTGAAAAACATAGCGATAGCCAATCACCAAAAAGATAAGGCCTCCAAATATCTGAAAGGCTTCAAAACGTACATTCAGATATTTACTAAAAATTGTTTCACCGCCCCATGCAAATAGCATGAACACGACAAAAGCAATCAAACTTCCCTGAATCAGTGCTTTATTAAACACCTTGGCTTCTGAATGACGGATCAGGCCAATCATGTAGATGCTCATTAGAAATGGATTGAGCAACGAGAAAAATAAAGCAAAAGAATGTAGATAAGGAGAAGCCATGCATTTTCCTCTTAAGCTTGTGGATCTGGGAACAATGGACGATTCCCTGGGCTAATACGATTAATATGTAAGAACGTCATATGTCTTTCATATTTATCTAAAATGTCATTAATAACCTGTTCTTTACTGTAACCAACCAGATCGTTATCTTGAGAGCCATCATAAAGATAGGTTTCAAGACGGTAATAGAACTGTTTACCTCGTTTCACACGTTGACTGAAATTCGGTGCGCTATAGCGTACAGGCCAGATCTGATAAACAAAGTTTTGCTCTTCTTCCAAATGAATGGTGAGATCTAGATGGTAAAGCGTGTCTTCATCTTCTAATGGTGTTTGCTGCACATCTACATTCATGCCCTGCTTAACAAGCTCATCGGCAACAGCCTGAACGGCTGGCAAACAAACTGTATCTAGCATGCGCTGTGTTTCAGTGGTTCCCGGATGATGCATGACTCGAGTTAAACGTTGTTTCCAGTTGAGAATATCCACGTTCCCTACGACTGGAGCAGCATTCATACTTCGACTAGCATGCCTGTAATCTTCAAGTCTGAGCGATTTATAAAGCCCAGCCATCACAAGGAACATCACAAAACTAAACGGCAGTCCCATAATAATCGTTGCATTTTGCAAAGCGGTAATGCCGTTGGTCATCAACATGGCTAATGTGAGCAAACCAATTGCCACCGCCCAAAACACACTTAACCAACGAGGAGCATCATTATCAATATGAGTCAGTTTTGTGGTGAAGTTACCTAAAACCAGTGCCCCCGAATCGGCCGAAGTCACGTAGAACAAAAGTCCTGTCACAGTGGCAATTGAAGCAATAAAGGTAAAGCCCGGGTATTGTGCTAACAGGTCATAAAAACCATGTGCCGGGTTTGCCAACACTGTTGCGGCTAAGGTTTGATTACCTTCAAAAATAACGCTGTGTAATGCGCTATTACCAAAAATAGATAACCACGTAAGCGTAAATAGAAGTGGAATAATTAAGGTACCGCACACAAACTCACGGATGGTACGTCCTCTTGAGATACGTGCCAGAAAGAGTCCAACAAATGGAGACCAAGCAATCCACCATGCCCAGAAGAAGAAAGTCCAACTACTCATCCACTCTTTAGGCTGTTCAAAAGCGAAACTTTGTAAGGCTAAAGTTGGGAAACGGGTTAAATAGTCACCAATATTTTGGACAAGGGCATTGAGTAAAAACTCGGTATTTCCCAAGAACAAAATAAACAGTAATAGCCCGATCGAAACATAAATATTGATTTCAGATAAAATCCGCAGGCCTTTATTGACCCCAGATGTTACCGAAATAACACTAATGCCGACTGCAACAGCAATCAGGATAAATTGCATCCAGATATTTTCTGGTAATCCCAATAACACATGTAGGCCGTAATTCAGCTGTACCACTCCAATCCCGCAGGTTGTCGCAATACCGAAAATTGTCCCGATCACGGCAGCCGTATCTACACTATGTCCAATCGCACCATTAATTCTGTTCCCAAAAATTGGGTAAAGTGCAGAACGAATGGTAAGCGGTAAGTTATAACGATAACTGAAATATCCCAATGACATACCAATCAAGGCATACATACACCAGCCAGTTAAGCCATAGTGAAACAATGTCCAAACCATACTTTGGCGTGCTGCTTCATAGGTCTGACCTGCTCCGACCGGAGGTTGCATATAATGAGATAGTGGTTCAGCGACCGAGAAGAACATCAGGTCGATACCGATACCAGCCGAAAACAGCATCGCAGACCAACTGAGTAAACTAAACTCAGGCTTTGAATGCTTAGGTCCTAATTTGATACCGCCATATCTTGAACAGGCAATAAAAATCACGAAAACCATATAGAGCGTTGCGGCAAGCAGATAATACCAACCAAAGGTTGAAGTTACCCACTGTAGTACCGTGTTCATGACTCGATTTGCAAAATCGTTGAACAAAAACGTGACGAGAGAGAAAATTAAAATAAGTAGAGCTGAAAAATAAAAAACCACACGGTTGAGCGGGTCTTTTTTAGATTTAGATAATGTTAAATCATCAACTGCTCTTGGATTATCTGTTGCCATACAATCCTCAAGGAATAAAATAAAAACAAAATATTTAATTTCGTCTTTTCACTCTTATTTAAAACAGTGAAAAGACGACTTTAAACGCAAAAAAATAATATATAGATGTGATTGGGTGAGGTTATAAAACCTCAGTCACTTTATTCTGGTCACAATCCGATGGGACCGAAATGTCTTTTGAAACAGCTAACTGTTTTTTCACTAATTGAGGGTCAAAATCATCTTGCTTTAATGCTTTAGCTAAACCAAACATATAGAGCAAAATAATGACTGAAAATGGTAAACCACATAACACCACAGCACTTTGCATGGAGTTAAAACTACCGGCTAAAAGCAAGCCAATACTTACAATGGTAATTACCACAGACCAAAAGACGCGTAACCAGATCGGTGAATCACTATCATTGGTGCCCCCTTTTGAGGACAAATTAGCGATCATTAGTGTACCAGAGCCAACTGGTGTCAAAAATAAAACGAAACAAATTACAACAACAATACCAGCAACGTAAGGATTAAACGGCAGATATTCAAGTAATTTAAATAAAGATAATGCCGGATCAGTTAAAACCATATCGCCTAAAACTTTCTGTTTTTGCTGCAAAATTAAATAAATTGCAGTATTTCCAAAAACCGAAATCCAAGCCAATGTAAAACCAAGTGGAATCAGGCATACACCCAATACAACTTCGCGAATGGTACGACCTTTTGAAATGCGGGCAATAAACATGCCGACAAAAGGCGCCCAAGCAATCCACCAAGCCCAATAAAATACGGTCCACGAACCTAACCAACCACTGGCTTTTTGGTTGTATAAATACATATCAAAGCTTTTACCCATAAAATTATTAAGGTAATCGCCCGTATTTTGCACAAGACCATTTAATAAATGGTTTGTCGGACCTGTCAAGAATACAAATAAAAGTAAGGCATACAGCAAACGTAAATTAATACGCGACAACCACGCTAAACCTTTTTCAATACCCACCACTGTCGTGATCGTGGCAACGAACATCATGATGAGCACAGCAGTAATTAAAGTTGCAGAGTTATCTGGAATTTGAGGAAGTAAATAACAAATACCCGATACGAGCACCAAAGCTCCAATTCCCAAATTGGTGACCAAGGAAATAACTGTCGCTAAAATTCCAAAGCCATCGACAAAATCACCCACCAAGCCATGCACTCGCTCTCCAAAAATTGGGTAAAGCGCTGAACGCAGTGCTAATGGCAAGTTTTGTCTGAAAGCGAAGTAACCTAAAGTAACTCCGAGCAATGCATAAAGTACCCAGCCATGAATCCCCCAATGCAAAAAGCTATAAGTCATCGCATTACGGGCTGCCTGAATCGTTCCTGCCTCGCCTTCTGGTGGTCTTAAAAAATGGTCAACAGGTTCGGCCACGCCATAATAAAGTAGCGCAATACCAATCCCTGCCGAGAACAACATTGAAGTCCAAGCCAGATAAGTGAACTCAGGTTTATCGTCATCTTTACCTAGAGGAATGTGCCCTACTTTTGAAAAAGCGAGCCAAGCAACAAAGCCCAAACACAGCACAATAACCAGCATGTAATACCACCCAAAAAAGTGATTTACCTGCTCTTGTACATAGGTCAACCAAAACTGACTTTTTTCTGGAAACAGCACAAAAAGTAGGCCAAAAATGCCAATACTGATGGCTGAACTCCAAAATACAAAACGATTTAACCGAATATGGTCTGAAGAATATCTATCACTTTTCAACACCATCTTATTGCTCCTTGCAATCGGTGTATTTTTCTCAAAATAACGTGATAAGTACTGTACTTATGCGCATCATCCTATCCTTAAGAACCTTTGATTTCACCTCTTTATTCCAGAAGTTATCTTCAAAAATTCATTGATTTTTACATATCATACTTGTTATTGATTGAACGTTCAATCAATAACAAGTATGATAAAAAAGTGCTATGATGCTCTGCAAGTTAACATGTTGAATTTTAAGCACCCCTAAAAAGTGCTGATGTGGACAACCATGACAAAACGCAGAGTAAAACCAGAACATGTGCGACGTGAAGAAATCATGAACGCTGCACTCGACGTAATTTATGAAGTGGGGTTATCCAATACCACCATTGCACAAATTGCAAAAAAAGCCGAGTTGTCGACCGGCATTGTCAGCCATTATTTTGGTGACAAACAAGGGTTGATAAATACCTGTATGCAAGAAATGTTAAATGTTCTGCGTCGTAAAACCGAACAGTACAGAGCAGAAGCAGATTCGCATCCAGAGAGCCAGATTAAGGCCATTATCGACTCTAACTTTGACATTAGTCAGGTTAATGAAAAAGCAATGCGGGTCTGGTTAGACTTTTGGTCAGCAAGTATGCATGTACCAGACTTAAGCCGCTTACAAAAGATTAATGATCAACGCCTGTACTCCAACTTGAAGTTTTATTTCCTCAAGTTAATGAATGAACAACAGGCCAGTGTTGCCGCTAGAGGGTTGGCAGCATTGATTGATGGATTATGGTTACGAGGCAGTTTAAGCCGTCATAACGAATTTGACAGCAACCTTGCTCGTTCCATTGCTTACGATTATGTACAAACGCAATTGCAATTTGCGAACAAGCCTTTGCAGGAGAGACAAAATGAGTGATGTACAAGTTCATCAGTTGTATATCCATGGACGCTACGTTAAAGCAACCAGTGGTAAAACATTTAATAGTATTAACCCTGCCAACGGCGAGACAATCGCGACTCTTCAGCAAGCTTCTGAACAAGATATTGAAGCTGCTGTACAAAGTGCCCAACAAGGACAAAAAATCTGGGCTGCCATGACTGCTATGGAGCGTTCACGTATTTTACGTCGTGCTGTCGACATTCTTCGTGAACGAAATGATGAGCTTGCCCGTCTTGAAACTCTCGACACAGGTAAAGCCTATAGCGAAACATCGACAGTTGATATTGTGACTGGTGCAGATGTACTCGAATACTACGCAGGTCTTGCAACAGCCATTCAAGGTGAACAAGTTCCGCTTCGCGAATCTAGTTTCTTTTATACACGCCGTGAACCTTTAGGCGTGGTTGCCGGTATTGGTGCTTGGAACTATCCAATTCAAATCGCTTTATGGAAATCTGCCCCTGCCCTTGCTGCCGGCAATGCCATGATTTTCAAACCAAGTGAAACCACTCCACTTACTGCATTTAAACTTGCAGAAATCTATACCGAAGCTGGCTTACCAGACGGCGTATTTAACGTTGTACAAGGTGCTGGCCGTGAAATTGGTCAGTGGCTCACTGAACATCCTGTGATTGAAAAAATCTCATTCACTGGCGGTGTGGAAACCGGCAAAAAAGTTATGGCAAGCGCTGCTGGCTCTACGCTGAAAGAAGTAACCATGGAACTCGGTGGTAAATCTCCACTGATTATTTGTGAAGATGCCGACCTTAACCGTGCCGCAGATATTGCAGTTATGGCGAACTTCTTTAGCTCAGGTCAGGTATGTACCAACGGTACACGCGTATTTGTTCCAAAATCACGTTTAGCAGATTTTGAAAAAGCTGTTGTAGAGCGTGTACAACGTATTCGCATTGGCGACCCAATGGCTGAAGACACGAACTTTGGTCCACTCACTAGCTTTCCTCATATGGAAAAAGTGTTGTCTTTCATTGAGTCAGGCAAACAACAAGGCGCTAAAGTGCTAATCGGTGGTGGGCGTGCGACTGAAGGCGAACTTGCCAAAGGCGCTTATGTATTACCGACAGTATTTAGCGACTGCACTGACCAGATGGCAATTGTTCAAGAAGAAATTTTTGGACCTGTCATGAGCATTTTAAGCTATGAAACCGAAGAAGAAGTCATCCGTCGCGCTAACGACACTACCTTTGGTTTAGCTGCTGGCGTTGTCACTCAAGACATTAGCCGCGCTCATCGCATTATTCACCAAATTGAAGCTGGTATTTGCTGGATTAATACTTGGGGTGAATCGCCTGCCGAAATGCCAGTGGGTGGCTACAAACAATCTGGCGTAGGCCGCGAAAATGGCTTGACCACACTTGGGCACTATACCCGTATCAAATCTATTCAAGTTGAACTTGGCGATTATCAAAGCATTTTTTAATGCCTCAATCGGTCTAAAACCTTCAACCTAAATCACATATGCCGAGCAGTCTTTATAGATTGCTCAGGCAAACTGTTAGTAAAAAAAGGATAGTTATGAATATTAAAGAATATGATTATATTATTATTGGTGCAGGATCTGCCGGAAATGTACTCGCTGCGCGTCTTACTGAGGACAAAGATACCACCGTTTTATTATTAGAAGCGGGTGGCCCCGATTATCGCTTGGATTTCCGTACACAAATGCCGGCAGCTTTGGCCTACCCTCTGCAAGGTCGTCGCTATAACTGGGCTTATTTAACTGACCCAGAACCGCACATGAATAACCGCCGTATGGAATGTGGTCGTGGTAAAGGTTTAGGTGGCTCATCTTTAATTAATGGCATGTGCTATATCCGTGGTAACGCAATGGATTTAGAGCAATGGTCAACTCATAAAGGCCTCGAAAACTGGTCTTATGCTGACTGTTTGCCTTACTACAAAAAAGCTGAAACGCGTGACATTGGTGAAAATGACTACCATGGCGGCAATGGTCCAGTATCCGTTGCGACACCTAAAAATGGCAACAACGTGCTGTTCCATGCCATGGTTGAAGCAGGTGTACAAGCAGGTTACCCACGTACTGATGACTTAAATGGTTATCAACAAGAAGGCTTTGGTCCAATGGACCGTACGGTTACCCCAAAAGGTCGCCGCTCAAGCACTGCACGTGGCTATTTGGATATGGCAAAAGGTCGTCCAAATCTGACTATTTTGACTCACGCGACAACCAACAAAATCTTGTTTAATCAAAAACAAGCGGTTGGTGTTGAATACATTATCGGTGCTGACCAAAACAATTTACAACGCGCATTAGTTAAACGCGAAGTATTACTATGTGCGGGCGCAATTGCATCACCACAAATTTTACAGCGCTCGGGTGTAGGTCAAAGTACCTTCTTAAAATCAATGGACATTGATGTGGTTCATGATTTGCCGGGTGTAGGTGAAAACCTGCAAGACCACTTGGAAATGTACTTACAATATAAATGTAAGCAGCCCGTTTCTTTATACCCTGCTTTGAAATGGTATAACCAACCTGCGATTGGTGCCGAGTGGTTATTTAATGGTACAGGTATTGGTGCAAGTAACCAGTTTGAAGCAGGCGGATTTATCCGTAGTTCGGATGAGTTTACATGGCCAAACATTCAGTACCATTTCTTGCCGGTTGCCATTAACTACAACGGTAGTAATGCAGTGAAAGAACATGGTTTCCAAGCTCACGTTGGTTCAATGCGTTCGCCTTCACGCGGTCGAATCAAACTTAAATCGAAGGATCCGTTTGAGCATCCAAGTATCTTGTTTAACTACATGTCGACTGAGCAAGACTGGCGCGAATTCCGTGATGCAATTCGTATCACTCGTGAAATCATGCAGCAACCTGCACTTGACCCATATCGTGGTGAAGAAATTAGCCCGGGTAAACATCTACAATCTGATGCAGAACTTGACGACTTTGTTCGTAACCATGCAGAAACAGCTTACCATCCGTCTTGTAGTTGTAAGATGGGTGAAGATGAAATGGCTGTTGTAGATGGTCAAGGTCGCGTACACGGTATGCATGGTTTACGCGTTGTCGATGCCTCTATCATGCCGCTCATTATTACCGGTAACTTAAACGCAACCACTATTATGATTGCCGAGAAAATTGCAGACCAAATTCGTGGACGTGAAGCGTTACCACGTTCAACTGCACCGTTCTATGTAGCGTCATAAAACTTTAAAGGGCATATTTCTTATACAGAGATATGCCCTTAATTTAAATCTATAGAGCCAATATTAATAAGAACGATGTATGACAGAAAATAAGCATTTATGAGCAGCTTGTTTACATAAATATGGCATGTAATAAAAATTAATCTATTTTTATAGGCAAATTTCCCTCAAGTGATTTAACTTTAATCAAATTAAAATTATTGTTTTACTTTCAAATACTTAAACAAAAACATCTAACTTAAATTATCTTATTAAAACTCAATTTGGTTAAATATAAATCATATTTATGATTTTGATGAACCCCATTTATTATAAAAATTGTCTTGTCAATGCAAAATTAGTCTAAAATATAGTGTGTTTGCGATAATGCCCAGTCATTTTTATTTTTTTCGAAGTTCTCGAATTTTGAGAATTCACTTTCGCATTTATATCCATTTTGTCTGGATACGCTGTCTAGGTTTCCTCACACCTTAAGTGACTCAAATAACTTATTTTAAGGTCCCCCTTACATGAAAAAGTTTTTGAAATACCTTCTGGTATTAATCATTCTTATTTTAATTGCAGGTATTGTTTTCTTGTTTAGACCAACTGCGTCAAAACAAGTAGAAACTGCAAAAGATGAGCCAGTTGTTGATGCTGTTCTTGTTGGCGGCGGCATCATGAGTGCCACTCTCGGTACTTATTTCACTGAGCTTGAACCAAACTGGCAAATTCGTATGTATGAGCGTCTTGACCAAGTTGCTCAAGAAAGTTCAAACGGCTTTAACAATGCCGGAACAGGCCACTCTGGCTTTATGGAAATGAACTATACCGAAGAGAAAAACGGTAAGATGGAAATTGCCAAAGCTGAAAAAGTTGCTTCTCAATTTGAAGTTGCTAAACAGTTCTGGTCACATCAGGTAAAACAAGGCGTTTTAGCTGAACCAAAATCATTCATTAACCCAGTTCCGCACATTGCTTTCGTTTGGGGCGATAACGTTCAATTCTTAGAAAAACGTTATGCTGCCATGATTCAAAGCCCGCTGTTCAAAGGCATGAAATTTACTGAAGACCCAGCTGTAATTAAACAATGGGCACCTTTAGTGATGAATGACCGTGACCCTAGTCAAAAAGTTGCAGCAACTCGTATGGACGTTGGCTCTGACGTTAACTATGGTTCAATCACTAAACAATTAGTGAGTCATTTAAATCAAAATCCTAATTTCAAATTACAGACTTCAACTGAAGTGACTGGCATCAGCCAAAATGATGACAAAACTTGGACGGTGGCTTTCAAAAATTTGAAAACTGGTAAAGTAGATCACGTTAAAACACGTTTTGTATTTATCGGTGCAGGTGGTGCAGCAGTTAAATTATTGCAACTTACTGGTTTACCAGAAGCGAAACAATATGCTGGCTTCCCTGTTGGTGGTGAGTTCTTAATTACTGACAATCCAAAAATTACTGCAGAACATACAGCGAAAGTATATGGTCGTGCTGAACTTGGTGCGCCTCCAATGTCTGTACCACATATTGATACACGTTATATCGACGGTAAAAAATATGTATTGTTTGGACCATTTGCAACGTATTCAAACAAGTTCCTGAAAAATGGTTCTCAGCTTGACTTGCTTGCATCAACAAACAAAAGCAACGTTTTACCAATGACTACTGTTGGTTTGGAAAACCTTGATCTTGTTAAATACTTGGTAAGCCAAGTAATGATGTCGGATGAAGACCGTCTCAATGAACTTCGTAAATACTACCCAGATGCGAAAGCTGAAGACTGGCGTTTAAGTCAAGGTGGTCAACGTGTTCAGATCATCAAAAAAGAACCAGGTAAACCAGCAACGCTTCAATTCGGTACAGAAATCTTTGCGTCTAAAGATGGTGCTGTAACTGCATTGTTAGGTGCGTCTCCAGGTGCTTCGACTTCTCCATACATCATGCTTAACTTACTTGAAAAAGCTTTCCCTCAGCAAACTGAAGGTAAGTGGAACCAGAAGCTTCATGAAATTGTAGTGTCTTATAAACAAGACTTGAGCAAAGACCCTGTGTTACTGGACAAAGTTCGTCAATATACAAGTTCTACGCTTGGCTTGAACTATACATCTCCGTTCAAAGCTGCAAACGATGAAACTGTTGCTGCCCCAGTTGCAAAAGCAAACTAAGTTTGACGATGTATAAGTAAAATACCAAAAGGATGAATTTCGATTCGTCCTTTTGTTTTTTAAGCCCTCACTTGAGATATTTAGATTCGCTATGACGCCTTTAAACACATCATCTCGCCTCTTGTCATTTGGTTTTAAGCTCATGCTTGTTTTGCTGTTGGCTTATCTTTTGTTAAGCGGGTTTTATATGTGGATGATTGGCGGTACATCGATTTATGTCAGCTCAGCTGTATTACTTACGATCACTGCTTATGCATTTAAGCTCGGTAAATATCAAAAGCTATGTTCTGTTTTAAATGTGCTGATGAGTGCAGCCGCGTTATATTTCAGCACGGCTCATCTATTTTTCTCCCCTGTTCAATTCTTTATATTTTTACCTGCCCTGTTTTTTGTTTTATTGGCTTTTGCTCGCCTAGAAAAAGTTCGCGTTCTATCTAAGATTCTAATATTACTTAGTTTATTAATTTGGTGTAGCATACACTTTACACAGCTCAAACAACTTCAAGCCTATTATAAAACGCAGCACACAGGTGAAAGCTGGCAACAATATGGCGCGCTATAAGATCATTTTTTATTCTGTATTTTTAAATAAAAATATTTTCATTTTCACATGAAGTTCATCAGTAAAACTGAACATCGTTTACAGAATTCCTCTTAAGAAAAATTATTCATAACAATCTAATTTATTTAGAAATATATCGAGCATATTAGCGATTGAACACGATTCATCTACACGCTAGATTAGCTGAATTATGTTTCTCCCTTTATGTTGTAATTTATGAAAATTTTAGATGGCGGTTTAGGCCGTGAATTGGCCCGCCGTGGCGCTCCGTTTCGTCAACCAGAGTGGTCTGCACTTGCACTCATTGAAGCCCCTGAAACAGTAAAAGAAGTACATCTCGATTTTATTAATGCTGGTTCAGAAGTGATTACCACCAATAACTACGCTGTTGTGCCGTTTCATATTGGTCAAGAACGCTTTGAAACTGACGGCGTGCGCTTAATTAAAGTCGCCATCGAACAAGCAAAAAATGCAGTTAAAGAAAGCGGCAAAAATGTCAAAATTGCTGGCTGTTTACCCCCATTATTTGGTTCTTACCGTGCGGACTTGTTCCAACCTGAACAAGCTAAAAACCTTGCTGAACCCATTATTAACACATTGGCACCGGAAGTAGATTTTTGGTTAGCAGAAACCCAATCATGCTTAAAAGAAGTTGAAACAGTCCATGCGTTATTACCTCAAGATGGTAAGGACTACTGGGTATCATTCACGCTGCAAGATGAAATTAAACAAGAACAAGCACTACTTCGTTCTGGCGAAAACATGCAACAAGTGGCTGATTTCATCAAACAATCAAATGCTAAAGCTGTATTGTTTAACTGCTGCCAACCTGAAGTGATCTTGCAAGCAATTAATGAAATTAAAGGACTTATTCCAGAGTCTGTACAAATTGGTGCCTATGCCAACGCTTTCCCGCCACAAGATGAAAGCGCTACTGCCAACGATGGTCTGGATGAAATTCGTAAAGATCTAGATGCGCCTGCTTATCTTGGTTTTGCTAAGCAATGGCAGCAAGCAGGTGCAAGCCTAGTCGGCGGTTGCTGCGGTATTGGCCCAGAACACATTGCTGAACTTTCTCAATTTTTTAAAGAATAAATACCATGTCTGCTGCCAAAATTGGATTGTTGTCGCTTACAGCGCTGGTATTTAGCTCTATGGTGGGGTCAGGCGTATTTAGCCTTCCCCAAAATATGGCTCAGGTTGCCAACGGCTCTGCCCTTCTTGTTGCATGGCTCATTACCGGAGTCGGCATTATTTTCTTGGCCCTCACGCTATTACATTTAACCCGCCAACGACCAGATCTAGACGGCGGTATTTATAACTATGCGCGCGAAGGCTTTGGAGACCTGATTGGGTTTTGCTCGGCGTGGGGCTATTGGTTGTGTACCACCATTGGTATTGTCGGCTATGTCGTCATTGCCTTTTCCGGCGTCGGCATGTTTACCGATAGCAAAGACCATATTATTTTTGGTGAAGGTAATACGCTTTACTCTCTGATTGGTTCAAGCATTTTTGTATGGCTGGTGCATTGGTTAGTAAGCCGAGGCATTAAAGAAGCTGCGATTGTGAATTTACTGGCAACCATTGCCAAAATCATTCCAATGGTGGTTTTTATCTTCTTTACCTTTATTGCCTTTAAGTTTGATTTGTTCAAACTCAACCTACATGATTTTTCTTTGCAAGTTCCGCTTTGGCAGCAAGTGAAAGACCTGATGCTCATTACCCTTTGGGTATTTACCGGTATTGAAGGTGCAGTAGTTTTATCATCGCGTGCAAAAAAACGTCATGACATTGGTAAAGCGACCATTTTAGGTGTGTTACTGGCGTTAAGTTTTTACGTCATGGTGACGGTATTGGCTTACGGTGTAGTCAGTCGTGAAGCGCTTGCTGGCATGCACAACCCTTCTATGGCAACTATTTTGCAGCAACTGATTGGCTTGCCGGGTACCATCATTATTACTATCGGGCTGATTATTTCCGTTGCATCGTCTTATTTAAGTTGGACGTTATTTGCTACTGAAATTCCATTTTTGGCTGCAAAAAATGGTGCATTTCCTAAATTATTTTTAAAAAATAATCAGAACAATGTACCTATTTCATCCCTTTGGCTAACAACGCTTGTGGTACAAGGCTCACTCATTGCCGTATATTTTTTCAATAAAAACTACACCCAGCTTTTATTGATTTCATCGGTGATGATTTTACTGCCTTATTTTCTGGTGTCGGCTTTTTATCTTAAAGAATCCATTCGCCACAAACGCACGCCGCATATTGCGATTGCAAGCGTCGCTTCAATCTATGCACTTTGGTTGCTCTATGCCGCAGGATTAGACTTACTACTCTTGTCTGGTGTGTTGTATTTAGTCGGTCTGGTTATTTTTTCAATCAGCTATTTTGAGCACAAAAAATCGCTCAAACAAAATCAGCTTAATTAATTATTTCAACCACTGTTGACTCAGTTCAGCAGTGGTTTTCTAAAAACAAAAATTTCTATTTTGAAGGCTGCGACTGCTTTAAGTGTAATCGCAAAATACGGCGTAGTTCTAAAATTGCCTCAGGGCTAGTTTGAATCGAATGCCCACCCTTAATTATCAACTCCGACTGTTCACCACCTAAATGCGAACTTTGATACGGCACAATCCCATCGCTGCTTTTTAACTTATCAGTCGTGCCATCAATATTGCCCATAATCGAATGATAGACCACTTGTGGCGATGGTTGAATGGCTTGGGTAAACTGCATAAAGTTAGAAGAACGACTTAAATTACTTGCCCCGTTTTCAATTAAGCCTTTTCTGAGTTTCGTGTTTTTCTCATCTCTCATTTCAACAGCAATAAAAAAATCAGCAGGCAAACGAATAACACGGCGGGCAATTTGGGTAAACCATCGGTCAGCGTAGTCTGTACCATGATGCGGCGCAGAAACAAAAACAACCCGATTAAAATATGGCAAAGCTTTGAATTGAAAGCGCTCCCGAATCACTGGATTTTCTTTTAAACGGTTTAATTGCGCTTCATTCATTTTTTGTATGGCTTGCTCTGAAACATCAGAATCGCTTACCAATAAACGGCTAATGACACCGCCCATACTATGCCCAACCAGCACGGCATCATGTGCGGCATAGCTGTCTTTGGCAACGTTTTGAAAAGCTTGATTCAGCAAAGAATAAATCTGAAAACGACTTTCAAAAATCGGCATATTGGTTGAATAAAACACCTGCCAAACTTGGTAATTTTGTCTTAATTCAGCATCGCCCATAATATCATTGGTTAGGCTCACCCAAGCCTCTGGACTACTCGCTAAACCATGAATAAACACAATAATTTTCTTATTTGGGTTAAAAGGTTCCAGCATATATAAATGCGGCATAATCAAATTGGCTTCTTTATTAATTAAGGACCAATAGCCTGCTGCACCTAAATTATATTTCGACAGCCAAAGCCCATAAGGCGCCGAATAGTTGGCAGTGAGCGGATAGTCCACACCCTCAACCTTTACGCGGTCTTGTCGATATGGATCAAACATCGCAATTTCTAACTCTGCCCCAGCAATGACCTGATCTGCTGTGGCTTTTTGTTTAGGGTAAGCAATAGCCGTAACCGGAAAGAAGCGTGGTAAATGTATGTTCGGATTATTCTGCTGAGCATAAAAAGCATCAGGGTCTAAAATGAAGCCGTGATTTACATCATTTTCTTTACGCCCGACAATAAACTCTGCGCCTAAACCATCCTTACGGTTGACGGTATTAAAACCAGAAAAGTTCATGTTATAGCTTGAGCGAAAAGTATCGACTTCAATTTTTTGTACATCTAGCGCGTGGTCAAAATTGACGTGGTACTCATGCCCGTCTGCTTTCAGCAACGGTGGAAAACGATGCGTATTTAAATGATTAAAATACGTAGTCATGAGCTTCGACAAGGCAACGTTATAAAAAATACGCACCTGATTTTGGCGATGGTCAAATACCCGATCGAACGGCGACTCTTCAGAGTCGAATAAATAGACATAACTATAGCGTAAGCTTTTATCAAACAACGCTAACTCTTGCTCAATACAACTGCTACTTTTACTAATGACATTACACTGGCTACTACGCCCAACATCTAAGGCCTTGGCTAAATAGATTTCACTCAGCGCAGCATAGCGTTCTTCTCGACTGCTATTTTCAGACAAGCTTTGAATTTTATTTAAACAATCATCAAAATTTTGCAGACAAGACTTTTCGTCTTTTTTGACCAAATACAGTAAGTTTTGAGTTTGATGGCTTAAGGTGCCATCTGTCAGAATACTTTCATTCTTACTTTTTAAAGCATTGCTTAAATTACTTTCTTTTAAATGAATAACCTGACAGCCACTGAGCAAAGCCATTATTGTTATCACTAAATAATGATAAGACTTTGTCATTGTGCCTTCCTTAATCGAATGTATTCCCCATCTGGTCATTATGCCTGTAAAGCAGTGAACGAACAATTTCGTCTCAGCTTTCATTTTTCTTTAATGCGAAAAAAGCCTGAACTCATTTTAATTCAGGCTAATTTATTCTTTTTTCTCATTAAGCTTGGTTAAACTTTTGCTGTGAAGCTAAATATGAAAAATACAAAATGGGTAAGATAAACGGCGCTACACTCCAGAAATCAAAATAGACATAGAGTACCGTTCCCAAGAAAGCACCAATGACAAAACCAATCACAATACTGGCACTTTTTAGAAAACTAGCCCGATTAGCTGCATTATTGTTTTTAAGCAAGTTGGCAATATCAATACCAAGCTGCGTGGTGTTGCCGGTCATCATGGTACTTGGGCTAATATTTTTAATGAGCGTTTTGCTGGAAGTATTACGAATAGCCAAAGCAATTAAACCCAGCCCGCCTGTTACTGCAACTGTTAATGCATCGGGATTTTTAAATGGCTCGAAATAAAGACCTGCAACCATAAAAGCACATAGAAAAATGGCTTCAAATAAAAATAAATACGACAGTATTTTGTGCTTGACCTGACTGCGGTCAATTAACAGTTTGGTAATCACCACTGTTAAAATAAATAGCGGGATTGCGGCGAGCTTGATCCATAGACCTGAGCCACCTTTAACCCATGCAGCGCCCGCCAACACTAAGTTTCCCGTCACATGCGCGGTAAAAAAACCAAACAATGCAATAAAGCCAATGGTGTCAATTGCTCCGCCCACCATCGTCAATAAAACTGGATCTCGACATATGGCCCAAGTACTTTGTTTCTCTTGTTGCATTGAGGTATCAGGCATAAGCTGCATCCTATTATTTTAAAGTCATTAATTCAGTACAAAGATGTTTTAAATATTTAAAAACAAATCAAAACTAAAGCGTTTATAAAAACAAAAAAGCATGTAAAAACATAGAGTGTTTAATGTCGCAACACTGTCTTCAAAACAGCAACAATAAGGATTGTTTACTTTTAAAACACTAAACGCTTCTCATCCGCAAATCAATTTGACCTCTAAAACTGTTCTGACTATGATGAAGCCGCAAGTTTCGCCAATATTTTGCACAAATGGCTGTAGTGCTAAGTGATTGACAAAGAAAACAACAACGACGAGAAGGAATATGTCTTTTTATAATTTTTTAGTTTTTTTGGGTGGATTATTATTTGTATCGGTTGCCTCTGCTGGCTATAAAAGTCATGCACACCGTGACTTTTACTCAAAATGCATAGCTGCTGGACATAGCCGTACAAGCTGCACATGTATTTATCACCGTTTAGAACGCCAATACTCTCCTAAGCTTATGAATAAACTTGGAAGTTTAAGTTTACAAAGCCCCGAAGTACCCCGTGACTTTGTAAAAACCATGATGCGTACTATGCAACAGTGCCGTTCTTAAATGTACCAATGCCTTAAAGCAAATCGGCAAGATTTCTAATTTCTTCCATCACCGCCTTACACGCAGGTGTTAAATAGCCGTGTTTAGAAATAGACAAAGAAATATAGCGCTTGAGTGCAGGGTTAACGATTTTTGCAGCTTGAATTGAGGTGTATTGGCTGGCCTTCTTTAACGCTTGCGGCCCCAGCATGGTATACATGCGAGATTCGGCAACCAAATGGGTTTGTAAACTAATCGAGTCAGCCTCAAACACAATATTCAGCTCTACCCCATTTTCATAAGCCATATGGTCTAAAAAGTTCCGCCAGTTACTTGGCCTGCAAAACGTGACCAGTGGTAACTGACTTACCTTTTTAAATTCGACTTCATTTGCCTGAGTGAGTGCATCGCCTTCACAGCCGACTAAGTAAGTATCGGCTTGGGTAAGGTAAACATCTCCCTGTTTAGGTGTCGGGTTAAACCGATAGAGTATGGCTAAATCGACGCTGCCATCTTCAAGCCATTTTTCTAAATGCACCCCTTGCCCTTCACGCACCGAGAGTTTAATTAAGGGATATTTTTGCTGAAGCACCTTATACAGAGTCGATAACAACGGATGTGAAGTAGACGGCAAACTGGCAATGCGAACCGTACCAATTGGGGTATCGGTCGAGTGCAAAATTTCATTATTAAGTTGGTCAGTCACGTTCAGCCATGAACGAATTTTAGGAAGTAAATGCTGGCCTAAATCGGTCAGTTCGACACCGCGCCCAGTTCGGTTAAACAAACGGCCACCGCATTGCGCTTCAAGCTCGTTCATTTGCCGACTGATTTGCGGTTGGTTGGTGTTATGCAGCATGGCGACTTTGCTTAAGCTACCGAGTTCCACCGCGTCTAAAAATATTTTCCATAATTCATAATTCATCGATTCTTCCTAAACCGTAAACTGATGCTTTTGAGCTATACATTTTCAGTATAACTGAAATTCAAGAATTGGTAATTCCTACATAGCTCACCTATTTCTATACTCCAATCATGTTCTCTACAACACGATTTAAGTCAGATTAAGAACCAGAGAATATTTAATTACACTGTATAGGAAGTACGATTATGAGTTTAGATTTACGTGGATTAACCCCAGCACCTGTGACTCCTTTTACCCGTGACGGACAAGTAGACCATGATGCGATTCAACGTTTAGGTTCATGGTTAGGCAGCATTGATGGTGTGAAAGGCTTGGTTGTTCTTGGGCATGCAGGTGAAGGAACATTCTTGTCGCAAAAAGAACAAATGCAAGTCATCGAAAGCTTTGTTAAATCGGTAGATGACAAAATTCCGGTAATCGCAGGGATTACGCTCGAAGGTACTTCAGTTGCAGCAGAAGAAGCAAAACGTGCAGTGAGTGCGGGTGCTTCAGCAGGTTTGATTTACCCTTCACATGGTTGGTTGCGTTTTGGTTATCAAAAAGGCGCACCACAAGACCGCTATAAAGCAATTTATGAAGAAAGCGGTTTGCCATCTATTTTATTCCAATATCCAGATGCAACGAAGGCCACTTACGACCTAGAGACTCTACTAGACATTTCTGCACAGCCAGGCGTGTTTGCCATGAAAAATGGTGTACGTAACATGCGCCGTTGGGATGTGGAAATTCCGATTATTCGCCGTGAACGTCCAGACTTACAAGTGTTGACGTGCCACGATGAATATTTGCTTCACACCATGTTTGATGTAGACGGTGCTTTGGTTGGCTATGGCAACATTGCCCCTGAACTGTTAATTGAAATGATTAAAGCAGGTAAAGCCAAAGATTACGCTAAAGCGCGTGCCATTCACGACCAATTATTACCAGTGACTCGCAATGTATATCACCGCGGTTCACACATGGAAGGTACGGTCGCGCTTAAACATGCATTGGTTGCTCGAGGAATTTTGGACCATGCCACTGTGCGTTCGCCACTGCTTCCACTGGCAGATGGTGCTGAGCAAGAAATTCATGATGCGATGCGTCAAGCCGGTATTGGCAAGGTCGATTTAACCCAAGCCGTTGCTTAAATTCTATTCGGGCTAGCATGTACGCTAGCCTTTTTTTCCTGTACGCTGCCTGAGGCCAAACATCGGGCATGTCTCTTAAAAATAATAATAAAAAGCATGCAAACTGTGGTGAACAGGTAGTGCGAAATAGAACAACAAAACTACGAGGAATGTAGTGATAAGGAGATATAAGATGACAAATCTAGCGGATGTAGAACAAATTAGTCATCATCAAAAAAATGCGGAAATTATTGCAAGACTTGAACGGCTACCCGTCACTGGTCGAATGCAATTTATGCGAATTACCATTGGTATAGCGACCTTTTTTGACGCCTATACTGTTCTTGCAATTGCCTTTGCTTTACCCCAACTCATTACCGAATGGCACCTGACGCCTGCCTATGTCGGTGCGATCATTGCTGCGGGCTATGTCGGGCAACTGGTCGGTGCGATCTTTTTTGGTTCTCTTGCCGAAAAAGTCGGTCGTTTAAAAGTACTGTCTTTTACCATTTTACTGTTTGTGGCAATGGACATTTCTTGTCTGTTTGCGTGGAGCGGAATGTCGCTGCTAATTTTCCGATTCTTACAAGGTGTGGGAACTGGCGGTGAAGTGCCTGTGGCGAGTGCCTATATTAACGAGTTTATTGGTGCAGAAAAGCGCGGTAAGTTTTTCTTGCTCTATGAAGTTTTATTCCCGCTCGGCCTGATGTTTGCAGGCATGGCAGCATTTTTCCTGATGCCAATTTACGGCTGGAAAGTCATGTTTATTGTGGGCCTAATTCCTTCGTTACTGGTCATTCCTTTACGGTTTTTCTTGCCTGAGTCACCACGCTGGCTGGCTTCAAAAGGCCGTTTTAAAGAAGCAGATAAAGTCATCAAAAGTTTTGAAGACAGTGCCATCAAAAGCGGTAAAACTTTGGCTGAACCTGTGGTTAAAGAAATTAATCCGCAAGGCATGGCAAAAACCGACTGGCGTGAGCTGTTCCGTGGCATCTACCGTAAACGTACCTTTACGCTATGGGGCATGTGGTTTTGCGTGTATATGGTGAACAATGCCATGGTGACTTGGCTGCCTTCTCTCTACAAACAGCACTTTGGCCTATCGCTGCAAACCAGTTTAGGTTATGGCTGGATTACGTCGGGTGTGGGTGTGATTGCCTCCATTATCTGCGCGTTAATGATTGATAAAGTCGGCCGCCGTCCTTGGTACAGTGCAGCATTTTTCTTGGCAATTATTCCACTCATGAGCCTCTCGATTTTAGGTGCAAAATCGGCGATGGAAGTTGTGATTTTAGCAACACTGAGCTATGCCATTT